>NZ_PEFF01000001.1:5999388-6320874 GCF_002754375.1 Variovorax sp. 54
AAAAATGCTTGCGGGCCGGCGGGGACGAAGGCGTGGTCATGAGGCGGGGAAAGCTGCGAAAGGAACCGCACCTTAACCCAAGCGCGGCCCGCTCTTTGTAGTCGCGCGCCGACGCCCCGTCGGCAGGGTCAGGCGCCTTGTTGTGCCTGGGCTTTCGCCTCGACGATCCGTGCGAAGCGCCCGAGCAGGCCTGCCGCCGCGCCCGTGGGGCGCACGCCGTCGCGCAGCGCCGCGGCATCGAGGCCGTCCGAGGCGAGGTCGCGGGCCAGCAGGTCGATGTAGCCGCCCATGGTCTCGGCGTCGAACTCGGGGTGGAACTGCAGGCCCCAGGCCTGCGCGCCCACGCGGAAGGCATGAACGGGCTCATGCGCGCTGTGGGCCAGTCGCACGGCGCCCTCGGGCAGGCGCAGCGCGCTCTGCCAGTGGATCGCCTGCGCCGGGAACTGCGCAGGCAGATCGCCCAGCAGGGCGTCGCCGGCGGCAGCTGCGTCGAGCGTGACAGTGACGGTACCGACCTCCGGGCCTTGCGGGTGGTGGCCGGCCTCGCCGCCGAGCGCGTGCGCCAGCAGCTGGTGGCCGTAGCAGATGCCGAGCACGGGCGTGTCGCGCGCGACCAGCTCGGCCAGCCAGACGGCGGTGGTTTCGCTCCAGGGTTCGCGGTGCGACACCATTGCGTGCGAGCCGGTGACGACCACGCCGGCCACCTGGCCGGGCGCGGGCAGCGTGTCGCCGCGGCGCGGGTCGACCACGACGAGGGGCAGGGTCTGCGTGCCGAGGCCGTCGGCGATCCAGTGCTCGAAGTCGCCGCGGCCTTCGCGCAGCGCGTCATGGGTGTCACCGACCTTGACGATGACCAGGGGATACGGGGGCGTGCTGTGCATGGCGTCGATGATGCCGCAGCCGGCGCGCCGAAGTCAGCGCGGGGACGATTCCCGACGGTGCAGCAGGTCCATGAACGCGCGACCCACCGGCGAGGGCGAACGCCCCGCACGCGTGACCAACCCGATGGGCCGCGACATCACCGGTCGCTGCAGCGGCACGGTGGTCAGCTCGTCGTTCTGCGACAGCTGCAGCGCGAGCCGGGGCAGGGCGGTGAGCCCCAGCCCGGCCGCGACCAGCGCACCCGCCACGGCCACGCTCGGGTACTCGAGCGCAGGCTGCACCTGCAGGCCGCGCTGCAGAAAGGCGGCGTCGGTGATCGGCCGGATGCTGCTCTGGAAGCTGCTCGCAATGAAGGGTCGCGTCGCGAACACCGACCACGACACCGAGGCGCGCGCGGCCAGCGGGTCGTCGCGCCGGCACAGCAGCACGAAGGGGTCGTCGCGCAGGTGCCGATAGAGCAAAGGCTCGTGCGGGCCGGGACGCACGCTGAGGCCGAAGTCGGCGCGGCCTTCGTCCACCGCGGCGCGCACCGCGTCGGCCGGCCCTTCGATCAGCGAGAACTCCACCTGCGGATGCTGCTCGCGAAATTCGGCGATGGCACCGGGCAGCAGCGCCACCCCGGTCGAGGGCAGCGCCGCGATCGTCAGGTGGCCGCTGCGGCCTTCGAGGAACTGCGACAGCTCGCTGAACGAGCTGTTGAAGTTTTCCAGGATGCGCAGCGCAATCGGCAGCAACTCGCGCCCGGCCGGCGTGAGTTCCACATGCCGCGTGTCGCGGTCGAACAGGCGCGCGCCCACCAGGTCTTCGACGATGCGCACCGTGCGGCTCAGCGCCGGCTGCGACACATGCAAGGCTTGCGCGGCCGCGCGGAAGTTGGTGGTCTTCGCGACTTCGACGAAGGCCTCGAGCTGCTGCAGCGTGATGTCGACTCGCACGGACGCGGCTCCTCGGGTGGCGGTGGATTGATCCATCCAAGTTATCACAGATATAGGAATATTGTTCTTCACAGATCAATGCGTGGCGCCCAGACTGGCGCCTTCAACGCAACGGAGACAAGGGGCCCCCGAGCCCTCGAGACATGAACCCCCAAATTCTGGAAGGCATCCGGGTGCTCGAACTCGGGCAGGTGCTGGCGGGGCCCTTCGCGGGCGCGATCCTGGCCGACCTCGGCGCCGACGTCGTGAAGCTCGAACGCATCGAAGGCGGCGACGACGCGCGCCACATGGGCCCGGCATTCCGCCACGGCGACGCGCTCAACTTCCACGTGTTCAACCGCGGCAAGCGCTCGGTCGCCATCGACCTGAAGAGCGACGAAGGCATGGCGGCTTTCGAGGTGCTCGCGGCCGGCGCCGACATCCTCATCCACAACCTGCGCCCCGGCGTCACGCAGTCGATGGGCATCGACGGCCCCTCGCTGTGCGCGCGCCATCCGCGGCTCATCTACTGCGAAATCTCGGCCTTCGGCCACACCGGTCCGCTGCGCATGCAACCGGGCTACGAGCCGCTGATCCAGGCCTTCAGCGGGCTGTCGAGCATCAACGGCGGGCCCGACGATCCGCCGATGCGCACCGGCGCCTCGGTCTGCGACCAGGGCACCGGCATGTGGGCCGTGATCGGCGCGCTGGCGCTGCTGCAGCGCCGCCATCTCACGGGCCGGGGCGGCGTGGTGAGCACCTCGCTGCTCGAGACCGCGCTGGTCTGGACCGGGCAGAAGGCCGATGCCTACGTCAACGAAGGGCGGCTGCCCGACCGCCACCGCTCGGGCCACCCGGGCTTCGTGCCCTACGAATCTTTCGATACCGCCGATGCGCCGCTGCTGATCTGCTGCGGCAACGACCGCCTCTTCGCCAAGTTCGCGCACGAACTCGGTCGCGACGACTGGACCACCGACGCGCGCTTTGCCAACAACCGCCAGCGGCTGCAGCACAAGGCCGCGCTGTTCGAACAGATCGGCCCGCTGCTGCGCGCACGCACCCGCGCCGACTGGATGGCGCGCTTCACCGCGGCCGGCGTGCCCTGCGCGCCGGTGCACACCGTGCCCGAAGCCGTCGCGCATCCGCAGGTCGAAGCGCTCGGCATGCTGCAGCCCGTGCCGGGCGAAGACTTCCGCCTGACCGCGCTGCCGATGTCCATCGATGGCGTGCGGCCCGCGCATCGCGCGGTCGCGCCCCGGCTGGGCGAGCACAACGCGGCGCTCGGTGCGCCGCCGGTGCCGCAGCGCGACAGCGCTTGAGCGACCGCACCGATTTCCTTTTCTAAAAACGACAGACCACCGGAGACATCACCCATGCGCACTTCCATCTTCCGCCTCGGCGCGGTCCTGGCCTTCGCTGCGGCAGCGGCGGCAGCACCTGCCCACGCGCAGGACTATCCCGCCAAGCCGCTCACCGTCGTCGTGCCCTTCGCGGCCGGCAGCGGCACCGACCAGCAGGCGCGCAGCTTCGCGCAGGCCTTGACCACCGAATACAAGGTGCCGGTGATCGTGGAAAACCGCGCGGGCGCCAGCGGCTTCCTGGCCGCGCAGTACGTCGCCAAGGCCGCGCCCGACGGCTACACGCTGCTGATGACCACCAACACCACGCACGCCGCCAACGAGCACCTGTACAAGAAGCTGCCCTACGACCCGGTGAAAGACTTCACGCCGGTCGGCCTGCTGTCCAAGGGCCACATGCTGCTGCTGGTGGGCGCCGAATCGCCGATCAAGTCGGTGGCCGACCTCGTGGCGGCGGCGAAGAAGTCGCCGGGCAAGCTCAACTTCGGCAGCGGCAGTTCGTCCAGCCGCGTGGCGAGCGAACTGCTCAAGCAGATGGCGGGCATCGACATGATGAACGTGCCCTACAAGAGCAACCCGATGGCCATCACCGACCTGCTGGGCGGGCAGGTCGACTTCATGTTCGCCGACGCGCCCACCGCGTTGCCGCACGTCAAGAGCGGCAAGCTGCGCGCGCTGGCCGTGAGCGGCGACAAGCGCCTGGCCGCCGTGCCCGCGCTGCCGACCGTGGCCGAGGCCGGCGTGAAGGGCTACGACATGTCGTACTGGACGGCGGTCTATCTGCCGTCGGGCGCGCCCGCGGCCGTCACGCGCAAGCTCAACGAGATGCTGAACAAGGTGTCGGCCTCGCCCGCCATCGTCGCCTACCAGGCCATCTCCAGTGGCGAGGCTGCCACCGGCACGCCCGAGGCGCTCGCGCAGTTCCAGGCTGCTGAATCGCAGAAGTGGGGCCGCGTAATCCGCGCGGCCGGCATCGAGCCCGAGTGAGCCGCGCGATGAGCACCACGGACACACAGACGAAGACCGTGCGCATCGGCGGCGCCTCGGGCTTCTGGGGCGACAGCAGCACCGGCGCGCCGCAGCTCGTGCAGAAGGGCGATATCGACTACCTCGTGTTCGACTACCTCGCCGAACTCACGATGTCGCTGCTGGCCGGCGCGAAGCTGAAGAACCCCGACGCCGGCTACGCCACCGACTTCGTCACCACCGCGATGGCCGCCGTGCTGCCCGACGTGATGCGCCAGGGCATCCGCGTGATCGCCAACGCGGGCGGTGTGAACCCGCGCGCCTGCGCCGCCGCGCTCACGCAGCTGGCGGCCGGCATGGGGCTCGCGCCGCGCATCGCCGTGGTCACCGGCGACGACGCGCTGCCGCATGCCGGCGCGTTGCGCGCGCAGGGCATCGGCCACATGAGCACGGGCGCACCGCTGCCCGAACGCCTCGTGAGCGCCAACGCCTACCTGGGCGCCGTGCCGATCGCGCGGGCGCTCGACGCCGGCGCGCAGATCGTCATTACCGGCCGCTGCGTCGACAGCGCCGTCACGCTCGGCGCGTTGATGCACGAATTCGGCTGGGCCGACAACGACTGGGACCGCCTCGCGGGCGGCAGCCTGGCCGGCCACATCATCGAATGCGGCGCGCAGGCCACCGGCGGCTTGCACACCGACTGGGAACAGGTGCCCGACTGGGCGCACATCGGTTACCCGGTGGTCGAATGCGCGGCCGATGGCAGCTTCATCGTCGGCAAGCCGCCCGGCACCGGCGGGCTCGTGAGCCGGGCCACCGTGGGCGAACAGCTGCTGTACGAAATCGGCGACCCGGCGGCCTACCTGCTGCCCGACGTGACCTGCGACTTTCGCGAGGTGCGCACCGAGAACGTGGGCGTCGACGCGGTGCGCGTCTCGGGCGCACGCGGGCGCGCCCCGTCGGGCCGCTACAAGGTCACGGCCACCTACGCCGCGGGCTACCGCTGCAACGCCGAGCTGCTGATCGTCGGCTTCGATGCCGCCGCCAAGGCGCAGCGCAGCGGCGAGGCCATGCTGCGCCGCACGCGCGACCTGTTCGCGCAGCGCGGCTGGGCCGACTTCTCGGCCACGCACATCGACGTGCTCGGCGCCGAGCAGTGCTACGGCCCGCACGCCACCGACCGGCCGCCGCGCCAGGCGGTGCTGCGCGTGGCCGTGACGCACGCGGACAAGGCGCCGCTCGAACTTTTCGCACGCGAAATTTCCGCGGCTGGCACCTCGTGGGCGCCCGGCACCACGGGCCTGGGCGGCGGGCGGCCGTCGGTGGCGCTGTCGATTCGGCAGTTTCCGCTGCTGGTAGACAAAGCGCTGTTCACGCCCATGGTCGAGATGGCCGGCGAGTCGTGGCCCGTGGCGGTGGCGACGCAGGCGGCGGAGGTTGCGACGGCCGATGACGTGATGCCGCAGGTCGAGACTGCCGACGTGGACGCAGACGACGAATGGCTCGAAGTGCCACTGATCCGCCTGGCCTACGCCCGCAGCGGCGACAAGGGCGATGTCTCCAACATCGGCATCCTCGCCCGCGAACCGCGCTACTTGCCCGTGCTGCGCGAGCAACTCACTGCGCAGGCCGTGCGCGCCTACATGGCGCACCTGGTCGAGGGCGCGGTCACGCGCTACGAACTCCCCGGCATCGGCGCCTTCAACTTCGTCTGTGAAGAAGCGCTGGGCGGTGGCGGCATGGCCTCGCTGCGCACCGACCCACTGGGCAAGAGCATGGCGCAGATCCTGTTGTCGATGCCGGTGCGCATCGCGTCCCGCAGCGTGTAGGCGGGCACAACCGGCGCGCTGCAGCGCTTCGCCGGACCTCTTCATCCTTCCAAGGCCCTCGCGAGTCATCGATTCGCGAGGGCCTTTGCGCTTTGTGTCCTTGCTGCAGGGCTTTGTTCACAGTTTCGCCTTTGGCCTAGTCCTACGGCTTTGGGTTTCAGACTCGTCCGATGGCTCCTTCCAGGTGTTCTTCCTAGAGTGTCCCCATCCCCCCACCGTTTGATCTGGCGCAACGTCTGCGTGCGGCTGCACGGTCCCATTTTTATCTAGCGAGCACAGGAATTCCATGGCATCCAAGAAGACGAAGGTCGTTGTCAACAGCAACGGAAAGAACATTGACCAAGCAGTGGCAGCAGCCGGTCAGGCGCCGCTCAAGATCAAGGTCCAGAAGGGTGCCAAGTACCTGCTCAAGGGCGACGACGGCTTCGCGCCCGAGAACGTGACCCTCACGCGCGTGGGCGCCGACCTGCACGTCACGCTTGAAGGCGAGACGAGCCCGAGCCTGGTGCTCGAGGGCTACTACGCGCAATCGGAGCCCGTGGGCCTGTACGGCGTGGCCGAAGACGGCCAGCTGTATGCGTACACGCCCACCGACGCGTCGAGCGACATCTACGCGCTGACCGAAGGCCAGTCGACGCCCGTGGCGCTCGGCGGCGATTCGTACGGCCCGGGTGCGCCGTACCTTGCGGGCGCCGAAGCCGGCGGCAACGACTTTCTCGGCGGCATGCTGCCGCTGCTGCTGACCGGCGGCCTCGCCGCGCTCGGCGTCGGCCTGATTGCCGCCGCCAGCGGCAGCGACGGCGATCCCCAGCCCGTCGGGCCCGTGGTCCCCGAGCCGCTGCCTCCCGGCAAGCCCGGCTTCGACAGCCTGAGCGCGTACGACGACGTCGGCAAGGTGCAGGGCCCGATCCCGCACAACGGCAAGACCGACGACAAGCGCCCCGATTTCTCGGGCACCGGCGCGACGCCCGGCAACACCGTCACGATCTACGACAACGGCAAGGAAATCGGCAAGGTCGTCGTGGACGGCAACGGCGCGTGGTCCCTCACGCCCTCGAAGGACCTGGGTGAAGGCCAGCATTCGATCACCATCACCGAAAGCGACGCCGGTGGCAAGACGGGTGCGCTGAACAACGGCGACATCACCGACGACAACAAGCCCACCTTCAACGGCAAGGCCGAGCCCGGCAGCACCGTGAACGTGTACGACAACGGCAAGCTGCTCGGCACCGCACCGGTCGGCCCCGATGGCAACTGGAGCTTCACGCCCGGCACGCCGCTGCCGGACGGCGCACACAGCTTCACCACCGAGGTCATCGACCCGGCAGGCAACGGCAGCGGCAAGAGCGACCCGCTGAACGTGACCGTGAACACCGAAGACCTGCTCGTGTCGATCGACACGCTGGTCGACGACCAGGGCGCGATCAAGGGCACCATCGTTCCCGGCGGCGTCACCGACGACACCCGTCCCGAGATCAAGGGCACGGGCAAGGTCGACAGCACCATCCATGTGTACGACGGCGAAGGCGCAGGCAAGACCCTGCTGGGCACCGCGCTGGTTGGTGCGGACGGCAAGTGGAGCTTCACGCCCACGGCCGACCTGAGCCAGGGCGAGCACACCATCACCGCCACGGCCACCGACCTGAGCGGCAACGTGAGCACGCCCACGCCGGTGGTCGGCTTCACCGTGGACACCGCCGCACCGGCGGCCCCCACCATCGTGGCAGCCGAAGACGACGTGGGCGCCAAGCAGGGCGCGCTGGTCAACGGCGGCGTCACCGACGACCCGTCGCCCACCCTGTCGGGCAAGGCTGAAGCCAACAGCACCGTCACCGTGTACGACAACGGCAGGCCGCTGGGCACGGCCACGGCCGACGCCGCCGGCAACTGGGCCTACACCCCCACCACGCCGCTGAACGAAGGCGTGCACAGCTTCACCGTCACCGCCACCGACAAGGCGGGCAACACCAGCGCGCCTTCGGCCGAGTTCGTGCTGACCGCCGACTTCACGCCGCCCGCAGCTTCGGCTGCGGTGCTCAGCGACAACGTGGGTGCCATCCAGGGCGAAATCGCCAGCGGCAGCATCACCGACGACAACACCCCCACCTACGCCGGCAAGACCGAGCCGAACGCCACCGTCGTCATCTACAACGAAGGCAAGGAGATCGGCCGCGTGCCGGCCGATGCCCAGGGCAACTGGAGTTTCACGCCGGCCCCGCTGGACAACGGCAGCTACAGCTTCAGCAACGCCGTGATCGACGCGGCCGGCAATGCCGGCGCGCGCGGCCCGGTGACCGCCTTCACGGTCGCGGGTGAACCCGTGGTCATCCGCATCGACGGCGCAAGCGACGACGTGGGCAAGATCACCGGTGCCATCGCCAAGGGCGGTGTCACCGACGACGCCACCCCGACGCTCACGGGCAAGGCCACCGCCGACGGCATCGTCAAGGTGTACGACGGCGCCACGCTGCTGGGTCAGCCGGCACGGCATTGCTGAGCGACGACGCCGGTGACATCACCGGCCCGATCAACAGCGGCAGCACCACCGACGACAGCACCCCGACCTACACGGGCAAGACCGAGCCGAACGCCACCGTGGTCATCTACGACCACGGCACCGAAATCGGCCGCGTGCCGGCCGACGCCCAGGGCAACTGGAGCTTCACGCCGACCACGCCGCTGCTGGACGGCGCGCACGAACTCGCGCATGCCGTCATCGACGTGGCGGGCAACCTGGGCGCCAAGAGCCCGGCCATCGACTTCACGCTCGACACCCGCGACGTCACGGTGTCCATCACCGGCGCCGAGGACAACGTGGGCAGCGTCATCGGCGCCATCGCCAAGGACGGCGTCACCGACGACACCACCCCGACGCTCAACGGCAAGGCCACGGCCGACGGCATCGTGAAGATCTACAACGGCAAGGTGCTGCTGGGCCAGACCGTGGCCGATGCCAACGGCGACTGGAGCTTCACCCCGTCGACCGAGCTGGGCGATGGCCTGTACAAGCTGAACGCCACCGTGACCACGCAAGCCGGTGGCGAGAGCAAGCCCACGGCGGACTTCGCCCTGACCGTGGACACGCAGGCGCCTACCCGGCCGACCATCGAGTTGGTGGAAGACGACGTGGGCGACATCCGCGGGCCGCTGGCCCATGGCGCATCGACCGACGACTTCACCCCGACCCTGTCGGGCAAGGCCGAGGCCAACAGCACCGTGTCCATCTACAGCGACGGCGGCAACCTGCTGGGCAAGGTCACGGCCGACACCACGGGCAACTGGAGCTTCACGACCACGCAGCTCAACAGCGGCACCTACAACTTCACCGTGGTGAGCGAAGACAAGGCGGGCAACCGCAGCGAGCCCTCGAACCCGTGGGAGGTGACGGTGGACCTGACGCCGCCGGCCAAGCCGACCATCGTGTCGGTGGTCGACGACGTGGGCGGCGTGACCGGCAACCTGACCAGTGGCAGCACCATTCCCACCGACGACACCCAGCCCGACTTCAAGGGCACGGCCGAAGCCAACAGCACCGTGGTCATCCATGACAAGGGTGTGGAGGTTGCACGCGTGCAGGCCGATGCTTCGGGCAACTGGGCGTACACGCCGGCCGCAGGGCTGAACAACGGCGCACACAGCTTCACCGTGACCGCCGTCGACAAGGCGGGCAACGTCAGTGCACCGTCCGCGCCGTTCGACTTCACCGTGGACACCGTGCCGCCGCCCAAGCCGACCATCGTGATGGTGATGGACGACGTGGGCAGCGTGCAGGGCGAGCTGTACAGCGGCGGCGTCACCGACGACACCAAGCCCGTCGTCACGGGCAAGGCCGAGGCGAACAGCACCGTGATCGTCTATGACAACGGGGTGGAAGTGACCCGCGTGCAGGCCAATGCCTCGGGCGACTGGACCTACACGCCGGCTGCGGCACTGGTCGACGGCGGCCACAGCTTCAGCGCGGTGGCGGTGAACAAGGCCGGCACGGCCAGCGTGCCGTCCGCTTCGTTCGGGTTCACGGTGGATACGGTGGCGCCGGCGGCGCCAGCGATCACTGATGCGTACGACGATGTTGGGAACAGTCAGGGGAGCATTGGCAATGGGGCTGTAACCGATGACAAGCGCCCCGTGCTGAACGGCACGGGCGAACCCGGTGCGACGATTGCGCTCAAGGACGGAAGCGCTGTCATCGGCACCACGACTGTGGGCAGCGACGGGAAGTGGTCGTTCCTGCCAAACGGTGATTTGGCTCTAGGCAACCACAGTCTTACGGCGACGCAGACCGATCGGGCGGGGAATCAAAGCTTGAGTTCGAATCCGTTTGAGCTTGGAATCGGGAGTGTTGGAAACCGGTTTGAGGGTTTCGAGTCGATGGCTCTGCAAGTGTTTTCGGAAGGAGTCCAAGTCACCACACCCAACGGGCTTCAGATCACGCCTGTGAAGAGCGGGACATTGGGTGATATGCAGATCCTTGCAACTTCCCCGAGTAACCCTGGGGATGGTAGGCAAGCCCTGGTGTTGAGCACGAACTCAATTACGCGGTTCGACTTCGCGGAAGGAAGTGGCGTGCAGTACAACCTCTTTGCGGTTCATAGCCTTGGAAGCGCCAAGTACTACGACGCACAGGGAGCTCTACTGGGTTCAAGCGATATTAAAACTGGTGTGTCCTCCACCCCCTATTCGTTCACGGCACCCGCCGGCAAGGCCGTGGCCTACATGACTATCACGGTCGGGCCGGAAGGCGTGGGGGATCACGGCATCATGATTGACAGCATCAGCTGGCTCGGAATTGTCGTTCCAAGTACCGTCGTCCTCAACGCGATGTCGACCGAAATCCATGACCAACAGCCGTTCACGGCATTTGGGGCTGTGTCGGAGGATGGGGATCAGACGCACGTCGCGTCCGGAGTTCATGCGGACGACACCGTCATTGCCCGATTCGGCTTCGCAGATCGACTCGAAGGCGGTGCCGGCAACGACACCTTCCTGAATGTCGGCACGGGTGACGTGGTGCATGGCGGCGCAGGCAACGACACCGTCCATGTCAACAGCGGCGACTTCGAACGCATCGACGGCGGCCTGGGCATCGACACCCTGGTGATGGACGGCAAGTCGATGCACATCGACCTGTCGGCCCTCGGCCTGAAGGTGCAGGGCTTTGAGAAGTTCGACCTGGGTGCGGGCGGCAACACGCTGGCGCTGAGCGCGCACGACGTGCTGGCTGGCGGTGCGCGTGACATGGCGATGGCCGACGGCAAGGTGCAGATGCTGGTCAACGGCGCCAACGGCGAAGTCGACCTGCTCGGCGGCACCCATGGCGACGACGGCTGGACCCAGGGCGGCAATGCCACAGTGGGCGGTATGACGTACCACGTCTACACCAACCTCGCCGGCACGGCCGAGCTGCTGGTCGAGGACAAGGTCCACGTGACCATCCTCTAAGCCGGCAGGCCTGCAAGGCGGCGCGACCCCCGCGCCGCCCAGGACGCGACAGCCGCCTGGTGCGGCTGTCGCGCGTTGCCGTGGGGTCCACGGCTTCCACTCTTTTCCTTGTCTCGATTTTTTTGAACGATGCTTCCTTTGGCGGAAGCGTCTGGAGCCTTTCATGTCTTTGTCCCGATTCTTTTCCTTTCACCAGCGCCTGCGTCCGGGTCGCTGGGTGCTCTCGCTGTCGATGGTGGTTGCGGGCTGCGGGCTGCGGGCCCGCCGGGGTCACGGCTTCTGCGCCGCTGCCTGCGCTGCCGCCGCCCTCCGAGCCGATGCTCGTGGCCGCACCGACCGTGGCGCCCGCGCCGGCCTCGCGCAAGGGCGGGGTGTACCGGCCGGCGCCGGCCGTCGTGCCCGAACTGGCGCAGGTGGTGTTCTTCCGCAGTGCCACGTCCACGCCCACCGTGGGCGCCGCGCACGTGTATGTCGACGGCGAGTTCCATGCCGCGCTGATGCCCAACGGCTTCACGCGCCTGTGCGTGAAGCCGGGCGTGCATTCGCTGGAGGCCTATATCGACGATGCGCCGCTGTATGCGGGCAAGTCGCAGCCGAAGACGCAGGCCGTGCTCGAGGGCGGCGCGACGGTCTTCGTGGCGGTGTCGGAGCAGGGCGCCGGCGCGCCCGTGCCGCACGTTCGGGCCGAGGCCGAGCGCATGCTCAAGGGCGCCCGCGAGCAGCGGCACATGATCAGCCGTGCGATCCAGGTGCAGGCCTGCCGCGATCCGGCGCAGGGCGCTGCGCCCAGGGCCTGACGGCCCCCGGCGGCCCTTGCGCCGCCGCCCTTGTCGCTGCTAGCGGATGTGTGTCGCGTAGGCTGCCTCGGCGGCCTCCAGCAGCGTCCAGAAGCCTTGCGGCTGGCGCCCTTGCAGCACCTCGTCGAGCACGCCGAGGTGCGCGTGCCAGCCACTGGCCACGCTCAGCGTTTCCTTGCGGTCGGGCAGTCGGCGGTGCGTGAGCACCAGGTGCGTGGCGTGCTCGCCCTGCGGCGACAGTTCGAAGGTGACTTCGGACGCGTCGTCGTGTTCGTTGCCCCAGCTGATGACGAGCAGGGTCGGTGCTTCGATGCGCAGCACGCGCGAGTTCTGCACGTGGGTCTGGCGGTACGCCGCGAAGCGCTCGGGCGCGACTTCGCCCGACAGCTCGGTGTGCTGGAAGCGCAGCTCGAACACTGCGCCGGGTGCCTGCGTCATCGTGCCGCCGGCCAGCCAGGTGCGGCGCTTCTCGGGATCGACGAGGTAGGTCCACACGCGCTCGACGGGCGCGGGCAGGGTGCGCTCGATGCGCAGCGTGCCGGGCTCGGTCTGCGTGCCCAGGTCGTGTTTCAGGGTCATGGTCATGGGTCGGTGCTCCTTGGATGGATGAAGAGGAGAGAGAAGGGGTCAAGCACGGCCGTTGTCGTCGGCCTCGCGCTGCAGCGCCTGCGCCAATGCGTCCAGGCGGTGGTTCCAGAAGACTTCATACGCGCGCAGCCACGCATCGGCCGTGGCGAGCGCCGCCGGTTCGAGCCGGCACACGTGCGCCCGGCCCTGCACGGTGCGCGACACCAGCCCCGCGCGCTCCAGCGTCTTCACGTGCTTGGAGGCGCCCGCGAAGGACATGCGGAACGGCGCGCCCAGTTCGCCCACGCTGCATTCGCCCTGCGCGAGCAGCTGCAGCATGGTGCGCCGCGTGCTGTCGGCCAGGGCGTGGAACACGGCGTCGAGCCGTTCGTCTTCGATTTCAAGTTCAACCATGAAGTTGAATATAGACCGATGCCAAATTAAATTCAACCGAAAAGTTGAATGAAAAAAATGGCGTTACAGCTGATACACCCGAGACGCCGTGCGCGCACCGGGCGCTGGCAGGCCGGGTGCTGCGCTCCTACGATGCCTTTCATTCCACTCACTCGCGAACGAAAGACACAACCCAATGAACACCCTCATCCAGCGCCGCACCCTGTTGCTCGCCGTCGCCGTGACCCCGCTGGCGGGCGCCTGCAGCGCCTGGCCGAAGAAGGGCGCACAAGCCGACGCCGAAGCACAGCTCGCCGAACTCGAGCGCGCCTGCGGTGGCCGGCTCGGCGTGGCAGGCTTTCACACGGGCAGCGGCACACGCCTGCAGCACCGCGCGCACGAGCGCTTTCCGCTGTGCAGCACCTTCAAGCTGATGCTCGCCGCGGCCGTGCTCGAACGCAGCGCGACCGATGCCAGCCTGCTCGGGCGCCGCATCAGCGTCGGCAAGGGCGACCTGGTGTCGCACTCGCCGGTCGCCGAGAAGCACCTCGCCACCGGCATGACCGTGAACGAGATGTGCGCCGCCACCATGCAGTACAGCGACAACGCCGCGGCCAACCTGCTGCTGAAGGTGCTGGGCGGGCCGGCCGCCGTCACCGCGTTCGCACGGCGCATCGGCGACACCACCTTCCGCCTCGACCGCACCGAGCCCGAGCTGAACACCGCCATCCCCGGCGATCCGCGCGACACGACCACGCCCGCGGCCATGAGCGACACCGTGCAGCGGCTGGCGCTGGGCGATGCGCTCGGTGCCCCGCAGCGTGAGCAGATGCGCGACTGGCTGCTCGGCAACACGACCAGCACCGAGCGCTTCCTGGCCGGTGTGCCCGCCGGCTGGCGTGTGGGCGACAAGACCGGCGCGGGCTCGTACGGCACCACCAACGACGTCGGCGTGCTGTGGCCGCCGTCGGGTGCGCCGCTGGTGCTGTCGGTCTACCTGACCTTCCCCGACAAGGACGCGAAGGGTCGCAACGACGTGGTCGCCTCGGCCACGCGCATCGCGGTGAAGGCCCTCGCGGGCTGAGGCCACAATGGGCGGCTCCCATCTTTCCCTTGCCGCCCCATGGACCTGAGGTCTCTTCGCTATTTCATCGCGGTGCTCGAAGCCGGCAGCCTGTCGCGCGCGGCCGCGTCGCTGTACGTGGCGCAGCCCGCGCTGACCGCGCAGATCAAGAAGCTCGAGGCCGAACTCGGCACGCAGCTGTTCGACCGCTCGCATGTGGGCGTGACGCCGACGGCCGCCGGGCTGCAGCTGTACCAGGATGCGCGGCGCCTGCTGTCGGATGCCGCGGCCATGCGCGAGCGGCTGCAGCGCACGCCCGACGGGCCCGAGGGCTCGGTCACGGTGGCGGTGCCGTTCCTGCTGGCCTCGCTGCTGCTCGGGCCGGTGCTCGCGCGGCTGAAGCAGTCGCACCCGCGCATCCGCGTGTTCGTGATCGACGACCTGAGCCTGATGGTGCGCAAGGCCATGGTCGATCGCCGTGCCGACATCGGCCTGCTGGTCGACACCGCGAGCGTCGAAGGGCTCGATGTGCGTCCCTTCGTGCGCGAAGGCATGTTCCTCTGCGGCTTCGATGCGAAGGGCGAGGTGACGGCACTGCTCGGAAAAAGTGCGAAGGGCGGGCGTGCGAAGAAGGGTGCACCAGTTCGCCCCACAGTGCCTTTCGCGCGCGCCGCGGGCCTGCCGCTGGTGCTGCAGTCGCGCCGCTTCAGCATCCGCCAGCGCGTGGAGGCGGCGGCCGAGGCCGTGGGCGTGGAACTCAACGTGGTGCACGAGCACGATTCGGCGCGCGTGCTGCGCTCGCTCTACCTCGCGGGCGCGGGCTTCACGGTCTCGCCCGCCTGCGCGCTCGCGGACGGGCCGGGCGAACAGCCGAACTGGCTGGTCGCGCGCATCGTCGAGCCCGAGTTGCTGCGCACGTACCACCTGGCCACGCCGGCCGGCAAGGCGCCCGATGCGGCCACGCAGGTCGTGATGCAGGTGCTGGCCGACGAGGCGCGATCGATGATCGCCTCGGGCCGCTGGGACGCGCAGTTCCTGGCTGACGGCAAGCCATAGCGCGCAGACGGATCGCGCGAAGGAGCCATCAACTTTTGTGATGGCCGCGCATCAGCAATCGGTATTTGTTGTGTAGCGGCGTTGCCTGCGACAGTTCTCCCGAAGGTGCACAGGCACCTGCCACAAGGAGACAACTTGCCCTCACTCTCGCCCGAGATCGCCAACGTTGGCGAACTCGCATCCCGCGCCGCCCGCCTGCATGCCCGGCAGGTCGCCGTGACCACGCCGCAGCGCGCCTGCACCTACGAACAGCTCGACCGGCGCGCGAACCGCCTGGCCAATGCCCTGCGCGGGCTCGGCCTGCAGCGCGGCGACCGCGTGGGCGTGTACCTGCCCAACTGCATCGAGATCGTCGAGCTGGAGCTGGCCTGCTACAAGGCCGCGCTGGTGAAGGCGCCGATGAACGCGCGGCTCGCGCCCGTCGAGGTGGCCGAGGTCATCGTGAACAGCGACGCCACGCTGATCGTCACCACCGCCGCGCGCGCCGAGACCTTCCTGCCGTTGCTGAAAGGCGCGGCCCCGAAGCTGCTGCTGCTCGATGCGGCCGAAGGCACGCCCGCTTCGTACGAAGGCCAGCTGGCGCTCGCAAGCGACGCCTTCACCACGGAGCGCGTGCGCGCCGACGAGCTGGCCGTGCTGCACTACACCTCGGGCTCCAGCGGCGTGCTCAAGGCCGCGATGCAGACCTTCGGCAACCGGCTGGCCCAGCTGCGCAAGTTTCTCTCGCGCTCGGAGGGCATGCGCCCCGGTGACCTGCTGGGGCTGGTGGGGCCGATCACGCACGCCTCGGGCATGCAGATCGTGCCGGCGCTGTGCAGCGGCGCGACGATCCGTTTGTTCACCGGCTTCGAGCCCGCGCGCTTCCTGAGCGACATGAAGACAGAGCGCGTGACCCACACCTTCATGGTGCCCACCATGATCAACATGCTGCTGGCCGAGCTGCAGGGCCGCTACCGGCCGTTGCCGGACCTGCAACGCCTGGGCTACGGCGCCGCACCGATGGCGCCCGCGCGGATCATGCAGGCGATGGACGTGTTCGGCCCCGTGCTGTCGCAGGGCTACGGCGCGGGCGAGACCACGTCGGGCGTGTGCGGCCTCTCGGTGGAAGACCACCTGTTCGCGCGCGCCGCCATGCCCGACCGGCTGGCCTCGTGCGGCCGGCCGTTTCTCGAATCGGTGGTGGAGATCGTCGACGACGAAGGCCAACTGGTCGCGCCCGGCGAGGTGGGCGAGATCGTGGTGGGCGGCGAGGACATCTTCGCCGGCTACTGGCGCGCGCCCGAACTCACGGCCGAGGTGCTGAAAGACGGGCGCTATCACACGGGCGACCTCGCGCGCGCCGACGACGAGGGCTACATCTACATCGTCGATCGCAAGAAGGACATGGTCATCAGCGGCGGCTTCAACGTGTACCCCTCGGAGGTCGAGGCCGTGCTGTACCAGCACGCGGCCGTGGCCGAGGCCTGCGTGTTCAGCGTGCCCGACGACAAGTGGGGCGAGGCGGTGGCCGCGCACATCGTGCTGAAGCCAGGCGCCTCGCCCGACACGGCCGGGCTCGACGACTTCTGCGCCGCACGGCTCGCGGGCTTCAAGCGGCCACGCCGCATCGAGTTCGTCGATTCGCTGCTGAAGAACGCCAACGGCAAGGTCGCACGCAAGGCGATCCAGACGCCGTACTGGGCCGGCCACGCGCGCCGCGTCAACTGAAAGAGAACGACATGGACACCACGCTGACACCTTCCGCTGCTGCCACCGAGGCCTCGGCCATCCGCGCGCCATTGTTCGACGGCCCCTTCGAGGGCTCGCCGCGCGCGGCCGAACTGATCGCCCGCATCGGCGATTTTTTGAACGGCGAGCTGGCCGACCTGGTGCGCGAGAAGGGCATCGACCACGAGCACGGCCCCGACCGGGAGACGCTGCGCCATGTCTGGCGCCGCTCGCACGCGATGGGCTTCTACGGCATGACGCTGCCCCAGGCGATGGGCGGGCTGGGCCTGTCGCTGCTCGACCATGTGCTGGTGAAGGAATCGATCTACGCCAGCGGCTCGCCGCTCGCGCCGCATGTGTTCGGCGAACTCAGCGGTCCGCCGCGTGTCGGCGCACTCGCCAAGTTCGCGACGCCGGAGCAGATGGCGAATTTCATCCGTCCCGTGGCGCAGGCCGAGAAGGCGATCTGCTTCGCGCTCACCGAAGCCGAGGCCGGCTCCGATGCCGGCGCGGTGCAGACGACGGCGCGGCGCGAGGGCGATGTGTACGTGCTCGACGGGCGCAAGCGCTTCATCTCGGGCTCGCCGTTCGCGGATTTCGCAGTGCTCATGGCGTCCACTTCGGACGACCCGGCGCGCCGCGAGGTGACGGCCTTCTTCGTCGACCTGACGCAGCCGGGCGTCGAGGTGCAGTCCGGCTACAAGACCATGGCGGGCCAGTCGACCACGGGCGACATCGTGCTCACCGGCTGCCGCGTGCCGGCCGCGAACCTCATCGGCGAACCCGGCAAGGGGCTGGCATTGGCGCTGGGGCGCATCACGGTCAACCGGCTGCTGCATTGCCCGGGCATGGTGGGGCTGGCGACCGTGGCGCTGAAGGACGCGCGCGACTACGCGCGCACCCGCCGCCAGTTCGGCCGCGCCATCGCGCAGTTCCAGGCGATCCAGCATTCGCTGGCCGACATGGCGACCCAGCTGTGCGCGGCGCGCGCGCTGATGCTGTCGACCGCGCGGCAGATCGACGCCGGCGGCGACCCGCGCGCCGAGGCCTCGATGGCCAAGCTGTTCTGCTCGGAGGCCGCGTTCCGCGTGGCCGACGCGGCGGTGCAGATCCACGGCGGCGAAGGCATCGTGCAGGGGCGGCGCGTGGAGTTCCTGTTCCGCATGCTGCGCATGTACCGCGTGCTCACGGGCACCAGCGAGATCCAGAAGAACATCATCGCGCGCGAACTGATCGGCGACGTGGCCTGAAGCCGAACCAAAAAAATCAGGAGACAAGACAAACCATGACGCTCATCAATGCCCATCGCCGCGCGCTGTGCGGCGCGATCGCTGCCTCGGCGCTGCTGCCGGCCGTAGCTCGCGCAGCCGGAGCGACCGCCGCCCCCTGGCGGCCGACCCGCCCGGTCAAGTGGGTCGTACCGTACCTCGCCGGCACCGGCCCGGACAACGGCGCGCGCATCCTCGCGGAAGCACTCGGGCCCTTGCTGGGGCAGCCGGTCGTCATCGAAAACCGCGGCGGCGCGGCCGGCAACATCGGCGCGCGCCAGGTCGCGCGCGCCGCGCCCGACGGCTACACCTGGATCTACTCCAGCGCGCCCATGGCCGCCAACATGCGCATGCAGCAGAACCCGGGCTACGACGCCGTGAAGGACTTCCGCCACATCATGCGGCTCACCACCTCCGACGTGCTGCTGGTGGTGAACGCGGCTTCGGGCATCCAGACGCTGCAGGAACTCGTGGCGCGCGCGCGGGCCAACCCCGGCAAGCTCGACTACGCCTCGGGCGGCGTGGGCACGCCCTCGCACCTGGGCGTGGAGCTGTTCCTGCAGGCGGCGGGCGTGCAGGCCACGCACGTACCGTACAAGGGCGCGTCGGAAATCGTCAACGCGGTGCTGGGCAGCCAGGTGAACTTCGGCATGCCGATCTTCTCGGTGGCGCTGCCGCACGTGCAGGGCGGCAAGCTGCGCGCGCTCGGCGTGGCGGGCAGCAAGCGCAACGCGGCCTTGCCGCAGGTGCAGACGCTGGCCGAGCTGGGGCTGCGCGGCGTCGAGCTCACGTCGTGGGGCGGCGTGTCGGTGCCGGCCGGCACGCCCGACGCCATCGCTGCGCGCATCTACGAGGTGTTCGGCCAGGCGCTGAAGCAGCCGTCGGTGATCACCGCGCTGACGGAGCTGGGCAGCGAGGTGAGCCCGTCGACGCCCGAGGCCTACGTGCAGGGCTTCGCGAGCGAGATGGAACTGACCGAGCGGATGATGAAGACGGCGAAGCTGCAGCCGCTGTAAGGCGCGGGCTTCGTCAGAGAACGAACCAGCCCACGGCCACGTAGTGGCTCGCGGTGCCCGCCAGCACGAACAGGTGCCAAGCGCCGTGCGCGTGGCGCAGCCCCAGCCGGTTGCGATAGAACACCGTGCCCACCGTGTAGAGCACGCCGCCCGCGACCAGCCAGGCCAGGCCCGTGGCGTGCAGCTTGGCCGCCAGCGGCGCGGCGGCCAGCACGCCGAGCCAGCCCATGCCGATGTACAGCGGCAGCGAAGGCTTCTTCGCTGCGCCCGCATCGGCGGGTTTCAGCTCGCGCCAGATGCCGAAGCACGCCGCGCTCCAGATCGCCGCGAGCAGCAGCCAGCCCCAGGGGCCTTGCAGCGTGACGAGCGCGAAGGGCGTGTAGGTGCCCGCGATGAGCAGGTAGATCGCGCAGTGGTCGGCGCGCTCCCACAGGCGCTTGCTTCGGCCGCGCGTGCTGTGAAAGAGCGTGGAGGCCGCGTACAGCGCCACGGCCGAGAGCGAGAACACCAGGCCCCCCGCGATGCGCGCCGGATCGCCGGTGGGCAGCGTCTTGGCGAGCAGCAGCGCGGCGGCCGGCAGCGCGAGCAGCAGGCCGAACAAGTGGCTGTAGCCGTTGAGTCGTTCGCCGGGGTACATGAGGTGCGATGAGGATGGAGGAGGGCGCGTCGGGCGCCCGCGATCCTAGGGAGACGCCATGACGCCGCCGTGACCGGGCAAACCCTCTCTGGCTTCTGGTTGCAAATGTTTACATTCAGCGGCCGGGATGCGTTCCCGACACCCGCCGCGTGCTTTGGCGCACCAGCGCCGGCGGGCCTTCTCACCGTGAGGGACTGCCGATGAAAAAACGTTTGATGTCGTGGCGCCGGGCTACCGCCTTGTGCATTGCCATGGGGTGCGCGGTCACTGCTTCCGCGCAAGTGCAGCAGTTCAAGTGGGGCCACATCTACGAGCCCGCGAGCATCTTTCACCAGCAGGCCGAACTGGCGGCGCGCAAGATCGCCGAGCAGTCGGGCGGCAAGATCAAGATCGAGGTGGTGCCCGCGTCCAAGCTGGGGCAGGAGCGCGACTATGCGCTGATGCTCGCCAACGACTCCATGCAGATCGCCTACGTCGGCCAGGCCACGCTGGCCGAGGGCTATCCGCCGCTGGGCCTAGGCAGCTACCCCTTCGCCTTCAAGGACCTGGACCACGTGCGCAAGTACCTCGCAAGCCCGCTGCTCGCGGACCTGATGAAGGGCTACAACGAGCGCAGCGGCAACCGCATGGTCGCGTCGGTTTATTACGGCGCGCGGCAGGTGACCTCGGGCAAGCCGCTGCAGCGCCCCGAAGACTTTCGCGACCTGCGCCTGTACGTGCCCGACGCCGCGGCCTACCAGCTCTTTGCCACCGCGCTCGACGCCAAGCCCGTGTCGCTGCCGTTCAACAGCCTGTACGGCGCGCTCAAGAAGAACGAGGTCGAGGCGCAGGAGCATCCGCTGGGCACGGTGCGCGCCAAGCAGCTCTACGAAGTGCAGAAGTACGTGCAGCTCACGGGCCATATCTACGACACGCTGGGCATCGTGATCGGCAAGGCCGCCTGGGCTCGCCTTACGCCGCCGCAGCAGGCGATGGTGGAGAAGACCCTGGCCGACACGGCCAAGTGGACCAACGTCGGCGTGATCGCCAGCGAGCTGGAAGACGAGCAGTTCCTGCGCAGCAAGGGCATGACGGTGCAGCCGGTCAACCGGCTGCCGCTGCTGGAGCGCGTGGCGAAACGGTCCACGCCCGAGCAGATGGGCGCGCGGCCGGGTGACTTTGCCAAGTTGCAGGCGCTGGCAGGGGCGGCGAACTGAAGAGGCACTAACCAGCCCGCTGCCGGTAGCCCCGCGGCGTGCTGCCGGTCCAGGTGCGAAAGGCGCGGTGAAAGGCCGGCGTGTTGTCGAAGCCCACCGAGGCGGCAATGCGATCGATGGGCTCGCGCGTCTTCACGAGGCGCTGGATCGCGAGGTCGCGGCGCACTTCTTCCTTCAGCGCACGAAAGCTCGTGCCCTCGGCCGCGAGCTGGCGCGACAGCGCGCGCTCCGACATGTGCACCGCGCGCGCCGCCGCGCCCAGCGTGGCGTCCGAGGCGAGGTGTGCGGCAACGAACTCGCGCACCGTGGCGCTGGTGGTGTCGTGGTCGAAGGTGACAAAAATCCAGTCGTCGGGCGCGCGGCGCACGAAGTCGAGCAGTTCGGCGCGCGTGCGCTGGAAGGTCTGGCGCAGCACCGGTTCGGCAAAGCGCACGGAAGACGTGTCTTGCTCGAACTGCAGCGGGCCGGGGAACAGGTTCGCGTACTCGTCGAAGCGCGCCGGGCGCGGGAACGCAAAGCCGACACCCAGCACCGGCAACTGCCGCCCCATGAGCCACGAGGCGACGCCATGGATCAGCTTGACCATCAGCGCATGGCCGAAGGGCGTGGTGGGCCGCGCGGCGGCTTCGGGGTGCGGCGCGATGGTGATCGTGGCCACGCCGTGGGCGCGCGTCATGCGCAGGCGGTGGTCGTCCAGCAGCAGGTTCCAGAAGCGCGTGAAGCGGTACATGGCGACCATGAGCGAGGGCGCGTCGAGCAGGCTGAGCCCGAGGTACTTGAGCGCGCCCGCGCGGATCGGGCGCGACCACAGGCCCAGCATCTCGTCGCCCATGAAGAGCGACACGCACTCGTACATGCGAACGAACTGCTCGCGCGTGACGCGCGCGCCTTCCTGGCGCAGCAGCTGCGGCGAGAGGCCGGCCTGCGCGGCGAGCGCGTCGATGTCGCGGGGACTGAGCTGGCGGCGCGCACCGCTCAGCAGGTGCTGCAGGAAGCTGACGGCGACGGTGGCGCGTTCGGGCGGCATGGCGGATTCAAAAGACGGTTGGCGGAATCTGCAAATGAATGGGCGCGATCTGCAAGCAATGGCGCGATACCCAAGGCTATCGTAGCCCTGAGCCGCCACATTCTCGTGGCGGAACCCGCAACAACCCAAGGAGCCCTGCCGTGATCGAACGGAACGTCACTCTGCACATGGACGAAGAGGTCGCCGTCGTGACCCTGAACCGTCCCGCCAAGCGCAACGCCATCGACGAGGCCACGCTGGCCGCGCTGGACGCCGTGTTCTCCGCACTCCCGCGCGAGGCCAAGGCCGTGGTGCTGACCGGCGCGGGGCCGCATTTCTGTGCCGGGCTCGACCTCAAGGAGCACCACGACAAGGAACGCACGGCGGTCGACTTCATGCGCGTGTGCCAGCGCTGGCACAGCACCTTCGACAAGATCCAGTACGGCGGCATTCCGGTGGTCGCGGCGCTGCACGGCGCGGTGGTCGGCGGCGGGCTCGAACTGGCGGCGGCCACGCACGTGCGCGTGGCCGACCCGTCGACCTACTTCGCGCTGCCCGAGGGGCAGAAGGGCATCTTCACCGGCGGCGGTGCGACGGTGCGCGTGGCGCGCATCATCACGCCGGGCCGCATGGTCGAGATGATGCTCACCGGCCGCGTGCTCGACGCCCGCGCCGGGAAGACGCTGGGCCTGGCGCACGAGATCGCCGCACCCGGCGAGAGCCTGCGTGCCGCGATGGTGCTGGCCAAGCGCGTGGCGAAGAACGCGGCGCTGTCGAACTACGCGATGGTGACGTCGATCAGCCGCATCGCCGACATGTCGGCCACCGACGGCATGTTCGCCGAGTCGCTGATGGCGGCGGTGGTGCAGACCGGCGGGGAAGTGCAGACGCGGTTGGGGGCGTTCGTCGACAAATCGCTCGCGAAAGTGACCCCCGAGCACGTGTCGGGCTGAGGCCTGGTTTCAAGCGTCGAAGGCGCGCTGCAGTTCGAGCGAGAGCGTGCCGGCCAGCGCCTCGCGCTGCGGCGCGGGGCGCCAGAAGCTGCGCGTGAGGGCGCCGGTCGATTCCCACTCGGGATGGCTGCGCGCGGGTTGCACGGCACGCACGGCGCCTGCGGCGGCGCGCATGAGCGTGTCGTCCTCGTCCGCCGATGGGGCCTCGGCCCGGATGCGTTCCACCGCCGCATGGCCGCGCCGTTCCAGCGCCTGCGCGAGCTGCAGCTGCCACGCGGCGAGCGTGAACAGCACGCTGTCTTCCACCGTGAGTTCGTGCATGTCGCGCAGCTTGTTGGCCAGCTTGCGCCCGAGCGGGCCCCAGCCTTGCGACACCGCACCGCCGATGGCGCCGCCCAGCGCGGCGCCCGCGCCCAGCGACAACCCTGCCAGCGCGAGGTCGGCCACCACGCCCACGGCGGCGCCGATGACTGCGCCCTTGCCCAGGCGCAGGCCCGCGTCCTTCATCGCCTCGGGGTTGAAGAAGTCGAGCGTCCAGCGGCCTTCGATGATCGGCAGCGGCGCTTCGTCGGCGTCGTCCTGGCGAAAGCCGTAGAGGGCGAGCAGGTCGTCGGTGCAGCGCTGGGCCTTGTCGAACACGTCCTTCTGCACGCCGGCGATGAGCGCCTGGCGGTGCGTGGCGTCGGCGAACTCGGCGGCGGGCACGGTGCGGCGGACGGAGGCGGCATCGACCAGCAGGTCCGCGATGCGCGTGCAGGCCGACTGGCGGCGCGCGTCGGCCTCGGCATCGAGCGCGTCGACCACGCCACGCAGCACGTCGCGGCGATCGCGCAGCAGCGTGGCGAGGTCGTTGTAGAGGTCGTGCTCGGCACCCACGAACGGCGCCGCCGCATCGAAGCGCACCTGCACGTGCAGGCCGTAGGCCGAGAGCAGTTCTTTCCAGGCCGGCTCGCGGCTGGCGCCGTCGCGCACGAAGTTGAGCACCGGCAGCACCGGGCGCGCGCAGGAGTTCAAGAGCTCGATCTCGTCACGGAACTTGGGCAGCACCGGCTCGCGCACGTCGATCACGAGAAAGGCGGCGTCGATGTCGAGCATCGCGCGCAGCACCTTGGCTTCCTGCTCGAACACGCCATGCGCCTCGGGGCCCTGCAGAAAGCGGCGGATGCGCTCGGGCGGCGTGGCTTGCGCGGCAGTGTCGAGGCCGGCCAGGTGCTCGCGCAGCGCAACCGCGTCTTCGAGGCCCGGCGTGTCGAAGAAGCGCACGGCCGGCTGGCCGTTCACCTCGAGATCGACCGACTCGACATGGCGCGTGGTGCCCGGGCGCTGCGACACCTCGCCGAAGCTCACGCGCCGCGTGAGCGTGCGCAGCAGCGAGGTCTTGCCCGCGTTGGTGTGGCCGACGACGGCGATGCGGATCGGGGAGGTCATGCGGTGGCGGTGCCTTGGGGGAAGACGGCATCGAGCTGGTCGCTCGCGACCACGTGGGCCAGCCCGGCGTCGTGCAGCCAGTCGCGCCAGCGTTGCGCGGCGGCAGCGTTGGGCGCATCGGCCAGCCAGAGTCGACATTCGCCGCAATGCATCAGCACCTCGCGCAGGAAGCGCTCGGTGCCGCGGTCGGGGCTCGACGCCGCATGGCAGACCAGCAGCACGGTGCGCGGGTGGACCTGCGCGAGCTGGTCGAGCAACGCGCGGCGCGCCGGGGCGCTGCCGTCGATGCGGGCCGCAGAGGTCGGCAGGCCGGCGGGCGGCCAGGGCATGTCGGGCGGCAGTTCGAAGCCGACGACGAACAGGCCGTCGTGCTGCTCGGAGGCCGGCAGGCCGGTGGGCGCGGCGGGGTGCGCGCGGCCCGGGTCGGCATCGACGATGGCGGGCGGCGCCAGTGCGGCGAAGCGGGCCAGCAGCTTGCGGTAGTAGGGCGCCTGCCAATCGGGCTGCAGGGCCGGACGGCGGTGTCGGCAGACGGCGGCGCTGAGCAGCACCAACGCGAGGCGCGGCAGCAGGCCGTAGACCGCGATGCAGCCGGTGAGCCACAGCGCCCAGGTGCGCTGGGCCGCAGCAACCGGCACCGCCGATTGCACCGTCGCCGCATCGGGCACCGGAAACCCGAACTGCGCCGGCAACCAGCCCAGCGCCTGCACCGCGCGCACGAAGAAGGCGGGCTCGAGGATCGTCGTTTCCCAGCTCAGCGTGTAGCTGCGAAAGGCAAGGGCGAACAGCATCGCGGCCAGCACCACGGCGAACGAGAGCGCCCAGATGCCGTGGCTCACGAGCCCGAAGGCCCAGGGCAGCAGGCGGGCACGGGTCAGCAGCCCCGTGGCCGCGCGCACCAGCAGCGGCGCCTGCCCGCGCTGGCCGCCCGCCACGCGCGCCGTGAGCGACAGCCACAGCCAGCCCAGCGAGGCCGTGCCGAAGGTGCCCGAGGGCAGCCACAGGCCAATCAGCCACAGCGCCAGCGTGAGCACATGCAGGCCCAGCAGACTGACGAGCGCGACGATCACGTTGATGTGGCGGTCGTTGCCGCCGACCACCTGGCCCGCGAGGCCCAGCCCCGCGATCACGACCAGCGCCACGAGCGCCAGCAGCACCCACGGCGCCCAGTGCCGGCCACGCGCGAGTTCGGCCTGCAGGCCCATGCGCTCGCCGAGCTGGCGGGCGCGTTCAATGATTCGGGAGTGGCCGTCGGCGCTGCGCGAGGCCGCGGTGCGAAGGGCCGACGCGTCGTCGAGCGGGCCGTTCTGTTCGGTCCATCGGACCGCTTCGGTGATCACCGCATCCGGAAAAGCAGGTTCGCGCAGCGCGGTGGTGGTCAACAGGGTCCCTTCTTCTTCGCCAATGACGCCCCGGCGCAGGAAAGCGGTGGCGGGGCGCGCAAATTATGCCCGGCGCTTCGCGAGGCCCGGCGCACGGCCAACGGGGCCGCGAACGGCCCCGTTGCGCTGCGCGTGCAGCAAAAGAAAGGACGCGCGGTCGGCGGGTTTCAGCGCAGGCCGAAGAACGACAGCACGGCCACGACGACCACGACCAGACCGACGATGTAGATGATGGAATTCACGCGAGGGCTCCTAGTGGTTGGCGATGACCCAGCATCGGCCGCCAATCGGCACGCGGGTGTCGGCAAGGGACGGTGCGTGCTGTAGGACTTGCGAAGCGCGGACGCGACGACAAATGCCCGTTGCGGGCGTGCGCGTGCGCGCCCGACCCGCTGTGTGACCATTGTTTGCAATGAGCGGCGGGCATCCACGCAAGACTCTGCCCCTTCCAGAAAAGGCAAGGTCATGCGGCTCACCGAGCATTCCCCGTTCACAGGTTCCCACCCCGCGCATCCCGGCGCCCGCGCCCCGCGCGGCCCCGATGCACCCGTCCCGCCGCGCGTCAACGCGCAGTTGTTGCCCACGCTGTTCGACCGCCTGCGCGACGAAGCGCCCAGCCGAACCACCGAGCTGCCGTCGGAGTACACGGCCACGCCGGCCCAGATGCGCGAGATCATCCAGCGCGACCTGGCCCTGCTGTTCAACACCACCAATGCCGAAGACCTGATCGACCGCGTGCGCCATGCCGACGCGGCGTCGTCCACCGTGAACTACGGCGTGCCGCCGTTGGCCGGCAGCTACCTGTCGGAGCGCAAGTGGGCGGACATCGAACGCATCATCCGTCGCGCCATCCGCGACTACGAGCCGCGGCTGATTCCCGACAGCGTGCAGGTCGTGCCGCTCATGAAGGAAGACGGTGCGGCCGAGGCCTACAACGTGCTGCTGTTCGAGATCCGCGCGCTCATCCACCTGAAGCCGTACCCGCTGGCGTTCACGGTGCAGAGCGCGGTCGATCTCGAGACCAACCGCATGCGCATCGTCGGCGCGGCGGATTGACGCCACCGCCCATCTTTCGTTTTTCTTCATTTCACTTCACACCACGCCAGGGAAGGCTCACCGTCATGGACCCGCAACTCCTCGAGTACTACAACCGGGAACTCGTCTACATGCGCGAGGCGGCGAGCGAGTTCGCCGCCTCGCACCCCAAGATCGCCCGCCGCCTGGGCATGCACGGCATCGAGGTGGCCGACCCGTATGTGGAGCGGCTCATCGAGTCGTTCAGCTTCATGTCGGCGCGCATGCAGATCAAGCTCGACGCCGAATTTCCGCGCTTCACGCAGCGCCTGCTCGAGGTGCTGTATCCCAACTACCTGAGCCCCACGCCGTCGATGGCCGTGGCGCAGCTGCACCCCAGCGTGAAGGAGGGCGACTTCACGCGCGGCTTCGTGGTGCCGCGCGGCACGGCCTTTCATGCGCGCGTGCCCGCGGGCGAGCAGACGCCGTGCGAGTTCCGCTCCAGCCAGGACGTGACGCTGTGGCCCTTCGAGATCGCCGAGGCGCGGCTCACCGGCGCGCCGCCCGACATCCCGGCGCTGGAGCGCTACGTGCCGCCGCACGTGCAGGTGACGGGCGCGCTGCGCCTGCGGCTGCGCATCGTGGGCGAGATGGGTTTTTCGGCACTGTCGGGGCTCGACCGGCTGCCGATCTACCTGCGCGGCAACGAGCAGGTGGCGTCGCACCTGTTCGAGCTGCTGCACACCTCGGCGGTCGCGACCTTCGTCGGCGAGCCGGGCCAGCTGATGGACCGGCCGCACGTGGTGACCGAAGGCGCGCTGGTGCACGAGGGGCTGGCACCGAGCGAAGGCCTGCTGCCGCTGGCGTGGAACACCTTCCACGGCCACAACCTGCTGCACGAGTACTTCGCGTGCCCCGAGCGCTTTTATTTCTTCACGCTCACGCAGCTCGCGCCGGGGCTGGCGCGCATTCCCGGCAAGGAGGTCGAGATCGTCGTGCTGCTGAGCAAGCCGCCCGGCGCCTTGGGTGCGCTGGTCGATGCGGCGCAGTTCGCGCTGTTCAGCACGCCGGTGGTCAACCTGTTCGAGCGGCGCACCGACCGCATTGAACTCGACAGCGCGCAGACCGAGTTCCACCTCGTGCCCGACCGTTCGCGGCCGATGGATTTCGAGGTGTATTCGGTGCAGCGAATCGCCGGCCAGCAGGCGCGCACCACGGCCGAGATCGACTTTCGCCCGCTCTACCAGACGCTCAACGAAGACGAGGGCAACCACGGCCGTTACTTCTCGGTGCGGCGCGAGCCGCGGCTGGTGTCCGAAACGGCGCGCAAGTACGGCACGCGCACGCCGTACATCGGCACCGAGGTGTTCCTGTCGCTCGTCGACCAGCAGGAGGCGCCGTACCCCGAGAGCCTGCGCTACCTGTCGGTGAAAGCGATGCTCACCAACCGCGACCTGCCGTGCCTCGTGCCGCGCAACGGGCAGTCCGACCTCGCGGTGGCCGATTCGATTCCGGTGTCGGCCGTGGGCCTCATCCGCCCGCCAAGCACGCCCAAGTCGCCGTTCGCGCAGCGCGAGATCGCGTGGCGGTTGATCCGCCAGCTGGGCTTCAACCACCTGCCGCTGGCCGACATGCCGCACCGCGAGGGCGCGCAGGCGCTGCGCGACATGCTGCGGCTGTTTGTCACGGCCGACAACGACGTGCTGCGCCGGCAGATCGACTGCCTCGTCGGCTCGCGCATCGAGCCCGTGACGCGGCGCCTGCCGGGCGCGGGGCCGCTGATCTACGGGCGCGGCGTGCAATGCACGCTGAGCGTCGATGAAGAAGGGTTCTCGGGCACGAGCCCGTACCTGCTGGGGTTGGTGCTGGAGCACTACCTCGCGCGGCACGTGAGCATCAACGTGTTCACGCAGACCACGCTCGAATCGATGCAGCGCGGCACCGTCGCCAAGTGGCCCGTGCGCATGGGCGGACGCGGGGCGGTCTAGCTTCTCTTCGGCGGGAGCGCTTGCTCGAGCAGCCACAGCATGGCGGCCCGCACCTTGGCGGCATCGCCGCCGGCATCGATCTCCAAAGCCGCGCGGTCGAAGGCGGCCGACAGCAGGCGGGCGAGGGCGTCGAGCGACACCTCGCCCCGGCCCATCCCGGCGCGCGCCAGCCCCTGGCGCAACGAGTTCGCCGACGTGGCGTCGTCCATCGACATCATTTCCGCCATGCCCAGCACGGCCGGCCCGTCGATCAGCAGCAGCCGGGTGCGGCCCGGCACCGTCATCGCTTTCAGGTAGGCCTCGCTGCCCACGAGCAGGGCGTCGCGCGGGCCGAGTTCGTCGGGCGTGGCCGCGTCGATGTCGGCTGCGACCGCCTGCGCCTCGAGCAGCAGCACCTGGCGGAACAGGTCGCGCTTGTCGTTGAAGTGGTGGTACAGCGCGCCGCGCGTGATGCCCGCGGCCATGGCGATCTCGGGCGTGGAGGTGTCGCCGTAGCCCTTGCCGACGAAGAGCGTGCGGGCCGCCTCGGTCAGCGCGAGGCGGGTGGTTTCGGTGCGTTCGCGGTTGGTGCGTGCCGGGGTTTTGGCCATGACCCTAATTTACATGCAGTCTGTTTGTGGATTAATATTTAACCTACATGCAGTTTGTATGTTTAATCCATGAAGGAGCCACCCCATGAAAGTGACGAGCTATTACCCGGTGATCATGACCCACGACGTGGCCGGCACCGCGGCCTTCTATCAGGCGCATTTCGGGTTTGCGTCGCTGTTCACGACCGACTGGTACGTGCATCTGCAGCTGGCGGACGATGCCTCGGTGAACCTCGCCGTGCTCGACGGCACGCACAAGACCATTCCTGCCGAAGCGCGCGGGCAGGTGGCGGGCGGGTTGCTGCTGAACTTCGAGGTGGAAGACCCAGACGCAGTGCATGAGCGCCTGAAGGCGGCCGGCCTGCCGATCCTGCTGTCGCTGCGCGACGAGGCCTTCGGCCAGCGCCACTTCATCACGCGCGACCCGAACGGCGTGCTGATCGACATCATCAAGCCGATCCCGCCGTCGGGCGAATTTGTGCAGCAGTACGAAGCCGGCGCGTTGCCGACCTGAAGTCCGCTCAGGCGCGCAGGGCTTCGTCTTCTTCCAGCCCGTCACCCAGGAAGCCGCCGCTCTGGTGCGCCCACAGACGCGCATACAGGCCGCCTTGCGCCATCAGCGTGCGGTGGTCGCCTTCTTCGACCACGCGGCCTTCGTCGAGCACGATGAGCCGGTCCATCGCCGCGATGGTCGACAGCCGGTGCGCGATGGCGATCACGGTCTTGCCTTCCATCAGCGTGTACAGGCTTTGCTGGATCGCGGCCTCGACCTCGGAGTCGAGCGCGCTCGTGGCTTCGTCGAGCAGCAGGATGGGCGCGTCTTTCAGCATCACGCGCGCAATGGCCACGCGCTGGCGCTGGCCGCCCGACAGCTTCACGCCGCGCTCGCCCACGTGCGCCTCGTAGCCGCGCCGACCGCCCGCATCGCCCAGCGTCTGGATGAAGTCGTGCGCTTCGGCGCGCCTGGCGGCGGCTTCGATCTGCGCCAGCGTGGCGTCGGGCCGGCCGTAGGCGATGTTGTCGGCCACCGAGCGGTGCATCAGCGACGTGTCTTGCGTGACCATGCCGATGTGCATGCGCAGTGAATCCTGCGTGACCTTCGAGATGTCTTGGCCGTCGATGAGGATGCGGCCGCTTTCCAGGTCATGGAAGCGCAGCAGCAGGTTCACCAGCGTCGATTTTCCGGCGCCCGAACGGCCGACCAGGCCGATCTTCTCGCCGGGCTTCACCACGAGGTTCAGGTCGTCGATCACGCGGCGGCCCGCGTCGCCGTAGCGGAAGCTCGCATGCTCGAAGCGCACCTCGCCGCGCGGCACGTCGAGCACCGTGGCATCGACCGCGTCGAGCACCGTGCGGGGGCGCGACAGCGTCTTCATGCCGTCCTGCACCGTGCCGATGTTCTCGAACAGGCTGGTCATCTCCCACATGATCCAGTGCGACATGCCCTGCAACCGCAGCGCCATCGCCGTGGCGGCGGCCACCGCGCCCACGCCCACCGTGCCGTGCGACCACAGCCACAGCGCCATGCCCGCCATGCCGGCCGTGAGGCCCATGCTCAGCGTGTGGTTGACGATCTCGAAGGCGCTCACCAGCCGCATCTGGCCGTAGCCGGTGTGCATGAACTCGCGCATCGCGTCGCGCGCAAAGCCCGCCTCGCGCTGCGTGTGCGAGAACAGCTTGACGGTCGCGATGTTGGTGTAGGCGTCGGTCACGCGGCCCGTCATGAGCGCGCGCGCGTCGGCCTGCGCCTTGCCGATCTTGCCCAGGCGCGGCACGAAGTAGACGAGGGCGCAGATGTACAGCGCCAGCCAGATCACGAAGGGCCACACCAGCTGCGCGTCGAGCACGCCCACCAGGATGATCATGGTGGCCACGTACACGCCCATGGCGACCAGCACGTCGGCCAGCACGAACACGGTTTCGCGCACCGCGAGTGCGGTCTGCATCACCTTGGCCGTGATGCGGCCCGCGAACTCGTCCTGGTAGAAGGCCATGCTCTGGCCTAGCATCAGGCGGTGGAAGTTCCAGCGCAGGCGCATCGGCAGGTTCACCGCGAGCGTCTGGTGCTTCACGATCGTCTGCAGCGCCACCACGCCGATGCTGATCACGAGGAACGCGGCCAGCCACATGAGCGTGTCGCCGCGCTCGGCCCACAGCTTGGACGGCACCTGGCCGCCCAGCCAGTCGACGATGCGCCCGAGGATCGCGAACAGCGCGGCCTCGAAGATCGACATCACCGCGGTGAGCGCCGCCATCGCGGCGATCTTGCCGCGCACGCCATGCGTGCAGGCCCACAGGAAGGCAAAGAAGCCCTGGGGCGGCAGCGCGGGTTCGGCGGCGGGATAAGGGGTAAGAAGTTTTTCGAAAAAGCGGAACAAGGAATCGGTCTCCAGGAGAGCCTTCGACTGTAGCCCTGCATGCATGACCTTGCCCCGAAAAGGTGCGTTCGCGGCCGGTGCCTTCAGCAAGCCTTCAGCTGCGTCGTGCCTTGGCGTCGTCGGCGCGTCCTGCCTTTGTTTCCATGCCGCCCAATCGCTCGCTCAGGAAGTCGATGAAAGTTCGCAGCTTGGGCGACATGTACTGCCGGCTCGTGTACACGGCGAACAGCGTGACCGGCATCGCTTCGAACGCGGGCAGCAGCTGCACCAGCCGGCCCTGCGCCAGGTCGTCGTCGATCAGCCACACGGGCAGGTACGCAATGCCCATGTCGGCGCGCACCGCGTGCAGCGTGAGCGTGGTGTCGTCCGAGCGCATCGCGGGCGTGAGCCGCAGCGGAAACATGCGCCCGCCCGGCCCCTTGAGCGCGAGGTTGTCCAGGTTCACGTAGCTCGGCACGATGGCGCCCAGCTTCGCCAGGTCGGCCGGCACCGCGGGGGTGCCGCCGTGGCGCTCCAGGCAGGCCGGCGTGCCGACGAGGTGAAAGGGCACGCGGCACAGCGGCCGTGCGATGAGCGCGGGCGAGGGCTCCTGTGTGGCGCGCAAGGCCAGGTCGTAGCCGTCGGCCGCGAGATCGACCTTGCGGTTTTCGAGGTGCATGTCGACCAGCACCTCGGGATAGGTCTCGCGGTAGTCGGCCAGCACGCGCGCAAAGCGCGGCGTGGCGCACCACACGGGCGCGCTCACCTTGAGCTGGCCGCGCGGCGTGTCGCGCGTCTGGCCGATGGCGGCCTCGGCCGCGTCGAGCAGGTCGAGTGCGCGGCGGCTTTGCTCGTACCAGGCGGTGCCGGCTTCGGTCAGGCTCAGGTGGCGGCTCGAGCGGTGCAGCAGCCGCGCGCCCAGCGATTTTTCGAGCTGCGCCACGTGCTTGCTGGCCATCGGCGCCGACAGGCCCAGGCGCTCGGCCGCGGCCACGAAACTGCCGGCCTCGACGACTTCGCGGAACACGCGCAGGCTGGTCATGCGGTCCATCGATGATTTCCTGTGAAGAAATGATTCGATGCATCGTAGCCTGTCGATTTCCTGAAAGGAAATGTCTACAGTCGATCCAACGCCTTCAAGGAGCATCGACTTGACCCACGACACCACGCTTTCTCGCCTGCCCACGTACTTCATCTCGCACGGCGGCGGCCCCTGGCCCTGGATGAAGAAGGAGATGGGCGCCACCTACGACCAACTCGCCGCTTCGCTGGCCGACATGCCGCGCCAGATCGGCCGCACGCCGAGCGCCATCCTCATGGTCTCGGCGCATTGGGAGGCGCCTGCCTTCACGGTGCAGGGCAACCCCAAGCCGCCCATGATCTACGACTACGGCGGCTTCCCGGCCCACACCTACGAGGTGCGCTACGCCTCGCCCGGCTCGCCCGAACTCGCGCAGCGCGTGCAATCGCTGATCGCCGCGGCCGGCCTGCCGGCGCAGATCGACCCCGAGCGCGGCTACGACCACGGCATGTTCGCGCCGATGGCCGCGATCTACCCGAACGCCGAGGTGCCGGTGGTGCAGCTGTCGCTGCGGCGCGGGCTCGACCCGGCCGAGCACCTCGCGCTGGGCCGCGCCATCGCGCCGCTGCGCGACGAAAACGTGCTCATCGTCGGCAGCGGCTTGAGCTATCACAACCTGCGCAACTTCGGCCCGCAGGCGCACGGCGTGTCGAAGGCCTTCGGCGACTGGCTCGATGAGACCGCTGTGCAGGCCACGCCGCAAGCGCGCGTGCAGCGCCTGCAGGACTGGGCCTCCGCCCCCTCGGCGCGCGTGGCGCATCCGCGCGAGGAGCACCTGATTCCGCTGATGGTTGCTGTCGGCGCGGCCGAAGGCGAGGCCGGCGAACGCGTCTACCACGAGGACGCCTTCATGGGCGGGCTCGTGGTGTCGAGCTACCGCTTCGGCGCGATGTGAAGGGAAAGGGCGCGCGGCAAAATGAAGCCATGCCCACGCCCGCTCTTCCCTCTCCCACCGAATCCGCCGAAGCGCGGCGCCTGATCGCCCGCATCGAAGCCCTGTCCACCTCGCACGACCCCGTGCACGACGGCGTGCGTGTGCGCTGGCGCCGCTTCGGCACCGACACGACGAAGCCGCCCATCGTGCTGCTGCACGGCGGCCACGGCAGCTGGATGCACTGGCTGCGCAATGCCGAGGCCTTGTCGGCCGAACGCACGCTGCTTCTGCCCGACATGCCGGGCTTTCACGATTCCGATGCGCTGCCGCGCGTGGCACCCGGCGAAGACGCGCTGGTGCCGCTGCTGGCTGCGCTTGGCGGCACGCTCGATGCGCTCATCGGCGCCGGCACGCCCATCGACCTCGGTGGTTTCTCTTTCGGCGGACTCACCGCGGCGCGCTTCGCGGTGCGGCGCGGCGCCATCCGCCGGCTGGCGCTGATGGGCAGCGGCGGCCACGGCACCTTGCGCCGCATGACGGTCGAGATGATCAACTGGCGCGCCGCCCCTGACCGCGAGACCGAGCGCGCCGCGCTCATGCACAACCTGGGCGCGCTGATGCTGCACGAGGCGGCGGCCATCGACCCGCTGGCCTTCGAGATCCACGACCTCTCGTGCCACGGCACGCGCTTTCGCAGCAAGGAGGTGTCGCTCTCGGGCGGGCTGCAAACCGCGATCGACACGCTGGCCGTGCCGACGCTGCTGCTGTGGGGCGAGTTCGATGTCACCGCCGATTCGCGTCCGCTGACGGCGCAGCTGGCCAGCGAAGGCCCCGGCCGCGAAGGCGTGGTGATCGACGGCGCGGGGCACTGGGTGCAGTACGAGCGCGCCGACGAGGTCAACGCGCAGCTGCTGCGCTTCCTGGACTGAAGCGGTTCAGCCTCAGCGCAGGTAGCGCCCGTCGGCCTTGAGCATCGACAGCTCGGAGAAGGTCAGCCCGCGGTGCTCGCCGGGCCGGTACGACACGGCGATGCCGCCGAGGTCCAGCGTCTTGAACGACTCCAGGCCCTTCTGCAGCGACTCCGGCGTGGGGTTCGCTCCTGCGCGCTTCAGGCCTTCGACCATGACCTTGGCTGTGACGTAGCCCTCCAGGCTCGCGTAGCTGAACTCGGTCGCGCCGATCTTCTTCATCGCCGCCTGGTACTCGGCGATGACGGGCATCGCGCTGTTCCACGGGTAGGGCACGACCTGCGAAATGACCACGCCGGCCGCGTCCTTCTTGATGTCCTGGAAGAGCTTCTGCCCGTTCAGGAAGGAGAACGAATAGAACGCCGTCTCGCCGCCGGCCGCGCGGTAGGCCGAGATGAACTTGGCCGCCACGTCGTTGGTGGCCGACAGCACCACGGCCTTGGGCTTGAGCTTGGCCAGCTCCGCGGCGCGCTCGGCCGCATCGGAGCCGTCGTTCTTGATGGCCACGCTGCCGACCATCTTGTCGCCGCGTTCGGCAATGAACTTCTGCGTGCTCTCCATCGCCGAGCGCGCGCCGGGGTTGTCGTTGTGCGCGAAGGCGATGCGCGACAGGCCGATCGTGAAGAGGTGGTTCACGATGCGGCTGTATTCCTCGTCGAAGCTGATGCGCACCGGAAAGCCGAATTCGCTGAACTTCACCACCGGGCCCGCGCCCGTGTACGGACCGACGACGGGAATCTTCAGCTCGTTGGCCGCCTTCAGCGCGCCGACCGCCGACGAGGTGCCGATGGGCATCAGCACGCCGACAGCGCCGTCGCGCGCGAAGGCCTTGACGTTCTCGGCGCCCTTGGCGGGGTCGTAGGCGTCGTCGAGCTGGCGCAGCTCGACGGGCCGGCCGTTGATGCCGCCGCTGGCGTTCAGCGCGGTGAACATGGCACGGATGCCGACCAGCGGCTCGGTCGACAGCGACGCGAGCGGGCCGGTCTGCACGTAGGTCTGGCCGATCAGCAGCGGCTTGGCGGTCTGCGCCTGGGCGGCGGGAGCCACCGTGAAGGCGAGGGCGGCGAAGGCCGAAGCCAGCAATTGAATCTTTTTGTGGATCATGGTCACAAATTGTTAACAAAGCGATCTTAAGGCGCTGGCCTTCGCAGGTAAATCGATCTCTGGTTGCGACCCGGGAAATACTGTATAAAAATACAGTTAACAGTTGCAATCATGGGCCTCCCTTTCCTCGACTCCTTTTCCACCGCCGCGGGCCGCGGCGTCTGGCATGCCGACGAACTCGGCCTGGCGGATGCACAGGTCGTGGCCACCGGCCATGCCGCGCTCGACGCCGAGCTGCCCGGCGGCGGCTGGCCCGTGGGCGCGATGACGGAGCTGCTGCAGGCCACGCCCGAGGCCCATGTCTGGCGCCTGCTGCTGCCCGCGCTGGCGCAGGCCGTGGAAGCGCGGGGCGGGCCGGTGGTGCTGGTCGGCGCGCCCTATGAACCCTGCGGTGCCGCGCTGGCGGCGCAGGGCCTGCCGGTGGAAGCGCTGATGTGCGTGCGCAGCGACGCCCCGGCCGCGCGGCTGTGGGCCTGCGAGCAGGCGCTGCGCTGCGCCGAGGTTGCGGCCGTTGTCGCCTGGCTGCCGCAGGCCCGCGTGGGCGAGCTGCGGCGGCTGCAGTTGGCCGCCGCGCAGCACGAGGTGCTGCTGTTCGTGTGCCGGCCCGAGTCGGTGGCGCTGTCGGCCTCGCCCGCGCGCCTGCGCCTGCGCGCCGAACGCTGCGCGGACGACCCGGCGCAGATCGCGCTGCACATCCTCAAGCGCCGGGGGCCGCCGCTGGCCGCGCCGGTGCGGGTGCCGGCGCGCAACGCCCGCATGAGCGCGCTGCTGGCCGCCGCCCGCGTGCGGCGCCAGTTGCGCCTGCAGCCGCAGGCGTCCGTGACACCGGCCGCCGCGCCGTCGGCCACGGTGGTGCGCATCGATGCGTGGAAAGGAGGCCCGGATGCACTGGATCGCCTTGCAGTGGTCTGAGACGGGAGAAGACGACGCACCCGCCATGCCCCCGCCCGAGGCCCTGGGCTGGTGGGCGCTGCGGTTCACGCCGCACGTCGCCTGGCAGGACGAGGCGCTGATGCTCGAAGTCTCGGCCTGCGAACGCCTCTGGGGCGGGCGCGCGCCGCTGATGCGCCAGCTGCTGGCCCTCAACCCCGTGCCCGACGCGCGCATGCTCGGCGCACAGGGCGCCACCAGCCTGATCGCGCTGGCGCGGCTGCGCCTGTTCGCGCGCAACGAGCACCGGCCCGCCGAGGTGCCCGCCGGCCTGCCGCTGGACACGCTGACGGCCGCGCGCGGCCACCTCGATCTGCTTGCGCGCCTGGGCTGCCGCACCTGGGGCGATGTGGCCGCCTTGCCGCGCGGCGGCCTCACGCGGCGCTTCGGCGTGGGGTTGCGAGAGGCGCTCGACACCGCCTGGGGCCTGCGCCCCGAAAGCCACGCCTGGCTCACGCTGCCCGACGTGTTCGAGCAGAAGCTCGAACTGCCCGCGCTGGCCGAGACCGGGCCCGAACTCATGTGGTCGGCCAACCGCCTGCTCTCGGCGCTGCAGATCTGGCTGCGCGCACGCCAGCGCGGCGCGCGTGCGCTCGAGCTGCAATGGACGCTCGACCTGCGGCGCCTCAACGGCGTGACCCTGCCGCCGCACCAGCAGCTCACCGTGCGCACGGCCGAGCCCACGCAGGACATGGCGCACCTGCGCCGCCTGCTGTCCGAAAAACTCGCGCTCACCACGCTGGCCGCGCCCGTGAGCTGGCTGAAGCTGCGCACGCTCGAAACCGATCCGCTGGCCGGCGCCAGCACCAGCTTCCTGCCGGAAGACAACCGCAAGGGCGACAAGCTGCACGAGATGGTCGAACGGCTCAGCGTGCGGCTCGGCGCCGACCAGGTGCGGGTGCCGGTCGCGCAGGCCGACCACCGGCCCGAGCGCCAGCAGCAGTGGCGGCCCGCGCTGCAGAAAGAGAAAACGCCTGCGCCCGACAAGGCCCGCAAAGAAGCGGCCTCGCAACCCGATGCGATCTATCCGCCCTGGCTGCTGCCCGAGCCCTTGCGGCTCGAAATGGATGGCGAGCGCCCGTGCTACTGCGGGCCGCTGCGCAAGCTGGTCGGGCCGCAGCGTGTCGAGGCCGGCTGGTGGGGCGGCGAGGAAGACGGCGGCCAGCCCGCGATGCGCGACTACTACGTGGCCGAAAGCCCCGAGGCCGGTCTGGTGTGGATCTTTCGCGAGCGGCCCGCCACGCGCTTTTCGTCGGGCGAGGTGCGCTGGTACCTGCAAGGCTTCTATGCCTGAGCTGAGCGGCAAGGAGGAGCGCAAGCGCCTGCCCGCCAAGGTGCATGTGCTGCCGCAGCGGCTGCGGCCGGCGCCGGGCCTGCCCGGCTATGCCGAGCTGCACTGCCTCACGAACTTCAGCTTCCAGCGCGGCGCCTCGACGCCCGAAGAGGTGGTCGAGCGCGCCTACCACCTCGGCTACGCGGCGCTGGCCATCACCGACGAGTGCTCGGTGGCCGGCATCGTGCGTGCGCATGTCGCGTTGCGCGACCTGCCGGCGAAGCTGGACGCGCACGAAAGCGAGCACCCGGGCGAACCGCCGATCCCGCGCAACCCCGCCTTCCGCCTGCTGTTCGGCAGCGAGTTCCACTTCGAGCGCTTCAAGCTCGTGGTGATCGCGAACGACACCGAGGGCTGGGGCAACCTCTGCGAGTTCATCACCGCCGCGCGCAACACCGAGCTGCCCAAGGGCGAGTACCGCGTCGATTGGGACACGAGCGACGTCGCCTCGCTGCAGCGCTGCCAGGTGCTTTTCGTGCCGCACCGCCCGCCGGGCGGCATGCCCGATGCGGCCACCGTGCAGGAAGACCTGGCGGCGGCCAGGGCGCTGTACGGCGACAACCTCTGGCTGGCCGTGGAGCTGTTCAACGAACGCGACGACGACCTCTGGTTCGTCACGCTGATGCAGGCGGGCGAGCAGGCCGATGTGCCGCTGGTCGCGGCCGGCGACGTGCACATGCACGCACGCGGCCGCAAGCCGCTGCACGACGTGCTCACGGCAGTGCGCGAAGGCCGCACGGTCGCCGACTGCGGCTTCGCGTTGCAGTCGAATGCCGAGCGGCATCTGCGCCAGCGGGTTCGCTTGGCCCAGCTGTATCTGCCCGCGATGCTGGCGAACACGCTGGAGGTGGCGCAGCGGTGCCGCTTCGATCCCGAGGTGATCCGCGAGACCTACAAGTACCCGCTGGAAACTGTGGGCAGCAGCGAGACGGCGGCGCAGACGCTGGTGCGCAAGACGTGGGACGGCGCGCGGGTGCGCTACCCCGACGGCATTCCCGAGAAGGTGCGCGCGCAGGTGCAGAAAGAGCTCGACCTGATCACCGAGCTCGAGTACGAGATGTTCTTCCTCACGGTGGAAGACATCGTGCGCTATGCACGCTCCCAGGACATCCTCTGCCAGGGCCGCGGTTCGTCGGCCAATTCGGCGGTCTGCTACTGCCTCGGCATCACCGCGATCGCCCCCGACAAAGGCCACCTGCTGTTCGAGCGCTTCCTGAGTCGCTATCGCAAGGAACCGCCCGACATCGACGTCGACTTCGAGCACCAGCGGCGCGAAGAAGTCATCCAGTACATCTACGAAAAGTACGGCCGCGAGCGCGCCGCCATCGCCGCTGTCGTCATCTGCTACCGCTCGCGCAGTGCCTTGCGCGACGTCGGCAAGGCCATCGGCATCGACGAGCGACTGGTCAACGAGTTCGCCAAGGACCACTACTGGTTCGACGACACCGCGCTCGGCGAACAGCTCGACAAGGCCGCCGCGCGCGTCGGCGTGAAGGAAGACCGGCTCAAGCTGGTGCAGTGGATCGAGATGACACAGCGGCTCAAGGGCTTTCCGCGCCACCTGAGCCAGCACGTCGGCGGCTTCGTGCTCACGCACACCAGGCTCACGCGGCTGGTGCCGGTCGAAAAAGCGTCGATGAAAGACCGCTCCGTCATCCAGTGGGAAAAGGACGACCTCGAAGCCATGGGCATGCTCAAGGTCGACGTGCTCGCGCTCGGCATGCTCAGCGCGATCCGCCGCGGGCTCGACCACATGAACCGCTGGCGGGGCTCGATGGTGGCGATGCACCACATCCCCAACGACGACCCCAAAGTGTTCGACATGATCTGCGACGCCGACACCATCGGCGTGTTCCAGATCGAGAGCCGCGCGCAGATGTCGATGCTGCCGCGCCTGAAGCCGCGCACCTACGAAGACCTGGTGATCGAGGTGGCGATCGTGCGGCCCGGACCCATCCAGGGCGGCATGGTGCATCCGTACCTCAAGCAGCGCGAGCGGGTGGCCAAGGGCTTGGAGATCCACTACGAGAAGGAGGCGCTTCGCCCCGCACTGGAGCGCACGCTGGGCATCCCGATCTTTCAGGAGCAGGTGATGCAGATCGCGATGATCGCGGCCGGATTTTCTGCCGACGAAGCCGACCAGCTGCGCCGCGCCATGGCCGCGTGGAAGCGCAAGGGCGGCCTCGGCAAGTTCCACGACAAGCTCGTCAAGGGCATGACCGCCAACGACTACAAGGAAGCCTTCGCCGAAGCCATCTTCAAGCAGATCCTCGGCTTCGGCGACTACGGCTTCCCCGAAAGCCATGCCGCGAGCTTTGCGCTGCTGGTCACCATCAGCAGCTGGCTCAAGAACTACGAGCCCGCCTGCTTCCTCGCCGCGCTGCTCGACTCGCAGCCGATGGGCTTCTACAGCCCCTCGCAGCTGGTGCAGGACGCACGCCGCCATGGCGTCGAGGTGCGGCCGGTCGACGTCACGTGCAGCGAGATCGACACGACGCTCGAAGCCCGCGCGCCCGATGCACCGCGCATGCCCGCAGGCACCGACACGCGCTATGCCGAGCGCCTCGGTAACGACAACCAGCCCGCGGTTCGGCTGGGCCTGAACCGGGTCTTGGGCCTCAGCGACGCCGGCGCCGAGCGCCTGCTGAAAGCCCGCGCGCAAGCGCCTTTCACCAGCACCGAAGACCTGGCCTTGCGTGCCGAACTCGAAGGCAAGGACATGGCGGCGCTCGCCGCAGCCGATGCCTTGATGTCGCTCTCAGGCCATCGACGACAGCAGGTGTGGGACGCTACCGCGCAGCATCGCTCGTCGGCGCTGCTCAAGGGCGTGCCGATCCACGAGCAGGCCTTGCTGCTGCCCGCCGCGCCCGAGGGCGAGGAAATCGTCGGCGACTACGCGGCGCTCGGCCTCACGCTGCGCCGCCATCCACTCGCACTGCTGCGCCCGCGACTGGCGCGCATGCAGCTCATGAGCGCGGTGGAGCTGCGCGCCGCGCGCAGCGGACAGACCGTGCGCGCCTGCGGCATCGTCAAGGGCCGGCAGCGGCCCGGCACCGCCAACGGCACCATCTTCGTCACACTGGAAGACGAGACCGGCAACGTCAACGTGATCGTCTGGAACCACGTCATCGAGGCCTGGCGCGAGCCGCTGCTCAAGTCGCACCTGCTCGCGGTGCAGGGCACCTGGCAGCGCGACGACGACAGCGGCGGCAAGGTGCAGCACCTGATCGCCACCGGCTTCAAGGACCTCACGCCGCTCCTGGGCCGGCTGGCGCAGAGCAACACCAGCCGCGACTTCCACTGACACCGCCGAATGCAACCGATCGTTCCATGCCTCGCGCCGCTCCTCACTTTTCGCTAACCTGTTCCTCCCATGTCCGCACTCGCCGCATTCGCTCCTGCCGATGACGTGGTCGCCACGCCGATCGGCCCGCCGCCGCCCGCGCCCGATGTGCCCATGCCGCCACCGCCGCCGCCCGTGCTGCCGCCCGAAGGCGATCCGCCGCCCGTCGTGCCGCCGGTGACGGACCCCGGTTTTCCACCGCCGGTGACCGACCCGCCACCGCTGCAGACGGCCGTGCCCTTCGGCAAGCTGCACGCACGGCGCCTGCGCGAGATCTACCGCTCGGCCGGCTGGCCCTGCTGCGATCCCATCGAGGTCGAACTGCTCGCGGGCGGCTTCCTGGAACGCGTGCGCAGCGAGCTGGGCCACGAGACGCTGCGCGTGACCGACGCCGGCATTGCGCGTATCGCCACCACGCTCACCGTCAACCGCGCGGCGCTGTCGCCGCACGAGGCGCTGGTGGAGCGCGTGGCGCGCGAGATGACGCGCGGCGGCCGCATCGCCTGGCGCGGCCTCGGCCTGCGCGCCCGCCTGCCGCCGCTCGAAGAGGGTGGCAAGCCGCGCTGGTGCATGGCGCGACCCGACGTGTTCTCGATCCGCAACACCAGCGTCGAGGCCTATGCGCATCCCATCGTGCACGAGGTGAAGGTGAGCCGCGCCGACCTGTTGGGCGACCTGCGCAAGCCCGACAAGCGCGCGGCCTACCTCGACCTGGGCGGCGAGTGCTGGTACGTGCTGGGCAACGACGCCAAGGGCCGCTGCATCGCGTCACCCGACGAAATTCCGGCCGGGTGCGGCGTGATGGTGCTCGAGGGCGAACGCCTCGTGGTGGCGCGCGCCGCGGTGCACCGCGCCTTCGAGCGCATTCCTTTTTCGGTGTGGCTGGCGCTGGCCAAGGCGCAGCCCGTGGCGGGCTTCGAGGACGACGCGCAAGACCTGCTGATCTGACGTCGTCGGTGCCCGTCAGGTGATGGCGTCGTAGTCCCGGTGCGCGACGGCGACCACGTTGCCCGGCTCGAACTGGCTCGCCATCTGACGCAGGCCTTCCTCGCGGTCGTCGCGGCTGGCCTGCGGGTCGAACATCTGGTCGCAGAACTCGAGCAGGTCTCGCACGATGCGCTCGTGGCGGTAGTAGGCGAGGGCGAGCGCATCAATCGCCTGCGCCGTTCCGTAGCCCTGGAAGAAGAGCGCTTCTTCGCGCGGCTGGTTCCACACGCCGCCGACACCGCCGCCGATGAACATCAGGTCGCGCTCCTTCGGCGCGAGGATCAGCGTGTCCCAGTCGACGATGCACAGGCGGTCGTCGTCGCCCAGCAGCACGTTGCCCGCGTGCAGGTCCGAGTGGCACAGCACCTGCGGCAGTGACTTCTCGAGCAGGATCGAGGCGAGCTGTTCGCTGCGGTAGATGAGCGAATCGATCTCTTCGTCGTGCGCGTCCCAGAAGGCCAGGAAGTGCGCCACCAGATCGTCGCCGGCCACGCCGTTGATGAAGCGGCGCTGGTAGCCGCGTACGCCTTCGCGCCCCTGGTGCGAATAGCTTTCACGCGGCAGGCCCGCGCGCAGAGATTCGGGCAGTTCGGCGCGGTGGATGGCGTTCAGTGCCATGCCGAGCGCGGTCCATTGCCGGTCAGTTGGTGTGCGTGTGAAGCCGTCGGCGCCGTTGAAGAAGGGATGGAGGGCCCAGTCGAAATCGTGCGCTTGCACGCTGAGCTGCTGCGTGAGCGTGGGCAGCGGCGCCATCACGGCGTTGATGCCTTGCGTGTGGTGCAAGAAGGCCGGCACATCGACCACGGCCGCACTGAAGCCGCCACGGCGTAGCTTCAGAAAGTACGCGCCGCCGTCCGGTGCCTCGATGCGGAACGCGGCCGAATCGACGTCAGCGCCCAGTGGCAGGAACTCGGCGCGGGTGGCTTCAAGGCCCCAGTGGCTGGCGAGGCAGGAAGGGATGGCGTCGTTCGGCAGGGTGGGTGGTGTCAGCATGCGAGGTGGGCGGTGTCAGGTCGATGGACGCTGAAAATTGTCTCACCCGATGAGGCCACGGAACCCACCCGGCGCGTGTCAGACGTGAGCGTCTTCTTGTGCCTCGTACGAAGCCAGCACTTCGTGCCGGAAGGAGGCTCCGGTGAACGAGCGGACAAGAAGAAATTTCTTCACGCACCAAGGAATCGGCGGCATGTGCCTCGGGTAGGCAGCGCTTGCGGCCTTTCGGGCGATGGTGATGTGGGGCGTGAACTTTGGGGTGCCCGTGAGGATGCCGGCCTGCTGCACCGCGTGGCTGATGTGCTTGTACAGAGCGTGCAGCCCTGCATGCTCGGCGGGTTGGACCACCGCGATGTGGTTGTTCCAGGTGCATGAACGGTCCAGCATGAGTTCCATGGGCTGCACAGGAACCCGGGCGAGCGCATCGCGCAGGCGCTTCTCGACGGGTTGTGTCTGATCGCCGAAGCAATGCAGCGTCAGATGCATTCGCGGGCCTCACGGAAAGTAGTGTCCCTCCGGCCAGAGCCAGTCCTTGCGATGCGCCTCGATCGCAGCCTGCACGGCAGGATCGGGAAACAGTGCAATCAGGAGATGCGAATCTCCCACTGGAGGTGCGGATTCCCATTCTGGTTCGGGGTGATCCGGATAAGCCGAGTCTCGGTTGAAGTCGTCCATTGCTGCACTCCTTGGAAAAGGTGAAGCTGAAAGGCGGTTCAGGGCTCCGGCGGCCACCAATGCGCGGCCGTCGTCCGGATGACGCGCGCCGCCTGAACGCGGATGTCATCCTGTTCGTTGCTGTCGTCGTGGCCGTGCTCGCGGGTCACGCGGAAGGGCCAAGTCGAAATCCGGCCTGTCTTGCCGGTGGTGCGTGGACGCGACTGCAACGGGTGCTGCCGCGAGGAGAAAAAAAGCACCTGCGCGGAGGGCGCAGGCGGGTTGGCGGTGGTCATGGCGTCGCCTCGAATGTTGTTCTTGGAGACGAGCCATTCTAGAGAAAAGACTGTATTTATGTACAGTATATTTGCAGTCTATCGACCATCGATGCCCAGCAAGGCGTCGAGGTCGATGGCTGCGGCCATGGCCTTGTAGCCAGCATCGCCGGGATGCAGGTGATCGCCCGAATCCATGGCGGCCTTCAGGCGGGTCGGCCGGGCCGGGTCGCGCAGCAGTGCGTCGACATCGACCACCGCGTCGAACGCGCCGCTTTCGCGAATCCAGCGGTTCACGGCCTGGCGCACGGTGTCTTTCTCGGGCGAGTGGTGGCCGGCCAGCGGCGTGCCTTCGAGCGCGCGTTCGTTGGATGGAATCGTCGCGCCCACGATGCGCACGTTGTGGGCGTGAGCCATCTCGATCAGCTGACGAAAGCCCTGGATCACGGCGTCGGCGCGCACCGCGGGTTCCTGCGGCGCGAAGGGGCCGCCGGGCCAGCCGATGTCGTTGGTGCCGAGCAGCACGACCATCGCGCGCACGCCGGGCTGCGCGAACACGTCGCGACCCGCGCGTTCGAGCGCCGCGCGGCCCATGCCGTCCTTCAGCAGCCGGCCGCCCGAGATGCCGGCGTTGAGCACGCCCACGCCGCGCGGCGCGAGCCGCTCGGCCAGTGCGTCGGGCCAGCGCGTGTGGGCGCCGGGGGTCGAACCGTTGCCGTCGGTGATCGAGTCGCCCAGCGCGACGACGGTGACGGGCGCCTGGGGCGTCTCGACGATCAGGCCGCTCACGTAGACGCGCGTGCTCCACGAGGTGGCCGCGGCAGGCAGCCGCGCGGCGGCGCTCAGGTCGCCGTCGGCGATGTACAGCGTCTGCCGCGCATCGAAGTGAAAGCCCGCGGGCTGGCTGGGCGTGGGCAGGTAGAGCGACACGGCCACCTCGCTCAGCGCGGGCAGCGCCAGGTCGACGGGGTCGCTCACGAGGCGTGCGCCGGGTGGCACGGTCACGTCGCTGCGGCCGCCGAAGCGCAGCACGCGATCGGTGCCTTCGACGACCGCCGAGCCGCTTGCATGGCGCGCCACGTGGGCGGCGCCGATGTGCAGCGGCGCGGTGCCGCCTTCGTTGCTGATCACCACGCGCAGCCGCGTGCCGCCGATGCTCAGGCGCGCCACCTGGCGCAGCGTCTGCCGCTCGAAGCGGGCGGGAATGCCGAGGGGCAGCACGAAATGCTCGTCCCACAGCGGCTGGGTGGCGGCCATCCAGCTGGGGCTCCAGTGCGTGGGCGCTGCCACGGAAGCGGTGGCGGCAGCGGCGAAGGAGAGGGCGAGTGCGCCCTGGCGCAGGAGGGAGGTGAGTCGCGAAGCGGTCATGTGAAATGTCCTCAGGTGAAAGAAAGAAGCGTCGATGGACGAACTTTCTTTCATTCGAATCGCGAGGGGTAGAAGGCAGAATGGCATGCATCACATTCCCGATTCGAATGACCCGATGGACACCCTTCGCGCACTCTCCGCCTTCGTGCACAGCGTCGAACTCGGCAGCCTCTCGGGCGCGGCCCGCGCGCTCGACACCACGCAGCCCACCGTGAGCAAGCTGGTCGCGGGTCTGGAGCGTTCGCTCGGCGTGCGGCTGCTGCGGCGCGCGGCCACCGGCCTGAGCCTCACGGAGGAGGGCCAGCGCTTTCATGAACGCGCGCGCCGCATGCTCGAGGACTACGGCGACGCCGTGGCCGATGCGCGCGCGCAGGTGCAACAGCCGCGCGGCCTGCTGCGCCTGAGCGCGCCGGTCACGCTGGGGCAGCGGCATCTCAACGCGATGGCGGTCGCGTTCCTGCGGCTGTACCCCGACATCGAACTCGAGCTGGTGCTCGATGACCGCTTCGTCGACCCGCGCGAGGAGCGCATCGACGTCTCGCTGCGCGTCGGCGGCGCGCTGCCGCCCGACCTCGTCGCGCGCCACCTCGGCAGCTGGCCGCGCGTGCTCGTCGCCTCGCCCGACTACGTGGCCGCACGCGGCAAGCCGCGCACGCCGCACGACCTGCTGGCCCACGACTACCTGCGCTATGCCGCAGGCGACGACGGCGTGCTGCTCACGGGCCCCGACGGCCCGGTGACCGTGCCGGTGCGCAGCCGCTACCGCGTCAACAACGCGGTGGCACTGCTCGACAGCGTGTTGGCGGGCGCGGGGGTGTCGCTGCAACCCACGTGGATGGTTGCGGACCTGCTGGCGCAGGGGCGGCTGGTGCGCGTGCTCGCGCGGCACACGGGGCCCGCGCAGGAGCTGCACCTGCTCTACGCGCCGCGCCGCCAGTTGCCGCTGCGGGTGCAGGTGCTGGTCGACTTCCTGGCGCAGCGTGTGGCGGCATTACCAGGGGCGGCGCGAGGGCGGGTGAACGGCGGTCGATGAACGCGCCGCATGAGGGCCCCAGGTGCAAGACGGTGGTGTGTTGTCGTGCGAAAGTTCTCGCGCGGGACGACCTGTTGAATTGGTTACAACAGCAACCCGTCCGGACCGCATTTTCAGGGTCGCAACGACCTAGACTGCGCCTCGTTTCCTGAGGAGCTTTCCCATGCCCATGGACTTTCTGGAGCGCATCGAAGACGCGTCGTTCCCGATGGCGGTCCGCGACGAAGCCGACATCCACTGCGCGACCATGCTGGTCGCCGCACATCTCATCGAAGCCGTCCTGCCACCGGCAGCGAGCGGCACGGGCGGGCGCGTCGCGGTCCTCTTGCTCATCACGCCGAAAGGGCGCGCGGCACTGCGGCTGCGACGGGACGAACTGCAGACCTGATCCCGGGCGGAGCACAAGGGAACTGACGTTAGAATCCGCGCCTGCTGCGGGTGTAGTTCAATGGTAGAACGGCAGCTTCCCAAGCTTCATACGAGGGTTCGATTCCCTTCACCCGCTCCAGCCCCCATTCCCAGGCGTTCCTTGTGACCTCCATGAAGGTCCATCCGAAGGACGCCTGCGCGATCTAGCGAAGCCGGTGCCTCCACGGGGCACAGCACGGGGAACACCGGTGCGTTGGGCTCAGACTCCAAGCCTTGTCCCCCTGCGCTCACAGAACGCACCTGCAAAAACGCTTCGGGTCACTGCGGCAGAAGCGCGCGCGTCATCCGTGATGACGGCAATCTCTTCCTGGAAGTCGCTCCCGTCGAATCAAGGCACAGCTTCGCACCAGCGTGGTGACAACCTGCGCGAAGGTCGCTCGTGAAGCTCACGCACGCAAAGTCCTGATCCGGGCATGGCCGTTGCGTGAGACCATCGCGCGCAAGCCGCGCATCCCGTACGGGAAAACCGGGCTTTCGATTCAGCCCGGTATGGGCAGACTGGAAACATGAGGGCACTGCAGCAAATGCAGGTGGCATTGGGACGAGGGGCCACGTGAGATTTTTCGTTAGCAGTCGGCGGAACAAGGATGGTGTGTGCCGCAGGTTGTACGTTGCGAACCCGTGGCGCCATCGGGGCTGTTGGCATCTCTCGATTCCAGCGGGCTGGTCGCAAGTCAGGCGTAGCCGTTGCCTGGCTGGATTCACGCCGCCTCGCTCACCACCAACTGCACCAACTGCACCGGCGCATCCGCCAGCGGCGCGCGGGCCATGTCGCGGCACAATCCCGCGTGCCTCGAACCTTGCCCGCGCCACCGCCCACCCCCTACTGGCTCTACCTCCTGGAATGCGAGGGGGGCGTGTACTACGCCGGCACCGCCATCGATGTGGAGCAGCGTTTCTTTCAGCATCTCTTCGGTCTGGGCGCCAAGTTCACGCGCGCGCGTCCGCCGGTGCGCGTGCTGGCTGCCCGCTGCTATGCGGACAAGGGCGCGGCGCTGCGGGCGGAAATCAGGGTGAAGGCGTTGCCGCGTGCGCGCAAGCTGTCGTTCTTCGACGCGGAGGACTGACCCGACCGTGTGCGTGCGACAAGCGGTTCAGCTCACTGAACTTCGTCGCACCACACCCTGAACCCATCCAGCTCGTTGGGCCCGAAGGTGCTGGACAACGCGACGTCGCTGGCGTCGCGGCCTTGCGCGATCAGCACACGGCCGATGCGGGGCACGTTGTTGCGGGCATCGAAGGTGTACCAGCGGTCGCCCAGGAAGGCCTCGAACCAGCCCGCGAAGTCCATCGTGCCGTACGGCGGGAGGGTCCCGACATCGCCGAGGTAGCCGGTGCAATAGCGGGCCGGAATGTTCAGGCAGCGGCACAGCGTGAGCGCCAGGTGTGCATAGTCGCGGCATACGCCTTGCCCTTCGTTGAAGGCTTCAAAGGCCGAACGCGTGCGCCGTGCGTGCTGGTAGCCGAACTCGATGTGGTGATGCACGAAATCGCACACCGCCTGCACGCGACCCCAGCCGGTCGGGCCGTTGCCGAAGCGCTGCCAGGCAAAGTCGGACAGCAGATCGGTCTCGCAATAACGGCTGCCCAGCAGGTAGAGCAGGGTGGACTCGGGCAGGTACTCCACCGGCACCTGCGGCGCTGAGGGCACGACAACGTCGGTTGCGCCACTGTCGCGAACCACGGTGTCCGTGCTCAGCACGAAGCGGCCGGTGGGTGCGACCAGGCGTGTACACCAGTTCCCGAACAGGTCGCGGTACGCGGTGGTGGGAACGGCCGGCTGCGTGAGCAGGTGGTCCGGGCGCACGAGGTCCGAGGCGCGCGAGTAGTGAATGCTGAGAGCCAGGATCATCGGCGTCGGCCGGGGAAACTGGTACGCGATCTCAAAGCCGAGGTGGATGTTCATCGGCCCATGATGCGCCTGGATTCGCGGGTGCGCGGGGATTCGCAGTGAGCTTCGCAAACTCTTCTTGCACCTGACCATGGGCAGTCGACCGAGCCAGCGAGCGGTGGGTTTCACGGAGTGTCGCTGGGCACCGACGGGTTGTGGCGTTGCTCGGCATAGGCTTTCAGCGACAGCATGGTCCGAGGAGGCCCCGCCCGAACCTGTTTGGCGACGCCCGGCCCGAACAGAAAGGCAATGCCTTTCTGGGGAACGATCCGGCCTTTTGTGCCCACCGCGAAGGGCCCGTCGAGCCGGGCTTGCCTGGTGTCCGGGTCCCACAGGTGCCATCGGTCGACCTCGCTCCAGACGGTGTCGATGACCCCGGGCGGGACCACGATGTGGACGCGTTCTTCGATGTGCATGGAGTGAAGGGGGGAACGGATCGCGAAGCCCAACGCAGGCGGCGCGCCGCTTTGGCCGACACAGGGATCACCGAGCCATGCCCGGCTGCTAGAGTGACCGCTCCACCACGGGAGCAAGAATGGGCTTGTCGGGCATCCTCGTCGCACTCCTGCTGCTGATCTGGCTGGCGTTTCGCAGCTGGAGCGTGCTGCTGCTGGCACCCGCGGCCGCGGCGCTGGTGGCGCTGCTGAGCGGCGAGCCGGTGCTCGCACACTGGACCCACACCTTCATGGGCAGCGCGGCGCATTTCCTGGCGCAGTACTTTCCGCTGTTCCTGCTGGGCGCCGTGTTCGGCAAGCTCATGGAAGACAGCGGCTCGATCGGCGTCATCGCCGACGTGCTGATGCGTCGCCTCGGCCCGCGCCATGCGGTGCTGGCCGTGGTGCTCGCCGGCGCGCTCGTGACCTACGGCGGGGTGAGTTTGTTCGTCGCCTTCTTCGTGCTCGCGCCGATGGCGCAGCAGCTGTTCCGCGAGGCGGGCGTGCCGCGCCGCCTGATGCCCGCGGCCATCGCGCTGGGCACGTCGACCTTCACGATGTCGGCGCTGCCCGGCACGCCGGCGATCCAGAACGCGATCCCGATGCCGTTCTTCGGCACCACGCCGTTCGCCGCACCGGGGCTGGGGCTCATCGCGTCGGCGGTGATGCTGGCCTTCGGCCTGGCGTGGTTGGGGCGACAGGAGGCAAGGGCGCGCCGTGCGAACGAGGGCTTCGGTGCCGAGGGCGCGCGCGCGGCGCCGGCCGCGCTCGAGAACGACGCCACGCTGCGCGAGCGTGCCAGCGCAGCGCGCGAGTTCGACCCGGCCGAGATGGCGCACAGCCGGCGTGCCGAGGTGGCGCCGCGCGCACTGCTGGCCTTCCTGCCGCTGGCGGTGGTCATTGGCGTGAACCTGCTGATGTCGCTGGTCGTGCTGCCGCGCGCTAACCTGGGCTACCTGGCCGCGCCCGAATGGGGCGGGCTGTCGTTGTCGGCGGTGGGCGGGGTCTGGTCGGTGCTGGTCGCGCTGGCCTGTGCGATTGCGGTGGTGATCGCCACCCAGTGGCGCCGGCTCGATTCGCTGCGCGCCACGCTCGGCGCAGGCGCCAATGCCGCGGCACTGCCGGTGCTCAGCGTGGCGAGCCTCGTCGGCTTCGGCGCGGTGGTGGCGGCGATGCCGGCTTTCGGCGTGGTGCGCGATGCCGTGCTGGGCATCGGCGGCGGGCCGCTGGTGTCGCTGGCGGTGTCGACCAACGTGCTGGCCGCGCTCACGGGCTCGGCCTCGGGCGGGCTGACGATCGCGCTCGATGCGCTGGGCGGTACCTACCTGGCGCGGGCCGCGGCCATCGGGCTCGATCCGGCCCTGTTGCACCGCGTGGCGGTGATCGCCTCGGGCACGCTCGACAGCCTGCCGCACAACGGCGCCGTCGTCACGATGCTGACGGTGTGCGGCTGCACGCACCGCGAGAGCTACCGCGACATCGTGATGGTCAGCATCGTCGGCGCCTTGCTGGCGCTGGCGGCGGTGATCGGGCTGGGCACGGTGTTCGGATCGTTCTGATTCGCCGCCGAAACTGTGGCGGAAACACCGAGAAAAATATTTCCCCGGGTTTTTTGCCTTCGCTGCCTCTTTCGCAGGCACCGTGTTGCAGGCCCCGCCAGGCAAGGGTTTTGAGCGCTGCACACAAGGTTTTCCACAACGTTGTCCCCGTCGGATTGGGAAAACCCGTCACTTCGGTGTGCTAATGCGTAGCGGGCAGAGGCAGCAGCAGCCAGACGGTCGTGCCGGCGCCGGGCGTGCTCTGCGCGCCGAGGGTGCCGTGGTGTTTCTGGACCACTGCGCGTACGACCGAAAAGCCCAGGCCCATGCGCCGTGTGCCCGTTTCCTTCGTGCCGCCGGCAGCGGGTTCCGGGGTGCTCGGTGCGCGTCGGCCGCGCGGGGCATGGAGCAGGGCGTCGAGTTGTTCGGGCGTCATGCCCGAGCCCTGGTCGCCCACGGAAATTCGCACGCGGGCTGCGTCGGTGGCTGCGGCGCCGGGCTCGAGGTCCAGGCGCAGTTCCACGCTGCCTCCGGACGGGCTGTGGCGGATGGCGTTGTTCAGCAGGTTGACGATGGCGCGGGTCAGCAGGGCGCCGTCGGCGTGCAGGAGGGTGTCGCCGGCGGCGTCGTCGATGCGGGCGTCGACGCGCACGCCGTGGGACTGCGCGTAGTGCCAGACCTGGTCTCTTGCATCGAGCAGCACGGCGCCGATGTGCGTGTCCGCAAAGCGGTAGTCGTCCGATTCGGCGAGCGCGAAATCCATGAAACCCTCGGCCATCGCGAGCGTGCGCTCGGCTTCGCGGCCAATGGCCGCGCGCATCCCGGCATCGGCGGCGGCATGCATCGACAGGATGCTGAGGATCGTGACCTGCGGGCTGCGCAGGTCGTGCGACAAAAACTGCCGCCATTCGTCGCGCTGGCGCTGCGCCTCGCGCTCGGCCGTGAGCTCGGGCAGCATCACGACCCAGCCGCGGTCTTCGGGCGCGTCGCCGCTGAAGGCCGCGGCCTCCAGGCGGAACACGCGGGCGTCGGGGGTGGTGTATTCGCCGTGCAGCCGATCGGTCCAGTGGGCGGCGTCGGTGCGTGCCGGCGCGCCGTTGGCGGGCGGCACGGCCAGCGGCGCGATCAGCTCGGGCAGCCGCATGCCGCGCAGTGCGACGGGGGTTCGTTCGTCGTCGTGCGACGGCATGGCACCGCCGCCCAGCAGCCGGAAGGCCGCCGCGTTGCCCGACCCGATGCCCCCGTCTTCGTCGCAGATCAGCATGGCCACGGGCATCGCCTGCATGGCCTTGTCCATGAGCTGCTGCATGCGCCGCAGGCGTGCAATGGCGCGATCGAGCGCCTGCTTGGGATGCTCCGCCGGGTCCGCAGGCGCGGGCACACGGGCCGGCACGACTTCAAAGGTGCCGCCCGGGAGCGCATCGAGCACCTGTGCGCGCTTGCGCAGGTAGATGAACTGCGACTCCAGGCGGCGCCAGCTCCACAGCAGGTAGAGGATGGCCAGGCCGAGCATCGGTGCGGCGGGCGGCAGCCAGTGGTGGCACGCCAGCATGGCAACGCCGCTGATCAGCAGGCACGCGCTCGCCAGGCCGACGGCGATCGGCAGCGCATGCCGGCCCCTGCGCACCAGCAGCCACAGCGCGATCCACAGCGGCACGACGGTCCAGGCCGCATGCCACAGCGGGGGCGACACGCTCACATTGCGCCCGTGCATCAGGTTGTCGATGGCATTGGCGTGCACTTCCACCCCGGGCAGCACGCCGCGGATGCCGGCGTTGGGCGTGAGCGTCTGGTCGCCGAGGCCGGGCGCGGTGGCGCCCACGAGCAGCAGCTTGTCGCGCAGCAGCTCGGCGGGCACTTCGCCCCGCAGCACGCTGGCGTAAGGCACGGTGCGGTAGCTGCCGCGCGGGCCGGCGAACAGCAGGCGCAGCGGGCTCTGGCGCAGCCAGTCGAGCGGCGTCGCGTCGGGGTCGGTCACGGGCGGCGGAACGCGTTGCGCCATCAACGCGCCGACGTAGGGCTGCAGGTGGTCTGGATAGCCCTCGCGCAGGTACAGCGTGCGCGCCACGCCGTCGGAATCGGGCGCGAGGCCGGCGTGTCCCACGCCGCGGGCCCGCGCGGCGAAGTCCGGCAGGGGCGGCAGGAAGCCCGGCCAGTCGTGGCTCGAGAACGCCAGGGGGCTCGCGTGCAGCAGCGGCAGGTACACGGGCAGCAGGCCCATGGCCTGCGCCAGGCGCGCGTCCTCGCGCGGGTCGGCGCTCGGCTCGGTCAAGAAGAGGTCGAGCAGCACCGCGCGCGGCGCCGCCGGTGCGAGCCGTTCGAGCAGGCGCGCGTGGGTCTCGCGGCTCCACGGCCAGCGCCCGAGTTCGCGCAGGCTGTGCTCGTCGATGGCGATGATCAGGATGTCGGGCGACGCCCGGTGCGAGGCCAGGATCAGCAGGCGGTCGTGGATGTACGCATCCAGCTGCAGCAGGCCCGGGCGGTGCGCGAGGCCGAGCATGGCCAGCGGCAGCAGCAGCGCCATCAGCAACCGTTCGAGGACGAGGCGCATGCGCGTGCCCCGCTTCAGCGCACCGGAATGTCGAAGCTTCCGCCGAAGCCAGCCGGGGAGGGCGCGGCGCCGTCGGTGGTGGTGGCCTGGCGCGCACGCCAGTGGTAGCGCCCGCCGAGCGCAAAGGGGCCGACCGTCATGCCGGTGGCGTACACCGAGGGCTCGTTGACCAGCAACACGGCGAAGTCAGGGCTGCGCGAGAGTTCGAAGGTGTAGCGTTGCCCGGAGACGCCCGGCCAGCGGACCTCCACGCGCCCGTCCGAAAGCACGGACGATGTGCCCTGGCCGCCCGCGCCGCCTTCGACCGTGGGCAGGTAGACCGTGCCGTCGCCCGGCAGCCCTTCGAGCCGCGCGGCATCGAAGGCCGTGAGGCGCAGCTGGTAGAGGCCCGATGGCAGTTCTGCCGGCACCGTGAAAGAAGGCCCCGGGCCGCGTTGTTCGTGCACCGGCAGCAGAAAGCGCTCGTCGCGCGCCAGCTGCAGGCGGTAGGTTTGCGCGCCCGCAACGGGCGTGAAGCGGAACGTGCGGTCGTTGCGCGCCGTTGTTTCAGGCACCAGCTGGGGCGCCGGCAGCAGGCCCTTCGCCTCCGACGGGCCGCTCTCCAGCAGCACCGCGCCGCGGCCTTCGCGCAGCACGAGCGGCGGTTCGGACTGCGCCGCTCCCTGCACGACCACTTCGCCCGAAATCACTTCGCCGGTCAGCAGGCCGTCTTCGTCGCGCACGCGGAAGTGCGTGCCCCGCACGCCCAGGCCCATCGACCGCGCGCGGATCTCGAACTGCTGGTTCGGCTGCTGCTTGTGCACCTGCGATTCGACGCGGCCCTCGATCAGCCGCAGTCGCACCGTCGTCGCGTCGATGGCCAGCACCTCGAGCGCGCTGCGCGAGGGCAGCACGACGCGGCTGCCACCCGTCACCCCGAGGGTCACGAAGGCGTCGGTGCCGGTGATGAGCGTGTCGCCGGCCTGGATGGGCATGCCGGGCGTGAGCGCCTGTTCGGGGACGCCCGCGCGCTTGCGCGAGGCCCGGCCTTCGATCGCGGTGACCACCGCCGCGCCCTCGGGCACGAGCCGCCCGTCGGCAAAGTAAAGCACCGTGCCCGGCTGCAGCAGGCGCGGCTCGCCCACCTGGTTGCGCTGCTGCACTTCGGGCCAGCGCAGCGGCGTGTCCAGCTGCTGGCCCGAGATGCCCCACAAGGTCTCGCCGGGCTTCACCACGTGCGGCGACTGCGCGTTCGCGGCCATCGCGGCGACGAGCAGTGCGGCACCGGCCACGAGGCGATGCAGGCGAGGCCTGGTGTCGCGCGTCGCCATCACGCATCCACCTGCGGTTGTTGCGTGGCTTCGAGCCGGTAGCCGCGGCCATAGACCGTGCGCAGGCTCAGCCCGCTTTCGGCTTCGAGGCCGAGCTTGCTGCGCAGCCGGTAGATGTGGCTGTCCAGCGTGCGCGAAGGCAGCTCTTCGGTGCTGTAGCCGGCGCTTTCGAGCAGATGGGCGCGCGACACCACGTCGCCCATGTGCTGGAACAGCGTCAGCGCCAGCTTGAATTCACGGTCGGTGAGGGCATGCCGCTGCGGCGGGGCGTCGTCGCCCGGCGCGGGATGGATCAAGACGCTTTGCGACACCCGTTCGAACTCCCAGCGGCCGAAGCGCTCGCCGTCGGACGGCGCCACCGGCACGCGCCGGGCCATCAGGCGCTGCACGCGCGCACGCAATTCCAGCGGTCGGAAGGGTTTGACGATGTAGTCGTCGGCGCCGAGGGTGAGGGCCTCCACCACGTCGTGCTCGGAGGCACGCGAACTCAGCATGAGCACCGGCACCTTGTCGGTCTGCCACTTGCGCAGCCATTGCAGCAATTCGACGCCCGCCAGCCCCGGCACGTTCCAGTCCAGCACCAGCAGGTCGAAGCTTTCCCGTCGCAGCGCCTGCTGCAAGGTCGACCCATTTGAAAACGTGATGCAAGTCACATTCGTCTCGCCAATTGTTAACAGCTGCTCCAGTGTGCGCACGAGGTGCGAGAGCTGATTCGGGTCGTCTTCAAGGATGGCGATGCGCATGGACTCCAGAGGTGGCGGGGACAATTTTGACAGTGAATCCGCGCCCGAAATCTGACGAATTCCGCAGCGTGAATGTCAGCAACATTGTTGGCGATGGTTATGAAGTAGTAAAGAAATTCACAAATGCAGACAAAAGCTGGCTGCAATTCTGACCAAACCTCACGCGGGCCCCTTGGCCTTCGGAGGCCCCCGACATCATCCGCCCCCTGTAGCGCCACCCGGCGCTCCGATCACTCCACATCTCCGGTTATCTCCGCCCGCCATGTCGCGTTCATGCGGAGCAGTGCCGGGCTGAATTCGAGGAACTGGGGAAATGAACAAGTCTTATCGGTCCATCTGGAATGAGGCGCTTGGCGCCTGGGTTGCCGCGTCGGAAATCGCCTCCGCGCGAGGTAAGAAAAGCCGCAGCGCGCAACGCCAGCTCGCGGCGCTGGGCCTGGGCATGCTCCTGCTGGGCGGACCGGCGCTTGCGCAGGTGGGGGTCATGACGCCGGACCCGGATCCCAGTGCGTGGTTGACGATCGGCCCGGAGCCGGGTGCGGGTGTGCCGAACAAGGGCGTTCTGATGCCGCGTGCCGCCTTGACCGACGCCACGACCTGGGGGCTCGTCGCGCCCACGCCGATCGAAGGCATGGTGGTCTTCAACACCACCGCCGGGACCTCGGCCAATGGCCTCGGCGAGGGGCTGATGACCTGGAAGGGCGGGCGCTGGGTGAATGTCGACGAGACGCCGTACCTGCATGTGAACTCGACCGCAGTCGGCAATTCGACGCAGGCCAATTCGGGCGCCATCGGCGTCAACAGTGTGGCGATCGGGCCGGATGCGAAGGCGATCGCGGACGACACCGTGGCCATGGGCAACGGTGCCGAAGCACACAAGCTGGGCGACATCGCCATCGGCCGTGCTGCGATTGCGAACGGCGGCGACCGCCTGACCGGCCCCACCGAAAACTGGAGTTCCGTGGCGGTGGGCACCTATGCCTCCGCCACCGAAGGCAATTCCGTGGCCCTGGGCGGCTCTGCCAAGGCCGAGGGACGCGGCACCGCGCTGGGTTCGCGCGCCGAAGCCGGCTACGACGCCGTCGCAATCGGCACGTATGCAGGCATGGGCCGCCCCGCCAAGACCGACCCCAACGATTTCAGCAACGGGCTCAACACCTTCGTAGGCAGCGGCTCGGGTGCGAGTGGCAATGGCGCCCGCAATTCGTACGTCGGCAACCAGGCGGGCGTCAATGTCCGAGGCGACGAGAACGCCGGCATGGGCTACGGCGCGGGCGGCCTTTCGGTCGGCAGCCGCAACGTTGCGGTGGGTCAACGCGCGGGCCAGTTCGTGACGGGTGACCAGAACATCAACCAAGGCACGATGGCGGGCCTGCAGTCCAAGGGCAGCAACAACATCGCGCTCGGGACCCTTGCCAGTGCCAACCTGGCGCTGGCCTCGCAAGACCCGAACAGCCCCGTCTCCGCGGCCGCCGTGCAGGCGGCGAGCCTGGCGGCGCAGACCGAGTACATGGGCTTTCTTGCCACGCGCGGCGTGACGGAGGCGGGCCTGGCCGACGGTACCTACACCCTGGACGCCAGCGGCAACGTCATCGAAGCCAGCAGCGGCAACGTCCTGGTCACCGCCACCGAACTGCAGGCCTCGGTCACCAAGGCGTTTCAGCGCAACGGCGTGGCCGGCATCGATGCCAGCCGCACGACGGCCATCGGCCATCAGTCGCGCGCCACCAGCGACGATGCCGTGGCGCTGGGCTCGTCGGCCGTCGCCGGCGACCAGGCCGCCGTGGCCATCGGCAACGCGAGCAAGGCCTTCGGTGTTTCGAGCGTGGCTGTGGGCGACAGCGCCTTCGCACAAGGCGAAACCTCCATTGCCGTCGGCAAGGGCGCGCAGGCCAACGGCGCGCAATCGATCAGCATCGGCACCGGCAACGTCGTCAACGGCAACAACAGCGGCGCCATCGGCGACCCGAGCGTGATCGACGGGGCCAACAGCTACAGCGTGGGCAACAACAACACGCTGGGCGCGGCAGCGACCAATACCTTCGTGCTGGGCAACAACGTGAACGTGAACGTGGCCAATGCCACGGCGCTGGGCGACTCGACCAGCGTGACCGTGGCCGACGGCGTAGCGCTGGGCAGCAAGTCGGTGGCGAGTACGGACAAGGGTGTGGCGGGTTTCGACCCGGCCACAGGCACGGCTTCGACGGACACGTCGGCCACGTGGAAGAGCACGCTGGGCGCGGTGAGCGTGGGCGGGAACGGCCAGACGCGGCAGATCACGAACGTGGCGGCGGGCACGGCGCCCACCGACGCGGTGAACGTGGCCCAACTGAAGGCGGGACAAACGCACTACTACAGCGTGAACTCCACGGTGACTGGCGCTGGCAGTAACTACAACAACGATGGCGCCACGGGCGCGGGCGCCCTCGCCGCAGGTGTTGGAGCCCAGGCCACCGGCACTGATGCCGTCGCCATTGGCGCGGGTGCGGTCTCGTCGGGTGCCAACGGGGCGACGTCCGGCAGCACCGTGGCTGTCGGCGTGAAGTCCAACGCGAATGGTTTCTCGTCGGTGGCGGTGGGCGATCGCGCGATTGCAGCCAATTTTGCCGATGTCTCTCTGGGCTCTGAAGCGGGCTTTTCGGCGGGCACCGGCCAATACAACACGGCCCTGGGTGCCGGGGCCGGCAAGAATGCCTCTGGCGATCACGCTACGGCCGTGGGCAATGGCGCTCTGTCGGACTCGAGCGGTGTCTTCAACACGGCGACGGGTAGCGGGGCGGGCGCGGGCACCGCGGGCGATGCCAACGCCGCGTTCGGCGCGCTTGCCGGAAGCGGCGTCACGGGCAACAACAATGTCGCCGTCGGTGCAGCTGCCGGGTTCGGCGTGACGGCCAGTGACACAGTGAGCGTCGGCGGCGGCGCGTTGGCCGGGAAGGACCGCGCGGTTGCTCTCGGGTACGAAGCCAAGGCCAGCGCGGTCAACAGTGTGGCGCTAGGTGCGGAATCACAGGCTACGCAGGACGCGGCGGCCTTGCAGGCCAAGGCGGCCTACGCACCGCTGACCGCCACCGGCACGCCGGCGGCCGTGGCCGGCACCATGCCGGTGGGCGAGGTGTCAGTAGGCAGCGCGGGCAAGGAACGCCGCATCACCAACCTAGCGGCGGGCGCGGACAACACCGATGCGGTAAACGTGGCACAACTACAGGCTGTATCCAGTACAGCGGCTGCGGGCGCCGTGCATTACTACAGCATCAACTCCACCTCTACCGGCGCGGGGAGCAACTACGATAACAGCGGCGCGACAGGACCTAACGCGATTGCAGCTGGCGTGAATGCCACGTCATCGGGCAGCGGTTCCACGGCGATGGGCTACAACAGCAATGCAACGGGCGCTGGTGCCGTGGCAATTGGTCAAGGCGCTGTTGCGGCCGTAGCTTCGGTGGGAGGTACCGGCGGCGTGGCCGTTGGTAATGGCGCGCAGACCGTCGATGGAGTGGCCCTGGGCGCCAATGCGGTGTCAAAAAGTGGCGTTGCTATCGGCTCCAGCGCGCAGGCACAGACGTCCAATACGGTGTCTATCGGCACACAAGCTGGCACGGGTTCGACCAGCGCGGGTGGCGATATCAACATCGGCATCTTGGCGGGCCAGAATTCTTCTGGCAATGGTCAGAACACGAGCATCGGTGCGGGCGCAGGCAGTGGCTTGAGCGGCCAGCTCAACGTCAGCATCGGCAGCCTGGCGGGACAGGGAATGGTGGGCAACAGCAACACCAACTTCGGTAGCCAAGCGGGCGCGGCATCCAAGGGCAATGTCAACACCAATCTCGGGCTGAACGCCGGTGTGTTGGGCAGTGGCAATCTGAACGTCAATCAAGGCGCGGCGGCGGGCGCTGGGGTGATCGGCAACGGCAATGTGGCAATTGGTGCGGGTGCCAATGCACCTCAATACAGCGTTGATCCGACCACGGGTGCGGCGACACCGGTCAGCGGCAAATCGGCGTTGACGGTCAGCAACACCGTGGCTGTGGGCAATGGCACGGTGGCTGGGGCGAACAACGCCATCGCCATTGGTCAAAACGCACAGGCCACGGGCGCAAGCAGCATCAGCATCGGCACTGGCAACACCGTCAACGGCAACAACAGCGGCGCCATCGGCGACCCGAGCACCATCGACGGCGCCAACAGCTACAGCGTGGGCAATAACAACACGCTGGGTGCGGCGGCCACCAACACCTTCGTGTTGGGCAACAACGTCAACATCAACGTGGCCAATGCCACGGCACTCGGCGACTCGACCAGCGTGACCGTGGCCGACGGCGTGGCACTGGGCAGCCAGTCGGTGGCCAGCACGGACAAGGGCATGGCAGGCTTCGACCCGGCTAAGGGCGCAGCCTCGACGGACTCCTCGGCCACGTGGAAGAGCACGCTGGGCGCCGTGAGCGTGGGCGGCAACGGCCAGACGCGGCAGATCACGAACGTAGCGGCGGGCACGGTAGCAACCGACGCGGTCAATGTGGCCCAACTGCAAGCAGCGCAGACGCACTACTACAGCGTGAACGACAACGGCACGCCAGGTGGAAACTACGCCAACGACGGCGCCACCGGCGTCAACGCACTGGCGGCGGGCGTGGGCACCCAGGCGAACGGCGAGCGCAGTGTGTCCATCGGCTATCTGGCAGGCGAGGGCGCCAGCGCCGGCCTGGCCGGCCAGAACAACGTCAGCGTCGGCAACGAAGCGGGTCGCGGTGTCGTGGGCTCCAGCAACACCGCCGTCGGTTCCGCCGCGGGCAAGGATGTCGTCGGCAGCTCGAATGCGGCGTTCGGCATCGCGGCGGGCCAGAGCGTCCAGGGCGACTACAACCTGGCGATGGGCGTCTACAGTGGCATCGGGACCAAGGGCACCTACAACACCGCGATCGGCGGCAGCGCGGGCCAGTCAGTGACCGGCAACGACAACATCGCCATGGGCGACCTGTCGGGCGCCTCCGTCTCAGGCGATACGAACATCGGCATCGGCGCGGTGGCCGGCGCGGGCACCACAGGCAGCAGCAACATCGCCATCGGCACCTTCGCGGGCATCGTCGATACGACGACGCTTGCCGGCATCACCGCCGACAACACGGTGAGCATCGGCAACAGCGCTGTGGCCAGCAAGAACGATGGCGTTGCCATCGGCCGCCAGGCGCAGGCCAGCGCGGTCAACAGCGTGGCACTAGGGGCCGAATCGCAAGCCACGCAAGATGCGGCTGCCTTGCAGGCCAAGGCGGCGTACGCACCACTCACTGCGGCCGGCACGCCAGCCACGGTGGCCGGCACTGTGCCAGTGGGTGAAGTGTCCGTGGGCAGCGCGGGCAAGGAACGGCGCATTACCAATCTGGCAGCCGGTTCAGACGACACCGATGCGGTGAACGTGAGCCAGCTCAAGGCCGTCGATGCGACCGCCAATGCGGGCTGGAGCGTGGCCGCCAACGGCGAGGCTACGGGTGGCAATGTCGCTCCAGGCGCGAAGGTCGATTTCAGCAACTCGGACAGCAACATCGCGATTACGCGCACGGGCACGGATCTCGACTTCAAGCTGGCGGATGACGTGAAGGTCAACAACAGCGTGACCGTGGGCCAGAGCGTGCTCAACACCACGGGTCTGACCGTGAATGACGGCGCAGGCAGCGTAACGAAGACGTCGGCAACGGGAACCACCGTGACCAACGGCACGACGACCACGGCGGTTGCTGCCGGCGGCGTGACCAGTGGAACGCTCAACCTGAGCGGGGTGACGAACGACCTTCAAGGCCTGAGCAACAAGACGCTGACCGATCCGAGCTTTGCTACGGTGGGGCGTGCAGCTACTGAAGAGCAGCTCAAGATCGTCAACGACACAGCCAGCGCGGGTTGGAACGTGGCCGCAAACGGCGAAGCCACAGGCGGCAATGTCGCACCGGGCGGCAAGGTCGACTTCAGCAACTCCGACAACAACGTCACGATCACGCGAAGCGGCACGAACCTCGACTTCAAGTTGGCTGACGACGTGAAGGTCAACAACAGCGTGACGGTGGGCCAGAGCGTGCTCAACACGACGGGACTGACAGTCAACAACGGCACGACCACCACCGTGGTCGCAGCCGGCGGCGTGACCAGCGGCAACGTGAATCTCAGCGGCGTCACCAACGACATCAAGGGCCTGAGTAACACCACGCTCACTGACTCGAGCTTCGCCACGGTGGGCCGTGGGGCTACCGAAGAACAGCTCAAGATCGTCAACGACACGGCCAGCGCGGGCTGGAATGTCGCGGCCAACGGCGAAGCCACCGGTGGCAACGTCGCGCCGGGCGGCAAGGTCGACTTCAGCAACTCCGACAGCAACATCGCCATCACGCGAAGCGGTACGAACCTGGACTTCAAGCTCGCTGACGACGTCAAGGTCAACAACAGCGTGACGGTGGGGCAGAGCGTGCTCAGCACTACCGGCCTGACCGTCAACAACGGCACCACGACCACGGCTGTTGCGGCCACTGGCGTGACCAGCGGCAACGTGAATCTCAGCGGCGTCACCAACGACATCAAGGGCCTGAGTAACACCACGCTCACTGACCCGAGCTTCGCGACGGTCGGCCGGGGGGCTACCGAAGAGCAACTGAAGGTCGTCAACGACACGGCCAGTGCAGGCTGGAATGTCGCGGCCAACGGCGAAGCCACGGGCGGCAACGTCGCTCCTGGCGGCAAGGTCGACTTCAGCAACTCCGACAGCAACATCGCGATCACGCGCACAGGCACGAATCTCGACGTCAAGCTGGCCGACGACGTGAAGGTCAACAACAGCGTGACGGTGGGGCAGAGCGTGCTCAACACGACGGGCCTCACGGTCAACAACGGCACGACGACCACCTCGGTGGCGGCGGGCGGCGTGACCAGCGGCAATGTGAACCTCAGCGGTGTCACCAACGACATCCAGGGCCTGAGCAACACGACGCTGAGCGATCCGACGTTCGCGACGGTGGGCCGTGGCGCCACCGAAGAGCAACTCAAGCTGGTCAACGACACGGCCAGCGCAGGCTGGAACGTCGCAGCCAACGGCGAAGCCACGGGCGGCAATGTTGCATCGGGCGGCAAGGTCGACTTCAGCAACTCCGACAGCAACATCGCCATCACGCGCACCGGCACGAATCTCGACTTCAAGCTGGCGGACGACGTGAAGGTCAACAACAGCGTGACGGTGGGTCAGAGCGTGCTCAACACCACGGGCCTGACGGTCAACAACGGCACGACGACCACGGCTGTGGCCGCTGGCGGCGTGACCAGTGGGACGGTCAACCTGAGTGGCGTGACGAACGACATCCAAGGTCTGAGCAACAAGACGCTGACCGATCCGACGTTCGCGACCGTGGGCCGTGGCGCCACCGAAGAGCAGCTCAAGCTGGTCAACGACACCGCCAGCGCGGGCTGGAATGTCGCGGCCAACGGCGAAGCCACGGGCGGCAATGTGGCGCCGGGCGGCAAGGTCGACTTCAGCAACTCGGACAGCAATATCGCGATCACGCGCACGGGAACGAACCTGGACTTCAAGCTCGCTGACGACGTCAAGGTCAACAACAGCGTGACGGTGGGGCAGAGCGTGCTCAATACCACCGGCCTGACGGTCAACAACGGCACCACGACCACCGCCGTGGCCGCCGGCGGCGTGACCAGCGGGACAGTCAACCTGAGTGGCGTGACGAACGACATCAAGGGTCTGAGCAACAAGACATTGACCGATCCGAGCTTTGCAACAGTAGGCCGCGCAGCCAGCGAAGAGCAGCTCAAGCTGGTCAACGACACCGCCAGCGCGGGCTGGAATGTCGCGGCCAACGGCGAGGCAACCGGCGGCAACGTCGCACCGGGCGGCAAGGTCGACTTCAGCAATTCGGACAGCAATATCGCGATCACGCGAAGCGGCACGAACCTGGACTTCAAGCTGGCTGACGACGTGAAGGTCAACAACAGCGTGACGGTGGGCCAAAGCGTGCTCAACACCACAGGCCTCACGGTCAACAACGGCACGACGACCACCGCAGTGGCCGCCGGTGGCGTGACCAGCGGCAGCGTGAACCTCAGCGGTGTCACCAATGACATCAAGGGTTTGAGCAACAAGACGCTGACCGATCCGACGTTCGCGACCGTGGGCCGTGGGGCCACCGAAGAGCAGCTCAAGCTGGTCAACGACACGGCCAGCGCAGGTTGGAACGTGGCCGCCAACGGCGAAGCCACGGGCGGCAATGTCGCTCCAGGCGGCAAGGTCGATCTCAGCAACTCCGACAGCAACATCGCCATCACGCGCAACGGCACGGACCTCGACTTCAAGCTGGCTGACGACGTGAAGGTCAACAACAGCGTGACGGTCGGCCAGAGTGTGCTCAACACGACGGGGCTGACGGTGAATGACGGTGCGGGCAACGTCACGAAGACAACGGCCGCCGGTACCACGGTGACCAACGGCACGACGACCACGGTCGTCGCGGCGGGCGGCGTGACCAGCGGCAACGTGAAGCTCAGCGGTGTCACCAATGACATCCAGGGCCTGAGCAACACGACGCTGACCGATCCGAGCTTTGCCACCGTGGGCCGCGCAGCGACCGAAGAGCAGCTCAAGCTGGTCGACACTACGGCCAGCAAGGGCTGGAATGTCGCCGCCAACGGCGAAGCCACAGGCGGCAACGTCGCCCCAGGCGGCAAGGTCGACTTCAGCAACTCGGACAGCAACATCGCGATCACGCGCAGCGGCACGGATCTCGACTTCAAGCTGGCCGACGACGTGAAGGTCAACAACAGCGTGACGGTGGGGCAGAGCGTGCTCAACACCACGGGCCTGACGGTGAACGACGGCGCGGGCAATGTCACGAAGACGTCGGCGGCGGGCACCACGGTGACGAACGGCACGACGACCACGGTCGTCGCAGCGAGCGGCGTGACCAGCGGCACTGTGAACCTCAGTGGCGTCACCAACGACATCCGAGGCCTGAGCAACAAGACGCTGACCGATCCGACTTTCGCAACCGTCGGCCGTGGGGCCACGGAAGAGCAGCTCAAGCTGGTCAATGACACGGCCAGCGCAGGTTGGAACGTGGCGGCCAACGGAGAGGCAACCGGCGGCAATGTCGCTCCAGGCGGCAAGGTCGATTTCAGCAACTCCGACAGCAACATCGCCATCACGCGCAATGGCACGGGCCTCGACTTCAAGCTGGCTGACGACGTGAAGGTCAACAACAGCCTGACCGTGGGCCAGAGCGTGCTCAACACCACAGGCCTGACGGTGAACGACGGCACGGGCAACATCACGAAGACGTCGGCCGCAGGCACCACGGTGACCAATGGCACCACGACCACGGCGGTCGCAGCTGGTGGCGTGACCAGCGGCAGCGTGAACCTCAGCGGTGTCAGCAACGACATCAAGGGCCTGAGCAACAAGACGCTGACCGACCCGAGCTTTGCGACCGTGGGCCGCGCAGCGACCGAAGAGCAGCTCAAGCTGGTCGACGTCACGGCCAGCAAGGGCTGGAACCTGAGCGCGAACGGCGAGGCGAGCCCGCAGAACATCGCACCGGGCGGCACGGCCAACTTCGCCAACGGCGACAACATGGTGGTCACCCGCAACGGCAACACGCTGACCGTGGCGACCGCCAAGGACGTGAAGTTCGACAGCGTGACGACCGGCGACACGGTGATGAACAACGCCGGCGTGACCGTCGGCCCGAACGTCACCCTCGGCGCGACCGGCCTGACCATCGTCGGCGGTCCGAGCGTGACCACGGCGGGCGTCAATGCGGGCGGCAAGGTGATCACCAACGTGGCGCCGGGCGTGGCCAACACCGATGCGGTGAACGTCAGCCAGCTCAAGGACACGGTCGCCGAGAGCAAGACCAAGTACTACAGCGTGAACTCGACCGGCGGCGGCAACGAGAACAACGACGGTGCCACGGGCGCCGACGCAATCGCTGCGGGCAAGGACGCACAGGCGACGGCCGTCAACGCGGTGGCGATGGGCACGGCGGCGCAGGCCGCGGGCATCAGCGCCACGTCGATCGGCAATGCCGCCTGGGCGATGGGCGACCGCAGCACGGCGGTGGGCTACTTCTCGACCGCTAACGGCATCGACAGCGCGGCCTTCGGCGCCTGGGCGCGGGCCATGGGCAACGGCAGCCTGGCCGCAGGTGCGGGTGCCAACGCCGCGGGCGTGGCGAGCCTGGCGGTGGGTGCAGGCAGCACGGCCGTCGCAGACGGCGGCGCGGCATTGGGCGCAGGCTCGGTGGCCGACCGCGCGGCCGGTGCGAAGGGCTACGTGCCGCCGGACGCGACCGCGGCGCAATCGGACGCCATCGCCAAGACCACCAGCACCACGGGTGCAGTGGGCGTGGGCGACGTGGCCAACGGCGTGTTCCGCCAGATCACCGGCGTGGCCGCGGGCTCCGCACCGAGCGACGCGGTCAACGTGGCACAGCTGCAGGCCGTGGCCAGCCAGGCCGCGGCAGCGGGCAACAAGTGGATCACCGGTTCGCCGACGACCTACGTGGCGCCCACGTCCAAGGGCGCCGACAGCACGGCGGTGGGCTCGGGCGCGGTCGTCAACGCCGACAAGGGCGTGGCGGTCGGCACCGGCGCCGTGGTCACGACGAAGAACAGCGTCGCGCTGGGCAACGACTCGAAAACGTCGGACGCCAAGCCCACGGAGAGCGTCACGATCAGGGGCACGACCTACGAGTTCGCCGGCACCAAGCCGGTGGGCGTGGTCAGCGTCGGCGACAAGGGCGCGGAGCGCCAGATCACCAACGTCGCGGCCGGCGAGATCAGCGCCACCAGCACCGATGCGGTGAACGGCAGCCAGCTCAACGCCACGAACCAGGCGATCAACAACCTGACCACGGGCGGCACCGGCATCAAGTACTTCCACGCCAATTCGAAGGAGGCCGACTCGAGCGCCATCGGCGCGGAGAGTGTGGCCATCGGACCGAAGGCGGTCGCCACGGGCAACAACGCCATCGCCACCGGCAACGGTGCGCAGGCCAAGGCGGCCGGCAGCATCGCGCTGGGTGCCAACAGCACGGCCAGCTCGGCCAACAGCGTGGCGCTGGGCGACGGCGCGGTGGCCAACCGCGCCGGCATGAACGGCCAGCGCGAGATGTTCTCGAACACCGTGGTGCAGTCGGCGCAGGGTGCGGTGTCGGTCGGCTCGGCCGGCAACGAGCGCCAGATCACCAACGTGGCCGGCGGCACGCAGGCCACCGACGCGGTGAACGTGCGCCAGCTGCAGGCCGTGCAGCAAAGCGCGGTGCGCTACGACACGAACGTGGACGGCAGCGTCAACTACAACAGCGTGACCATGGGCAACGGCGCCTCCACCGGCCCGGTGACGATGCAGAACGTGGCACCGGGCGTGGCACCGACCGATGCCGTGAACGTGCAGCAGCTCAACCAGTCCGGCGCCGCCAACATGGCCTACACCGACGCGCGTGCCAACGCGCTGGGCGGCGAGATCCGCAACGTGGCGAAGAACGCGTATGCCGGCGTGGCCGCCGCCATGGCCGTGCAGATGCCGGGCACCTCGGTGCCGGGCAAGACGGTGATGCGTGTGGGCTACGGCACCTTCAAGGGCGAGAGCGCGGTGGGCATCAGCTTCCGTCGCACGGCCGAGAACAACGGCTGGAGCATGACCGGCGGCGTGGGCATGAGCCGCGCCGGAGCCGCGGCCACGGTCGGCGCCGAGTGGGTCTTCAATTGAAGCGGGAGAGCAAAAGAATGAACAAGATGAACCGAACCCTGTCCGTCGTCGCCCTGGCGGCGGTGCTTGCGTCCCTTCAAGGCTGCGCCTCGCCCGGCGCCGCCATCGACAAGGACGCGCAGGCGCGCGCCGCGGCCGAGAAGCCGGCGCCGCCCAAGCCCGAGGAGTTTCCCGACCTGGGCAGCGCCAAGTGGAAGCAGGGTGCCTTCCCCGGCGTCGACAAGTTCCAGCGCGTGCGTCCCGGCATGGGCAAGGACCAGCTGCGCGAGCTGCTGGGCTGGCCGCACTTCAGCGAAGGGCTGTGGGGCGTGCGCGAGTGGAACTACATCTTTCACTTCTACACGGGCAAGGGCAGCGACTACACCACCTGCCAGTACATGGTGCGTTTCAACGGCAGCGAGCTGATGACCGGCGGCTGGTGGAAGAACCCCGACTGCGCCTTGCTCGCGCAACCGCCGCTGGCCACGCCGATCCCGGCCAGCACGAAGCTGGCACCGCCGCAGAAGGTCACGCTCAGCGCCGACGGGCTGTTCCGCTTCGACGGCGCCTCGCTCACCGACCTGCAGCCCGCCGGGCGCGCGCGGCTGGAGCACCTGGCCGGCGAGCTGCGCAACAACTTCCGGTCGCTGCACTACATCGTGGTGACGGGCCACACCGACCGGCTGGGCGGCGACGCCTACAACGAGGCGCTGTCGCTGGAGCGCGCCAACACCGTGCGCGATCTGCTGGTGCAGCAGGGCCTGGACCGCAAGCTGATCCGCACCGCGGGCATGGGCAAGCGCCAACCGGTGGTGTCCGATTGCGAAGGCACCCAACGCACGCCGGCGCTGCTGCAATGCCTGCAGCCCAACCGACGGGTCGAGCTCGACATCGCAGGGGAGCAGTGACGATGAACGCGCCCGCTCCTTCGGGGTACCGGATCGCGCTGGTCGATTCCGACGCCCTGCAGCGCGCCTGCACCGGCAACTCGCTGACTGCATTGGGGGCCGACTTCATCCCGTTCGTGCGCATCGCCGACCTGATCCAGGCGCTGGAGGTGGGCCAGCGCTTCGACGGGGTGATCGTCGGGCTGCATGCCGATGCGCAGAAGACGGTGGCGCGCGTGCCCGCCATGCACCAGGCGGCCGACTGGATGCTGCCGCTGCTGTACCTCACGCACCGCTCGGAGCTGCCGAGCGTGGAGGCGGTGCCGGTCGCGGTGCGCGCGCAGCGCTCTTTCGAGCTGCTGCTGACGCCCGTGTCGAACGAGGATCTGGGCGTCTGGCTGGGGTCGCTGGACGGCCGGCTGAAGCCGGCGCGGCTGATTCGCGTGGGGGCGGACGCCTGACGCGTGCCCGGGGCCCGGCCCGATGCAGGGCCGGGCCTGTCAGAAATTCACGGCAAGGGCGGCATGGCGTGGCCGGCCTCGTCGCGTGAACTCCCTCTCCTTGACGGGTTTGGACACGGGCCACACCGGCACCAGCCGGTAGCCCTGCTTGTAGACCGCGCGCAGCTCGTACCCGTTCTCGGCGCACAGGTCCAGGCGCTTGCGGATGTTGGCCGCGCACACGTCGAGCACGCGCGTGCCTTCATAGGGCGTGGTCTTGTCCCATATCGATTGCCACAGCCAGTCGCGCGTGATCACCTGCCCGGCGTTGCGGAACAGGGTGACGGCGAAAGCGTACTGGCGCGGCTGCAGGCGGATGCGCTGGTCGTGCAGCAGCACGGTGTGGGCCATGTCGAGAAAGCGGTAGGGGCCCCAGGTCGGTGGGCCGAGGCTGGCGCTCTGTGCGGCATGTCGGGCGCGCAGCAGCAGGGTGCGCATGCGCCAGGCCAGCTCATTCATCGTGTCTTCGATGCCGGCGCCGTGCAGCTCGATGAAGTCGTCCCAGCCCGGCGCGTCGCGCCAGGGCAGGAGCTGTTCCCAGCGCTTGTCGCGCACGATGAGCAGCGTCTGGATGTTCAGCGCCCGGCAGGCGGCAAAGAGGCTGCGGGAGGCCAGTTCGTTGTCGACCACCACGAGCAGCAGATCGACCTGTCGGCCGCTGTCCAGCGACGCAAAGAAGTCGGCCAGGCTCGAGAACTGGAAGGCGTCGTAGCCCAGGAGGGGCAGGTTGTGCAGCAGCTGCCCGCCGGTCACGCCCTGCTCGTCGAGCAAGGCCACGCGCGTGGTGAGCGGCATGGCTCAGGCCGCCTTCTTGCCGTCCCGGGCCGCCAGGACGACGATGCCCACGGCGCACACCGCGAACAGGATGCCTGTCGGAACGGCGCCGATGCTGCCCAGCAGCCCGCTGTACAGGTCGGTCAGCATGGCGATGAGCCGGTTGCCGCTGGACTGGCGGCTCAGGTCGTTGGCAATGAATGCGTTGAACGACAGCACGGCGAACACCAGTGCCACAAAGCCAGCCACGATCCACTTCACGATGTTTTGCTCCCTTTGGTCCCCGGCGCGGCGCAGGCTGGCCGCCCGGGTCTTTCGATGCTAGTGGCGGCTTCGAGGGAGGAGTCTGATGAATTCTTTCAGCGCCGCGAGCGGCGGCGGCGGCGGCGGCGGCGACGGCGGCGACGACGACGACGACGACGACGACGACGACGACGACGACGACGACGACGGGCGGCTGGCGGACGGCAGGGGTGTGGGGAAACAGCCCGGAAAGATATTTTTCCGGATTTTTTCTGCCCGCTGCCTGTTTCGCAGGCACTGCGTTGCAGGCCCCGCCAGGCAACGGTTTCGCGCGCTGCACACACGGTTTTCCACAACGTTGTCCCCATCGGATTGGGAAAACCCGTCACTTCGGTGTGGTAGCGCGATGGGCGGCCCGGCTGCAGGCAAAAAAATACCCGCCGGAGCGGGTATCTCGAGGGGCCCCCGAAGGGGCGCGCTCTAAGGCAAACAGAGAGCTCTTCTTTTGCGGCCCTGTTGCGTGACAGCAGGTGCATCCTCGGTGAGGACACGCGCTCAGCGTGTCAGCTGAAAAATGTCGTAACCGTAGGACAAGTTAAAAAGTGTGAAGAATTTGGCAGTTTTTCGAACTAGAAGGGATGGCCCCGGCCCGCACGATCGTGCAGAACTGTCGGTGTTGTCTGACAACCCGGCGGCGGCGCTGGCCCTAAATTTTGCGGACTCGCTTCAAGTGCGGGTTCTCTGTGCGTGACAGCAATCCAGAGATTCAGCCCAGCATCGTGCTGGGTTTTTTTTGCCTGTTTTCTGGCGTTTTCGGCCCTTCAGCGCAGGAAGACGTGTTCCATGAACTGCCGGATCGGGTATTGGATCACCGTCTGCAACCGCGCCGGCAGCTCCAGCGGGCGCATCAGCATCTTGAGCGTGGCGCCGGCGCTCAGGTGGGTGCGGATGGTGCTGTTCATGCGCGCGCTGAGCTGCTGCACGTAGGCCGTGTCGCCGGCCCGGTGCGGGGCGCGGGCCTTCACCACGTGGCGGATGGCGCAGTCGGCGTCTTCGCTTTTCAGCTCCAAGGTGCGCCGGCCGATGGTGCCCATCACGCGGAAGCGGTTCAGCCGCTCCTGCGCGCGGTAGCGGCGGAAGAACCGGAAGAAGTGCTTGTAGTGGTTGACCTCGTCGGTCGCGATGCGGGTGGCCAGGTCGCGCAGCACCGGTTCGGTGGTGCTGCGGGCCATGGCGCGGTAGTAGGTGGCGGTGCCGGTCTCGACCACGCAGCGGGCGGTCATTTCCAGGGCGCGGGTCGGAGCCAGCAGCTCGACCTTGCAGTAGGTGGCGTATTCCGCCAGGAAGCCGCGGTAGGCGGTGTCCCAGTCGAACTCGGGCCACACGTGGCGCACGTAGGCGCGCAGGGCCTGGCCGTGCTGCAGCTCTTCCTGCTCCCAATGGTTCGACAGCCACTCGGTGACCTCGTCGTCGCCGCGGAAGAAATCGACCAGGTTCTGCGTGTACAGGTCGGAGCCGCTCTCGATGAAGGAGGCCGACGCCACCAGGTAGAAGAGGTTTTCGTCCGAGCGCACCTGCTCGCGTGCGATGCGGGAGAAATCGAGGTCTTCGATCTTCCAGTGAGGTTCCAACGCCTGACCCGCCATGCGTGCTCCTTGATTCATGTTGCCGATGAAAACAGGGGCGAAACAGGCTGCAGCCGGGGAGGGCGCGCACCGCTTCAGCCGTCCATGTTAGCCCTGGCTTGCGGATCGCGTGCGCGCATGGCCCGCGGCGGGCCCGGGCCCCATGCGCAAACCTATAATCGATTGTTCAAGCAAATCAAGCAGTTAGGCCGGTTCAACGCAGTGGTTTCGACGCAGGGTCGCCATCGCCAGGCCGCCCCGACAGAAGACGAAATCCAAAGATGAGCCAGCCCACATTCACGGTCGCGGACATCCGCAAGACCTTTCTCGATTTCTTCGCCTCCAAGGGCCACACGGTGGTGCCTTCGAGCTCGCTGGTGCCGGGCAACGACCCGACGCTCATGTTCACGAACTCGGGCATGGTCCAGTTCAAGGACGTGTTCCTCGGCGAAGACAAGCGCCCCTACGTGCGCGCCGCCTCGGTGCAGGCCTGCCTGCGTGCCGGCGGCAAGCACAACGACCTCGAGAACGTGGGCTACACCGCACGCCACCACACCTTCTTCGAGATGCTGGGCAACTGGAGCTTCGGCGACTACTTCAAGCGCGATTCGCTGAAGTGGGCCTTCGAGCTGCTGACCCAGGTCTACAAGCTGCCGGCCGAAAAGCTCTGGGCCACCGTCTACATCGAGGACGACGAGGCCTACGACATCTGGACGAAAGAGATCGGCCTGCCGCCCGAGCGCGTGGTGCGCATCGGCGACAACAAGGGCGGCCGCTACATGTCCGACAACTTCTGGATGATGGCCGACACGGGCCCCTGCGGCCCGTGCTCCGAAATCTTCTTCGACCACGGCCCCGAGATCGCCGGCGGCCCGCCCGGCTCGCCCGATGAAGACGGCGACCGCTACATCGAGATCTGGAACAACGTGTTCATGCAGTTCGACATGCAGCCCGACGGCTCGGTCAAGAAACTGCCTGCGCCCTGCGTCGACACCGGCATGGGCCTGGAGCGCCTGGCGGCGATCCTGCAGCACGTGCACAGCAACTACGAAATCGACATCTTCGACGCGCTCATCAAGGCCGCGGCCCGTGAAACGGGTGAGAAAGACCTGTCGAACAACTCGCTGCGCGTGATCGCCGACCACATCCGCGCCACCTCGTTCCTGGTGGCCGACGGCGTCATCCCGTCGAACGAAGGCCGCGGCTACGTGCAGCGCCGCATCATTCGCCGCGCCATCCGCCACGGCTACAAGCTGGGCCAGAAGAAGCCCTTCTTCCACAAGCTGGTGCCCGACCTCGTGAAGCTCATGGGCGACGCGTACCCCAAGCTGGTGGCCGACGAGAAACGCATCATCGACACGCTCAAGGCTGAGGAAGAGCGCTTCTTCGAGACGCTCGCCAACGGCATGGAGATTCTCGAGCGGGAAATGGCTGATCCGAAGGGCGTTGTTGTCTACAACCGGCGTGAAGTTCTGAACGGCGATGTCGCGTTCAAGCTGCACGACACTTTTGGCTTTCCACTGGACCTCACGGCTGATGTGTGTCGGGAGCGCGGCTGGACGGTCGACGAGGCCGGCTTCACCGCCGCCATGGAGAAGCAGAAGGCCGCGGGCCGTGCCGCCGGCAAGTTCAAGATGGACCGCAACGTCGAGTACGCCGGCGCGGGCAACACCTTCACCGGCTACGACCACCTGGAAGAAAACGCCAAGGTCGTCGCGCTGTACCTCGAAGGCGTGGCCGTCAACGAGCTGAAGGAAGGCCAGAGCGGCATCGTGGTGCTCGACACCACGCCGTTCTATTCGGAGAGCGGCGGTCAGGTCGGCGACCAGGGCGTGCTCGTGGCCGAAGGCGTGCAGTTCGGCGTCGACGACACGCAGAAGATCAAGGCCGACGTGTTCGGCCACCACGGCACGCAGACGCAAGGCACGCTGAAGGTCGGCGACGCGGTCAAGGCCGCGGTCGACACCGCGCGCCGCGCCGCCACCATGCGCAACCACTCGGTCACCCACCTGATGCACAAGGCCTTGCGCGAAGTGCTCGGCGACCACGTGCAGCAGAAGGGCTCGCTGGTCGACGCCGACAAGACGCGCTTCGACTTCGCGCACAACGCGCCCGTCACGCGCGATCAGATTCTCGAGATCGAGAAGCGCGTCAACGCCGAGATCCTGGACAACGCGCCGACGCAAGCGCGCGTGATGGACCTCGAATCGGCCCAGAAGACCGGCGCCATGATGCTGTTCGGCGAGAAGTACGGCGAGACCGTGCGCGTGCTCGACATCGGCACCAGTCGCGAACTGTGTGGCGGCACCCACGTGGGCCGCACGGGTGACATCGGCCTGTTCAAGATCGTCAGCGAAGGCGGCGTGGCCGCCGGCGTGCGCCGCATCGAAGCCGTCACGGGCGCCAATGCGCTGTCGTACCTGCAGGACCTCGAATCGACCGTGCACAGCGTGGCCGCCACGCTCAAGTCGCCGGCCGCCGAGCTGCAGGGCCGCCTCTCGCAGGTGCTCGAGCAGGTCAAGACGCTCGAACGCGAAGTGGGTGCGCTCAAGGGCAAGCTCGCGTCGTCCAAGGGTGACGAGCTCATCGCGCAGGCGGTGGACGTCAACGGCATCAAGGTGCTCGCGGCCAAGCTCGACGGCGCCGACGCCAAGACGCTGCGCGACACCATGGACAAGCTCAAGGACAAGCTGAAAACCGCCGCCATCGTGCTGGCTGCTGTCGACGGCGACAAGGTGCAGATCGCAGCCGGCGTCACGGCCGACAGCATCGGCAAGGTCAAGGCCGGCGAGCTGGTCAACTTCGTGGCCCAGCAGGTCGGTGGCAAGGGCGGCGGCAAGGCCGACATGGCCATGGCCGGCGGCACCGATGCCGCGGGCCTGCCGGCTGCGCTGCAATCGGTGCAGGCCTGGGTCGCCCAGCGCACCTGAGTCTTTTCCGCTCACTACCCACACAGCACTTCATGTCCGACACGATCCCCGGTGAAGTGCTCGTGATGGGGGCGGGCACCATCGGCTGTTTCATCGGCGGCAGCCTTGCGGCGGCGGGCGTGCCCGTCACCTTCGTCGGCCGCCCGCGCGTGCTCGACAAGCTCGCACGTCACGGCCTCACGCTCACCGACCTCGACGGCTCCAAACACAAGCTGGCGGCGCCCACGCTGCGCCTGTGCGAGCAGGTGCCGGTGGGGGCGCGGCCCGCGTTGGTGCTGCTGTGCGTGAAGAGCGGTGCCACGGCCGAGGCGGCGCGCGAGCTGGCCTTTGCGCTGCCGGCCGGCACCACGGTCGTTTCGCTGCAGAACGGCATCTCGAACTGCGCCGCCGCGGGGCAGGCCGGCCCCTCGCTCAACATCCGCGCCGGCATGGTGCCGTACAACGTGGCCGAGATCGACGACGGCGCCTTCCATCGCGGCACCCCCGGCCGTCTGGCCGCGGAAGACGATCCCGCACTGCGCGACTGGCTGCCCGTGTTCGAGCGCGCCGGCGTGCCGCTCGACCTGCATGCCGACCTGCTGCCCGTGCAGTGGGGCAAGCTGCTGCTCAACCTCAACAACCCGGTCAACGCACTGTCGGGCCTGCCGCTGCGCGACGAGCTCATGCAGCGCGGCTACCGCCGCTGCTTCGCGGCGCTCATCGATGAAACGCTGGGCGTGCTGCGCACCGGCGGCATCGTGCCCGCGCAGGTAGCGGCCGTGCCGGCGCGGCGGCTGCCGGGGCTGCTGCGCTTGCCCGACTGGCTGTTTCACATCGTCGCAGCACGCATGCTGCGCATCGACGCGAAGGCCCGCTCCAGCATGGCCGACGACCTCGCACTGGGGCGCCGCACCGAGATCGACGCGCTCAGCGGCGAGGTGGTGCGACTCGCGCAGGAGCACGGCTTGAGTGCGCCGCGCAACGCGCGCATGGTCGCGCTGCTCGAGGCCTGGCCGCAAAGCCCCAAGCGCTGGACGGCACGCCAGCTGCAGGACGCACTGGGCCTTTAGGGCCTGTTCATCCGCACCTTCATTCCCCCGGAGCCACCCGATGCCCCACCATTTCGACGACCCCGAAGAAGGCCTTGCCCGCGAGACCAGTCACCCGCGCTTCGTGGCGCTCGCCACCGACGATTTTTACTACGACCTGGCCGATGACTTCAGCCCCTTCGGCAGCGACGACGGCAGCGACACGCTCTCGTTGCTCGAAGACTGGTATCGCGACGGCGGCAAGAACGGCAAGGTCGCGGGCTTTCTCCAAGAGATGCTCGCCGACTGGGACTTCGGCGTGCCGAAATCCATGCACCGAGCCGATGCCGACGTGCGCGAGAAATGGCTGGCAAAGGAAGACATGCACGAGACCTTCCTGCAGTCCGAATGCCGCGCGCGCGTCGCGACGGCCTTCGGGCAGCTCAAGATCACGGGCGAGGTCGATCCTGCGATGCGCGACGAGGCACTGGCCGCCATTGCATGCCAGCTGGCGCTGAACCAGCGCGCCCGCACGCGCCATCCCGCCTGGCCGCACGCCGACGAGAACGAGGCGCGCCTGACCTCGATGCAGGCCGTGTTGAACGCCCTCTGACGCGCGGCATCGGCCCGACTGCCTTCCCCTTTGGGTGAGGCCGTAGACGCGCAAGACCAACGCGATGTTCTGCGCACCGGGTCGCCGACCCTGTACCCTCGGCCCGTGGCGGCTTTCAAGAGGGAGGGGTTGTCATGCAGGTCCTGATTCTCGGCAGCGGTGTCATCGGCACCTCGGTGGCGTACTACCTGGCGCGCGCCGGGCACGCGGTGACGGTGCTGGAGCGCCAGCCGGCGCCCGCGCTCGAAACCAGCTTCGGCAATGCGGGCGAGGTGTCGCCCGGCTATTCGGCGCCCTGGGCCGGGCCCGGCGTGCCGGTCAAGGCGATCAAGTGGATGCTCATGCAGCACAGCCCGCTGGTCATCAAGCCGATGCTCGATCCGGCCATGTGGCGCTGGGGCTTGTCGATGCTGCGCAACTGCACGCAGGCGCGCTACGAACTCAACAAGGGCCGCATGGTGCGGCTCGCCGAATACAGCCGCGACTGCCTGAAGACGCTGCGCGCCGACACCGGCATCCGCTACGACGAGCGCATGCAGGGCACGCTCCAACTCTTTCGCACGCAGGCACAGCTCGACGGCACCGCGAAAGACGTCGAAGTGCTGAAGGCGTCCGGCGTGCCCTACCAGGTGCTCGACCGCGACGGCTGCGTTGTGTATGAGCCCGCGCTCGGCGCCGTGAAGGACAAGTTCGTCGGCGGCCTGCGCCTGCCGGGCGACGAGACCGGCGACTGCTTCAAGTTCACGCAGGCGCTGGCCAAGCTGGCCGAGGCCGAGGGCGTGCAGTTCCGGTTCGGCGTGACCATCGAGGCCCTCGAACACGAAGCGGGGAAGGGCGTGACGGCGGTGCGCACCGACCAAGGCAATTTCACCGCCGACCGCTACGTCGTCGCGCTCGGCAGCTACTCGCCCGCGCTGGTGCGGCCGTTGGGCATCGACCTGCCTGTGTACCCGGTCAAGGGCTTCTCGATCACCGTGCCCATCACCGACGCGAGCGGCGCGCCCGAATCGACCGTGATGGACGAGACCTTCAAGGTCGCCGTCACGCGCCTGGGCGATCGCATCCGCGTGGGCGGCACGGCGCAGCTCTCGGGCTTCGACCTCGCGCTCGATGCGCGGCGACGCGACACGCTCGAACACGTCGTGACCGACCTGTTCCCGCGCGGCGGTTCGGTGCGCGACGCCTCCTTCTGGACCGGCCTGCGCCCCATGACGCCCGACGGCACGCCGGTGATCGGTGCCACCCGCGTGCCCAACCTGCTGCTGAGCACGGGCCACGGCACGCTCGGCTGGACCATGGCGGCCGGCACGGGCCGCGTGATGGCCGACCTGATCGGGGGCAGGGCGCCCGAGATCGACATGGAAGGCCTGACCGTCGCGCGCTACGGCGGGTAGCCAAACCCTGCTCCCACCCTCGAAGGGCGGCCCGAAACGGCCGCCCTTTTTCGTGGGGCGTACACGCCCGGTTGCACGTTGGCTAGGGTTTTTACCTAGTCATGAAGTTGTCTTCCTCGGTATTCTTGCGGCGTTCCATTAATAAATCGTTGTTTCTTTGGTGAAACAAACCACCGATTCCACGGACCCTCGATGACACACACTCGCCGCCTCGCCATCGCCGCTGCCGTCTCCCTGGCCGCCGCTTGCGCTTCCGGACTCGCCTGGGCAGACACCTACCCCAGCAAGCCGATCACGCTGGTCGTTGCCTATCCGGCGGGTGGCGACACCGACGCCCTGGCGCGCCTGTACGCCGAGAAGCTCTCGGCCCGCGTCGGCCAGCCCGTGGTGGTCGACAACCGTCCCGGCGCCAGCGGCATCATCGGCAGCGCGTTCGTGTCGAAGGCCGCGCCCGACGGCTACACGCTGCTGCTCGCGCCCAGCACTTTCTCGATCGCGCAGCTGGTGCTCAAGACCGGCAGCGCCTCGGGCTACGACGTGCTCAATGGCTTCACGCCGATCGTGCAGACCGGCAATCTGCCGCTCTTCCTCGTGGCCAGCGGCGCCAAGGGCTACACCGGCCTGAAGGACGCGGTGGCCGCGGCCAAGGGCGGCAAGTCGCTGAGCTACGCCAGCCCGGGCAGCGGTTCGCCGATGCACATCCTGGGCGAGATGTTCGCCCGCGCCTCGGGCACCAGCCTGGCGCACGTGCCGTACAAGGGCGTGGCGCCCGCCGTCAACGACGTGCTCGGCGGCCACGTGCCGGTGACCTTCATCACCCTCGGCCCGGTGGCGCCCTACATGCCCAACGGCAAGATGGTTCCGCTGGCCGTGGCCTCGCGCGAGCGTTCGCCGCTCGCGCCCAAGGTGCCGACCTTCGCCGAGCTGGGCTACAAGGACGTCGAGCTGACCGCCTGGAACGGCCTGTGGGGCCCGCGCAACCTGCCGCCCGAAATCGTGAAGACGCTCAACGGCCACTTCAACGAGATCCTGAAGATGCCCGACATCGTGTCGCGCATGGCCGTGCTGGGCACCACGCCCGTGGGCGGCGACGCCGACGTGCTCGCCAAGACCAACGCCGCCGACTTCGCGCGCTTCGGCAAGGTCATCAAGGAACTCGGCATCCAGGCCGACTGAACCTCACCCAACCCGACGTGACGCCCGCCATGACCGACCTCAAAGCCATCGCCGATCCCTCCAGCCTGCAGTCGCTGCTGGCCGAGATGCCCGCCAACCTGCTGGCCGGCCGCCGCGTGCTCGTGACCGGTGGCGCGCGCGGGCTGGGCCTGGCGTTTGCGCAGTGCGTGGCCGCGGCGGGTGCGAGCGTGGTGCTGGCCGACATCCTCGGCGAGCTGGCCGAAACTGAGGCGAAGGCGCTGCGCGATGCCGGCCGCACGGCGCACGCGCTGGCGATCGACCTGTCGGACCCGGCCTCCATCGAGGCGGGCGCCGCCGAGGCGGTGCGCCTGCTGGGTGGGCTCGACGGCCTGGTCAACAACGCCGCCATCACCAACTCGGGCGGGCGCGACGCGCACCAGCTCGAGATCGACATGTGGGACCGCGTGATGAACGTCAACGTGCGCGGCAGCTGGCTCATGGGCCGCGCCTGCCGCCCTGCGCTGGCGGCCAGCGGCCGTGGCGCCATCGTCAACCTTGCGTCCGACACGGCGCTGTGGGGCGCACCCAACCTGCTGGCCTATGCATCGAGCAAGGGCGCGGTCATTTCCATGACGCGCTCGCTGGCGCGCGAGTGGGGCGGCGACAACATCACGGTGAACGCCGTGGCGCCCGGCCTCACGCTGGTCGAGGCCACCGAGTACGTGCCGATGGCGCGTCACCAGAAATACCTCGAAGGTCGCGCCATCCCGCGCGAGCAGCAGGCGGCCGACGTCTGCGGCGCCACCGTGTTCCTGCTGTCCGGCCTGGCGCGCTTCGTCACCGGCCAGCTGCTTGCCGTCAACGGCGGCTTCGCGATGCACTGAGCGAATCAGCAAGCGCATCACTGAACGAATTTTCCCGACCAAGGAGTACACCCATGAGCGATTTGTCCGAACAGCAAAAGATCAACAACAACACCGCCGCTGCCGATGTCGGCAGCACCCTGGTGCAGCCCGAGGGCAGCAGCCTGGCCGAGTGGATGAACACCCGCATCGCGCGCTACGAAACGCGCACGTACGACTGGGACGCGCTGAAGTTCCAGGCCGACTTCGACCCCAAGTTCCGCCGCGCGCAGATGCGCTACGTGGGCACCGGCGGCACCGGTGTCGCGGCCGACACCAACACCGTGCCTTCGGAGAACTTCACCTTCTCGACCATGGTGATCCCCGCCGGCCACGAAGGCCCGCCGCACCTGCACACCGACGTGGAAGAAGTGTTCTTCCTCATCCGCGGCAAGCTCAAGGTCGTCATCGAGAAAGACGGCGAGCGCTTCGAAACCATCATGACCGACCGCGACCTGATCTCGGTGCCGCCCGGCGTGTACCGCGAAGAGATCAACATCGGCGACGAAGACGCGCTGATGTGCGTGATGCTCGGCGCACAGAAGCCGATCAAGCCGACGTACCCGGCCGACCATCCGCTGGCCAAGATCAAGCGCTGAGCGAGCGAACGAGCGAGCGAACAGGCCATGGGCACCATCGACATCCCCGCGCAGACCCTGCCGGCTTCCGAGCTGGCGCGGCTCGACGCGCGCTTTCCGGCCCGCGATGTCGCGGTCGGCGGCGGCGCGGTGGTGTCGGTGCGCGAATGCGGACAGGGCCCGGTGATCGTGTGTCTGCATGGCATCGGCTCGGGCGCGGCCTCGTGGCTCGACACCGCGGCGCTGCTGGCGCCGCAGGCCTGCCTCATCGCGTGGGACGCACCGGGCTATGGCCGCTCGACGCCGCTGGCCTCGGCCGCGCCGACCGCTGCCGACTACGCCGCGCGTCTTGAAGAAATGCTCGACGCGCTCTCGATCCGTTCCTGCGTGCTCGTCGGCCATTCGCTGGGCGCCATCACCGCCGCGTCGGCTGCGCGCGAAGACTCGAGCACCAGTGCCCGCATCCGCCGCCTCGTGCTCGTGAGCCCCGCCATCGGTTACGGCGCCCCCGAGCGCATCGACGCCCGCGCCAAGGTGCGCGCCGAACGCCTGGCCACGCTCGACGACCTCGGCATCGCCGGCATGGCCGCCAAGCGCGCGGGCCGGCTCGTGTCCGACGGTGCCTCCGAGCACGCCCGCCAGTGGGTGCGCTGGAACATGGCGCGCCTGAACGACCACGGCTACAGGCAGGCCGTCGAGCTGCTGTGCAACGCCGACCTGCTGGCCGACCTGCCGCCGCCGATGCCCGTGCGCGTGGCCTGCGGCGCGCTCGACGTCGTCACGCCGCCGGCCGCCTGCGAAGAAGTCGCGCGCCGCTGCGGCGTGCCGCTTGAATTGGTGGACGATGCGGGTCACGCCGGCTATGTGGAACAACCGCAGGCCGTCGCCGCCTTGCTGCGCGAATCGCTCGCCGGCTGACCCGACACGAACAAGAGAACCGAGAGGAATCCAGACATGGCCACCGACAACGAAGTGATGGAAGAGGGCGCAGACCGCTACAACGTGCCCGCGCTGGAGCGCGGCCTGCGCGTGCTGTGCGAGTTCAGCCGCGAGAGCCGCACGCTCTCCGCGCCCGAGCTGGCGCGCCGCTTCGACCTGCCGCGCTCGACCGTCTTCCGCCTGCTCACCACGCTGGAGAACATGGGTTTCCTCGAGCGCGCCGAGGGCGGCCGCGACTACCGCCTGGGCCTGGCCGTGCTGCGCCTGGGCTTCGAATACCTGGCCTCGCTGGAACTCACGCAACTGGGCACGCCGCTGCTCAACCGCCTGTGCGACGAACTGCGCACGCCCTGCAACCTCGTGGTGCGCGACGGCCGCTCGATCGTCTACGTCGCCAAGGTGGCGCCGGCCACGCCGTTCGCCAGCTCGGTCACGGTGGGCACGCGCCTGCCGGCCCACGCCACGGTGCTGGGCCGCATCCTGCTGGAAGACCTCACGCTGCCGCAGTTGCGCGCGCTGTACCCCGAAGACAAGCTCGAGACCTTCTCGCCGAGCACGCCCAAGACCGTGAACGAACTGTTCGACATGGTGCAGGCCGACCGCCAGCGCGGCTACGTGCTGGGCGAAGGCTTCTTCGAATCGAACATCTCGACCATTGCCGCGCCGGTGCGCGACCACAGCGGCCACATCGTGGCGGCGCTGGGCGCCACCATCACCTCGGGCCACATCGACGAGAACCGCATGGACGAGATGGTGCTGCGCGTGCGCGGCACGGCCGACGAGATCTCGGGCCTGCTCAATTACTCGCCAGCACGAAACAGCACCGCCAAGGTGGTTCCGCTGCGCAGCGCCTGACACGCTTTTTTCGACCATGACGACCTTCGCCCCTTCCTCCTCTTTCTTCGCCGCCGACGCACTGGCCGGCCGCGTGGCCGTGGTCACGGGCGGCTCGTCGGGCATCGGCCTGGCCACGGTCGAGCTGCTGCTCGGCTGCGGCGCCGCCGTGGCGCTGTGCGGCCGCAACGCCGAACGGCTCGATGCCGCGGTGGCCGGCCTGCGCGCGCAGTACCCCGACGCGAAGCTGTTCGCGCAGACCTGCGACGTCCTCGATGCCGCCTCGGTGCGCGCCTTTGCCGCCGCCAGCGAGGCCGCGCTCGGCCCGGCGTCGATGCTGGTCAACAACGCAGGGCAGGGGCGTGTGTCCACGTTCGCCGACACCGACGATGCGGCCTGGATGGAAGAGCTGCACCTGAAGTTCTTCTCGGTCATCCACCCCACGCGCGCCTTCTTGCCGCAGCTCGCCGCGCAGCGCGCCGCGCTCGGCGATGCCGCCATCGTCTGCGCCAACTCGCTGCTGGCGCGCCAGCCCGAGCCGCACATGGTCGCCACCTCGGCCGCGCGCGCCGGCCTCTTGAACCTCGTGCGCTCCATGGCCACCGAGTTCGCGCCGCAGGGCGTGCGCGTCAACGGCATCCTCATCGGCCTGGTCGAGTCGGGCCAGTGGCGCCGCCGCTTCGAAGCGCGCGAAGACAAGTCGCAGGACTGGGCCGCCTGGAGCCGCCAGCTCGCCACCACCAAACACATCCCGCTGGGTCGCCTGGGGCTTCCGACCGAAGCCGCGCGCGCGATCCTTTTCCTCGCTTCACCGCTCGCGTCGTACACGACCGGCAGCCACATCGATATTTCCGGAGGCCATTCCCGCCATGCATAACCCCAACAACACCGTCACGGTCGGCGCCGTCGTCGCCGCCTTTCTCGAGCAGTGCGGCGTCAAGGCAGCCTTCGGCGTCATCTCGATCCACAACATGCCGATCCTCGATGCCTTCGCGCAGCGCGGCACGGTGCGCTTCATCTCGGCGCGCGGCGAGGCCGGCGCGGGCAACATGGCCGACGCCTATGCGCGCTCCACCGCCAGCCTGGGCGTGTGCATCACCAGCACCGGTCCGGCCGCGGGCAACATCGCTGGCAGCATGGTCGAGGCGCTGACGGCCGGCGCGCCGCTCTTGCACATCACGGGCCAGATCGAGACGCCGTACCTGGACAAGGGCATGTCGTACATCCACGAAGCGCCCGACCAGCTCACGATGCTCAAGGCCGTGTCGAAGGCCGCGCTGCGCGTGCGCAGCGTCGAGACGGTGCTCGGCACGCTCAAGCGCGCGGTGCAACTCGCGATGACGGCGCCGACCGGTCCGGTCAGCGTGGAGATTCCGATCGACATCCAGTCGGCGCTCACGACCATGCCGGCCGACCTGTCGCCGCTGCCCATCGAGCGCCCCGTGCCGTCGGCGGCCGGCCTCGATGCACTGGCCGCACGCCTGGCCACCGCCAAGCGTCCGATGCTGTGGGTCGGCGGCGGTGCCCGCCACGCCCGTTCGGCCATCCAGCGCCTGCAGAAGCTGGGCTTCGGCGTGGTCACGACCACGCAGGGCCGCGGCACGGTGCCGGAAGACGACGCCGGTTCGCTCGGCGCCTACAACATCCAGAAGCCCGTCGAGGCCTTCTATCAGACCTGCGACGCGATGCTCGTGGTCGGTTCGCGCCTGCGCGGCAACGAAACGCTCAAGTACGAACTGAAGCTGCCGCGCACGCTGTACCGCATCGACGCCGATGCGGCTGCCGAAGGCCGCTGCTACGCATCAGAAGCCTTTGTCTGCGGCGATTCCGCGCTGGCCCTCGACGGCCTCGCCGACCGCCTCGAAGCCGCGAAGTACAAGGCCGACCCGCAGTTGCTGGTCGACCTGCGCGCCACGCACGACCAGGCCGTGGCCACGCTGCGCGACGGCCTCGGCCCGTATGCCGAACTCGTGCGCCAGCTGCAGTCGGTGGCCGGCCGCCAGTTCAACTGGGTGCGCGACGTCACGGTGTCCAACAGCACCTGGGGCAACCGCGAGCTGCGCGTGTTCGAACCCAGCGCCGGCGTGCACGCCACGGGCGGCGGCATCGGCCAGGGCATGCCCATGGCCATCGGCGCGGCCATCGGCGCGGCGGTGACGGGCTCGGGCCGCAAGACCTTCTGCCTGGCCGGCGACGGCGGCTTCATCCTGAACCTGGGCGAGCTGGCCTGCATGGTGCAGGAGAAGGCGCCCATGGTCATCGTGCTCATGAACGACAAGAGCTACGGCGTCATCAAGAACATCCAGGACGCGCAGTACGGCGGCCGCCAGTGCTACGCCGAGCTGCACACGCCCGACTACGACCTGCTGTGCCAGTCGATCGCGCTGCCGCATGCCCGCGTGAAAGACCTGGCCGACCTGCCGGCGCACCTGGACAAGGCGCTCGCCGCCAACGGCCCGTTCCTGCTGGAGATCGACATGCTGTCGATCGGCGGTTTCAAGACCACCTTCGCCGGCCCGCCGACCAACACGGTCACGCAGATTCCCGCGCTCGGCGCGGCCCAGTGAGCGAACGCGGAGCCCCACGCATGACCACTGCCATCACGCGCATTGCACTCGTCGGCTGCGGAGCCATCGGCACCTCGGTGCTCGAACTGCTGCGCGGCGATCCCGCCCTGAAGGTGGTGGCCATCGTCGTGCCGGCCGAAGGCGTTGCCGCCGCGCAGAGGGTCGCGCCCGACGTGCAAGTGGGCAGCGCCGTGCCCGCCGACGGCATCGACCTCGTGGTCGAGACCGCCGGCCATGCGGCCATCGAAGAGCACGTGCTGCCCGCGCTGGCACGCGGCACGCCCTGCGTGGTCGCATCGGTCGGCGCGCTGTCGGCCACGGGCTTCGCCGAGAAGCTCGAAGCCGCCGCCGTCGCCGGCCACACGCAGGTGCAACTGATTCCCGGCGCCATCGGCGGCATCGACGCGCTGGCCGCGGCCCGCATCGGCGGCTTGAGCAGCGTGCGCTACACCGGCCGCAAGCCGCCGCAGGCCTGGAAGGGCACGCCGGCCGAGCAGGGCCGCAACCTCGACACGCTGGCCCACGAAACCGTCATCTTCGAAGGCAGCGCGCGCGAAGCGGCCTTGCTCTATCCGAAGAACGCCAACGTGGCGGCCACCGTGTCGCTCGCGGGCCTGGGCCTGGACCAGACGCTGGTGCGCCTCATTGCCGACCCGGCCACCACCGAGAACGTGCACACCGTCGAAGCCGAAGGCGCCTTCGGCAGCTTCGCGCTGACCATGCGCAACAAGCCGCTTGCGGCCAACCCCAAGACCTCGGCCCTGACCGTGTACAGCGCCGTGCGCGCGCTGCGCAACCGCGTCGCGCCCCTTGCTATCTGACCTTTCGAGTCATCCCATGATCTCCACCGAACTCCTTCCGATCTGCATCGCCGGCGAATGGCGCCTGGGCGGCGGCGACGTCTACGAAAGCCTGTACCCGGCCACCGGCGAGCCCATTGCGCGCCTGAAGGCCGCGAGCCTGGCCGACGTCGAAGAAGCCATCACGCGCGCCGACCACGCCTTCCGCACCAGCGGCTGGGCCCAGCGCCTGCCGCACGAGCGCGCCGCCGTGCTGCACCGCGTGGCACAGCTCATTCGCGAAGAGGGCGAGTCGCTCGCGCAGAAGCAGCGCCTGGACAACGGCAAGCCGATCAGCGAAACGCGCAACCTCGTGGCCAGCGCCGCGGCCACCTTCCAGTTCTTTGCCGCCGCGCTCGAGACGCTCGAAGAAACCATCACCCCCTCGCGCGGCGCTTTCGTCACGATGAGCGTGCACGAGCCCATGGGCGTGGTCGCGGCCATCACGCCGTGGAACTCGCCCATCGCGAGCGAAGCCCAGAAGCTGGCGCCCGCGCTGGCGGCCGGCAACGCGGTGGTCGTGAAGCCCGCCGAAGTCACGCCGCTCATGGCGCTGGAACTGGCGCGCATCTGCGAAGCGGCCGGCGTGCCCAAGGGCATCGTGAGCGTGCTGCCGGGCAAGGGCTCGGTGATCGGCGACGCGATCACCAAGCACCCGCTGGTCAAGCGCGTGTCGTTCACCGGCGGCACCACCACCGGCAAGCACATCGCCCACATCGCGGCCGACAAGATGATGCCGGTGTCGCTCGAACTCGGCGGCAAGTCGCCGACCATGGTGCTCGACGACGCCGACCTCGACCACGCGGTGAACGGCGTGCTGTACGGCATCTTCAGTTCGTCGGGCGAGTCGTGCATTGCGGGCTCGCGCCTGTTTGTCGCACGCAGCATCTACGACGAGTTCCTGACGCGGCTGGCCGAAGGCGCCAATGCATTGCGCGTGGGCGACCCGGCCTCGGAGCGCACGCAGATGGGCCCGCTCATCACGGCCAAGCACCGCGAAGGCATCGAGCGTTATGTGGACCTGGGCGTGTCCGAAGGCGGCCGCATCCGCACGGGCGGCGTGCGCCCGCACGGCGCGGACTACGACAAGGGCTACTTCTACCAGCCGACGATTCTCGAAGGCCTGACCAACAGTGCCCGCATCAGCCAGGAAGAAATCTTCGGCCCGGTGCTGGTCGCGATGCCTTTCGACAACGAGGAAGAACTGATCGCGCAGGCCAACGACAGCATCTATGCGCTGGCCGCCGGCGTGTGGAGCCGCGACTTCAAGCGCGCCTGGAAGCTGGGCCGCGCGGTGCAGGCCGGCACGGTCTGGGTCAACACCTACAAGCAGTTCTCCGTCTCGACGCCGTTCGGCGGCTGGCGCGACAGTGGCCTGGGCCGCGAGAAGGGCCGCGAAGGCATCTTCCAGTACATGGAGCAGAAGAGCATGTACTGGGGCACGAACGAACAACCCCTGCCTTGGGCGAACTGAACGAGAGCGAAAAATCATGAGCGTACTTGGCATCGACCAGATCACTTACGGCGCGGACGACCTGCCCGCCTGCCGCCAGTTCTTCCAGGACTGGGGCCTTTCACTCGTGTCCGAAGCCGCCGACGAACTCGTCTTCGAGTGCCTCAACGGCTGCAAAGTGGTCGTTGCGGCGTTGGGCAACGCGAACCTGCCGCCCGCGATGGAAGAGGGCCCGACGCTGCGCGAAGTGGTGTGGGGCGTGGAAAGCGACGCCGACCTGGACCGCTACGCCGCCGCCATCGCGCAAGACCCGGCCTTCGTCGACACCACGGTCGACGGCGCACGCCGCATCGGCTGCACCGACCCCAACGGCCTGGCCGTGCGCCTGCAGGTGAGCCGCAAGCGCGCGGTCGAGGTCGACTGCGGCGCCATGAACACCTGGAACGCCAAGCCGCGCGTGAACCAGCCCGCGCCCATCTACGAACGCGCCACGCCGATCGAGGTGGGCCATGTCGTGTTCTTCGTGAGCGACGTGAAGGGCACGAGCGCGTTCTACGCGCAGCGCTTCGGCTTCGTGTCGTCCGACGGCTATCCGAACCGCGGTGCCTTCATGCGCTGCGCACCCGAGGGCGGCCACCACGACCTGTTCCTGCTGCAGATTCCTTCGGGCAAGCGCGGGCTCAACCACGTGGCCTTCACCGTGCGCGACATCCACGAAGTGTTCGGCGGCGGCCTGCATTTCTCGCGCTGCGGCTGGGACACGCAACTGGGCCCGGGCCGCCACCCGGTGTCGTCCGCGTACTTCTGGTACTTCAAGAACCCGGCCGGCGGCCTCATCGAGTACTACGCCGACGAAGACCAACTGACTGCCGACTGGCAGCCGCGCGAGTTCGAACCCGGCCCGACCGTGTTCGCCGAATGGGCGGTCGATGGCGGCCTCGACGGCCACACGCGCCGCCAGAAGAACGCGGAAGGCCCGAAAGGTGCTTTCCTGACCGAGAAAAAGTGAACCCGGTGAACCTCATGCAACGACGTTTTTCTTTCTCCCTGATGGCTGCCGCCGCGCTGGCCATCGCCTTGCCCGCGCACGCACAGAGCGACGTGCACAAGCAGCTGTCGAGCGATCGCTTCACCATCGTCTCGCCGTTCCCGCCCGGCGGCCCGGTGGACACGCTGGCCCGCGTGCTGTCCGACGGCCTGGCCAAGCGCTACGGTCAGGCGGCCGTGGTCGAAAACCTCGTGGGCGCGGCCGGCAACATCGGCATCGACAAGGTCAAGCGCGCCAAGGGCGACGGCCACACGCTGCTCGTGGTGCCGGCTGGCAACCTCACGATCAACCCGACGCTGATGCCGAACTTCCCGTTCAACATCGAGAAAGACTTCGTGCCCGTCACCATGCTCGCCAAGGCGCCCAACGTGCTGGTGGCGTCGCCGGCCTCGGGCATCAAGAGCGCGAAGGAGCTGGTGGCCATGGCCAAGGCCAAGCCCAACACGCTGTCGTATGCCTCGCCGGGCGTGGGCAGCGGCCTGCACCTGGCGGGCGAGCTGTTCAAGCAGCAGGCCGGCATCGACCTGCTGCACGTGCCCTACAAGGGCACGGCGCCCGCGCTCAACGACGTGCTCGGCGGCTCGGTGCCGCTGATGTTCAGCAACCTGCCCGCGACGATGCCCTTCATCAAGAACGGCAAGCTCATCGCGCTGGGCGTGACCGAAGCCAAGCGCAGCCCCGCCGCACCCGACATTCCCACGCTGGCGGAGCAGGGCATCCAGGGCGTGGCCGTGACCTCGTGGTATGGCCTGCTGGCCCCCAAGGGCACGCCACCCGCCGTGGTCGAGCAGCTCGCGAAAGACGCGGCCGAGATGCTGGCCCAGCCCGATGTGCGCGAACGCCTGAAGGCGCAAGGCATGACCGACGCGGCCATGAAGCCCGCCGAGTTCGCCACCCACATCCGCGATGAGACGGCCGTCTGGGCCCGGATCATCAAGGCCCGCAACATCGTGGCCGAGTGAGCCGCACGCAAGAACAAAGAGAGACAGCATGCAGACAAACGAATCCACCATCGGCATCGTCGGAGCCGGCATCGGCGGCCTGGTCGCCGCCATCGCACTGCGCCGCGCCGGGCACGACGTGGTCGTGTTCGAACAGGCCAGGCAGTTCGCCCGCGTCGGCGCCGACATCAACCTCACGCCGAACGCCGTGCGCGCACTCGACGGCCTGGGCGTGGGCGAAGCGGCCCGCGTGACGGCGGCGCGCCCGTCGCACCGCATCAGCCGCACCTACGACAGCGGCGAAGAAACCTCGCGCCTCGAAATGGCCGACTCGGCCGAACAGCGCTACGGCGCGCCGCAGCTCACCATCCACCGCGCCGACCTGCTGGCTGCGCTGGCCGACATGTTCCCCGCCGAGCGCGTGGCGCTCGGCAAGCGCGCCGAGAGCATCGCGGCCGACGACCAGGGCGTGACCCTGTCGTTCAGCGACGGCACCAGCGCCCGCGTGGGCGTGCTCCTTGGTGCCGATGGCATCCACTCGGGCGTGCGCACCGCGATGTTCGGCGCCGAGAGCCCGCGCTTCACGGGCATCGTCGCCTACCGCGCCGTGGTGCCCGCCGAGCGCGTGGCCGGCGTGCCCAACCTGGGCGCCTTCACCAAGTGGTGGGGCCCGAACCCGCAGAGCCAGATCGTCACGTTCCCGCTGAACCGCGGCAAGGACACCTTCATCTTCGCCACCACGCCGCAGGACACCTGGCACCTCGAATCGTGGACCGCGCCGGGCAGCGTCGACGAGCTGCGCGAGCAGTACGTGGCCTACCACCCCGAGGCGCGCGCGCTGCTCGACGCCTGCGACACGGTGCTGAAGACCGCGCTGTACGAGCGCGAGCCCATGCCCGCCTGGGCGCAGGGCCGCCTGGCGCTGCTGGGCGATGCCGCGCACCCGATGCTGCCCTTCATGGCGCAGGGCGCCGGCATGGCCATCGAAGACGCCGTGGTGCTGTCGCGCCACCTCGACGGCGTGGCGATGGCCGACATTCCCGATGCGCTGCAGGCTTACCAGACGGCCCGCATCGAGCGCGCCAGCCAGGTGCAGCTTGGCTCGCGCGGCAACAACTGGCTGCGCGAAGGCGGCAATGCCGACTGGGTGTACGCCTACGACGCTTGGGCCGTGCCGCTGGGCGTGCCGGCGCAAGGCGCTGTCGCCGCTACTGCCTGACCCCTTTTTCTCCCTCGCTCCACGGAGGCTCACGATGCAACAAGACCGCTTTCTCCAACCGCACCAGGCGCGCCAGCGCCCCGCGACCACCTACGAAGACCTGCTGGGCGACGTGATCGAACGCGCCTATGGCGACGGCATCCATGACCTGCCGGGCCTCGTGCAGCGCCTGAACGACAGCGGCCTGGCCACGCCGGGCGGCCTCGCATGGACCGAGGCGCTGTACCGCAAGGAAATGGCCACGCTGGCCGCCTGAGGAGAACCACCATGACCATCGCCATCACCCCCGTTCCCGCCGATCCGGTCGACCACCTGCTCGAGATCGGCCTGAAAGACCTCTGGTACCCGATCTGCCCCTCGCACTTCGTCAAGGAGAACCCGATCTCCCTGCGCCGCCTCGGCCGCAAGATTGCGCTGTGGCGCGACAGCGAAGGCGTGCTGCACGCGCTGGAAGACCGCTGCCCGCACCGCGGCGCGCCGCTGTCGCAAGGCGTGATCCTGGGTGACCGCCTCTCGTGCCCGTACCACGGCGTCGAAGTGCGCCACGACGGCGTGGTCACGCGCGTGCCCGGCAGCCCGGGCTGCAAGCTCGAAGGCTCGCGCGCCACGCGCCACTTCCACGTGCAGGAGCGCGCGGGCGCCGTGTTTCTCTACAACTCGAAGGAGCCGGTCGATGTGCCGCCGCCGCTGGTGCTGCCCGAGCAGCTGACCGACGAAGCGGAGTATTCCAACTTCCTTTGCTACACGGAGTGGAAGGGCGACTACCGCTACGTGCTGGACAACGTGATGGACCCGATGCACGGCACGTACCTGCACAAGCAGTCGCACTCGATGGCCGAGGGCGACTCGAGCGCCAAGTTCGGCGTTCGCCCGACCGACATCGGCTTCGTGTTCGAGAAGGAAGGCCAGCGCAACGTCAACTTCGACTGGACCGAGTGGGCCGACACCGGCATCCACTGGATGCGCCTGGAAATTCCGTACCCGAAGACCGGCGGCCCCGGCGGCAACTTCATCATCATCGGCGCCTTCTCGCCCATGGCCAACGGCATGACCGCCACCTTCTTCTGGCGCGCGCGCAAGCTGTCGCCGGGCTGGGAGCGCGACACCTGGCGCTTCCTTTACAAGAACCGCCTCGAGGCGCGCCACTGGCACGTGCTGGAACAAGACCGCGTGATGCTCGAAGAGATGGAAGCCGACGCCAACCAGCACGAGAACCTGTACCAGCACGACCTGGGCATCGTCCGCCTGCGCCGCCACATGCGCAACCTCGCGCAGGCACAAATTGGCTAACCCCCAGGCTTGCCCACTTCGTGTGGCCTCCAACCCCCTTGCAGGGGGCAACACCAGCGGCCCGGCAAAGCCGGTTCCGCGGTGTTTCTGGAATGAATCCGGGTCTTTGAAGAGGTAGTTACCAATGTCTTCTCCCACGCTGAACGCCCTCGTGCACACCATGCGCTACGAGGCCGAAGGCATCGTCAGCGTCGAGTTCCGGCCGGCCACGCCGGCGGTGGACTTTCCCGCCTTCGAGGCCGGCTCCCACATCGACCTGCACCTGCCCAACGGGCTGGTGCGCAGCTACTCGCTGTGCAACCCGTCGAGCGACCGCCAGCGCTACGTGGTGGGCGTGCTCAACGACCGCAAGAGCCGCGGCGGTTCGCGCTACGTGCACCAGCAGCTGCGCGTGGGCATGACGCTGCCCATCTCGGCACCGCGCAACAACTTCAAGCTGGAAGAGGGCGCCGAACGCTCGGTGCTCGTGGCCGGGGGCATCGGCGTGACGCCCATCTGGTGCATGCTGCAGCGGCTCATTGCCATCGGCAAGCCGGTCGAAATCGTCTACTGCGCGCGCACCCGCAAAGAGGCCGCCTTCTGCGACGCCATCGAAGCGCTGGCCACCGAAAAATCGGTGCAGCTCACCTGGCACTTCGATGACGAGAAGGGCGCACCGCCCGACCTCGCGGCGTTGCTGGGCGGCAAGGGCGCCACCAGCCATTACTACTGCTGCGGCCCCACGCCGATGCTCGACGCTTTTGAAAAGAGCTGCGAGCAACTGGGCTACGCCAACGCACACATCGAGCGCTTCGCCGCCGTGCATGTGGAGGCGCCCAGCGCCACACAGACCTGCGTGGTGCAGTGCGCCAAGAGCGGCAAGAGCGTCGAGGTGCCTCCGGGCAAATCGATTCTCGACAGCCTGATCGACGCTGGCCTCACCCCCGACCACAGCTGCAAGGAAGGCGTCTGCGGCGCCTGCGAAACAGCGGTGCTCGAGGGCGAAGTCGATCACCACGACGGCATCCTCACCAAGATCGAACGTGCGTCCAACAAAACCATGATGATCTGCGTCTCTCGCTGCAAGGGCGAGCGGCTGGTGCTGGACATCTAAGAAGGTATGAAAGAACCCACCATGCCCGCTCATCCCGCCCAGACACACCCACTCTGCGTTGCAAATGCTCGCCATAGCCCGAGCTATGGCTGCGCTTTGCGCCTTGATTGGGCGCGCCTGGGCGGGCTGCTCGGGCACGTCGGATTCATTCATACCTTCTGACCAAGGCCACACCCCACAAGACGGCCGAGAGAAAAACCAACCGAGACATTCAATGAAAAAGTACTTGATCGCGATGGCTGCGGCCACCGCGGCTGGCGGAGCGCTGGCCCAATCTTCCGTGACGCTGTTCGGCGTGGTCGATGCCTCCGTGATCTACACGCGCGGCAGCGGCGACGGATCGGCCCACAAGACGCAGCTGGGCAACAGCGGCAACATGTTCAGCCGCCTCGGTTTCCGCGGCACCGAAGACCTCGGCGGCGGGCTCTCGGCCAGCTTCTGGCTCGAGATGGGCCTGCAGAACGACAGCGGCACTGGCTTTCCGTCGAACTCGAACAACCAGGCCAGCGGCAACGGCACGCCCGGCGTGATGAGCTTCAACCGCCGCTCGACCGTCAGCCTGGCCGGCCCCTTCGGTGAAGTGCGCCTGGGCCGCGACTACGTGCCCGCCTTCTGGAACACCGCGATCTTCGACCCCTTCGGCACCGGCGGCGGCATCGGCGCCAACCAGATCTACTTCTCGGGCCTGGGCGGTCTCGTGGCCCCCACCGGCACGCGCGCCTCGAACAGCATCGGCTACTTCCTGCCGGCCAACCTGGGCGGCTTCTACGGCCAGGTGATGTACGCAATGGGCGAGAACGACTCGACCTCGGTGCTGCCCGGCACGCAGGTGTCGAACAAGCGCGACGGCCAGCACACGGGCGCGCGCTTCGGCTACCAGAGCGGCGGCCTCAACGTGGCGATTGCCACCGGCCGCACGCGTTATGCGAGCGGCGACCTGCGCGTGACCAACCTCGGCGCGGCCTACACCTTCGGCCCCTCGCTCATGAACCTCAAGCTCACGAGCGAGCTGTACAAGGAGTCGAAGGGCAGCACCGATGCCAAGGGCGTGCTGGTCGGCTTCCAGCTGCCCATCGGTCCGGGCGAGATCAAGGCCTCGTACGCGCGCTACAAGCTGGAGCCGCTCAATGCGGTGCGTGAGCCCACGACGTCGAAGCTGGCCATCGGCTACGTGCACAACCTTTCGAAGCGCACGGCGGTGTACGGAACGATCGCCCGCATCAGCAACAAGAACGGCGCCACGCAGGCGTTGGCCGGCGCCATCACCATGCCCAACCGCGCCTCCAGCGGCGTCGAGTTCGGCATGCGGCACATGTTCTAGGCGCGGCAACATAGCGCGCACCACCCCAGCAAGAGAGAGCACCGGTCATGCAGAGCAAGAACTTCCGTTGGTACGGCGTGATCACGCTGTTCGTGATCGTGGCGATCTCTTACGTGGACCGCATCAACATCGCGGTGCTCATCACCGATGCGGCCTTTCTGAAACACGTGGGCATCGACGCCTCCGACCGCGTGAGCCAGGGCCTGCTGGCCACGGCCTTCATGCTCGGCTACGGCGTGTCGGCCTTCGTGCTCACGCCGTTCTGCTCGGCGCTGTTCGGCGTGCGGCGCAGCCTGATCTACGGCCTCGTCCTGTGGGGCGTGGTGACCTGGGCCTCGCCGATGTTCCACAGCTACGGCCTGCTGCTGGCCTCGCGCGTGCTGCTGGGCGTGTCGGAAGGGCCGCTGTTCTCGCTGGCCTCGTCGTACATCAAGGCGCACTTCAAGAGCGACGAGAACGGCAAGCCCAACGCGCTGGTGAACATGGGCACGGGCCTGGGCCTAGCGGTGGGTTATCCGCTGGTGGGCTACCTGCTCACGCAGTTCGATTGGGACAGCTCGTTCCATGTGCTCGGCGTGCTCAACATCGTGCTGGGCATTCCGCTGGTGCTGGCCTTCGTGCGCATGCCCGCAGGGCACGGCGACGGCATCAAGCCCTCGTCGTTCGGCGATGCGATGTCGCGCGTGGCGGGCATCGTGAAAGGCGCGCTGCACACGCGGCACCTGTTCCTCATCACGCTGCTCACGTCGGCGGCGCTGGCCTACCTCTGGGGCAGCAGCAACTGGCTGCCGACCTACCTGCGCGAAGCGCGCGGCTTCTCGCTGCGCGAGATGGGCTGGATCGCCTCGCTGCCGCAGTACGCCACCGTGCTCGCGGTGTTCACGGGCGGTGTGCTCATCGACAAGCTCGGGCGTGACCGCGTGCCCTTCATCTTCATGGGCGCGAGCGCGGGCGTGGCACTGTCGGTGCTGCTGGCCATCAATGCGCGCGACCCGTACATGGCCGCGACCTGCCTCGTGGCGGCCAACTTCTTCTGGGGCCTGCAGAGCCCGGCCATTCCGAGCACCGTGCAGCACTGCGCGCGGCCCGAGCACACGGCCAGCGCCTTCGGCGTGACCAATGGCGTGGGAAGCCTCGTGGCGGGCTTCATGCCGGCACTGATGGGTGGTGTGATCACCGCGGTGTCGCACAGTGGCGGTGCAGCACACACAACGGTGACAGCGGCCTCGTCCGCGGCAGGTTTCTTCGCGGGCTTTGCGCTGCTCATCGGCACACAGGTCGTCGTGTTCGCGTGCGGCTTTTTGCTGTGGTGGCGCGAGCGCGCGCAACGCACCGCTGCAGTCTCTGGTTCACAGCTTTCGTAGCGTTCGCCGCGGCTTGAACCTTCGTACTGTGGCCGCTTCGTCACAGTGAACGGCCTTCGTTTTTGTCATCTGCGTGAGCAGGTGTTTCGGCCGCAGAACCATCTTCGTATTGCATGGCACGCGTCGCGTGCCATGACGCCATTCGGCCTATCGCGCGCGAACAATTGGAGAGAGAAAAGTTCCGCGAATCGTTGAGCTCATTGCATCGATCAGCTACAACTGCGAGCACTTCAACGGACGAGGGAATGCGCGTGAAATCAACCACAAGAGCCGCAGCCAGTCTTGCCGTCGCCATCGCTTTCGCCATGGCCCCGGCCGTTCACCTGACGGGTGAACGCATCGCGTCGATGCACGGGCACTGAGCCCGGCCCGCGACACCCCACCGCGTTCACACGCTCCCCCCACACCCCCGCGTCTTGACGGGAATGGCGCCGCTCGCCCCGCGCATCCTGGGACCACCGCTGCACACGCGGTGCGGTCCGGCCTGAGCCTGCGTTCCTGACGAACTGGTTGTTCGCCGGGAGGGCGTTGTGCTGCCCGCATTTCCTGTTGATCTGTCGTTCCACTCATCCCGCGCGCGTCACGTGCATCACCGGCTATCCGCCGGTGCCTGCGGTGCGGCGCATGTTCCTTACCAAGAGTACCCAGAGGCGATCATGAAATCACTGAATACACCTGTCGTTCATCGTCTGGCCCTCACGGCCGTGACCCTCGCTGCACTGACGGCCTGCGGCGGCGGCGGAGACAGCGGCGGTGGCGCATCCTTCGGCGGCTCCGGCCTGAACGCACCATCGCTGGCCACGGCGCCCGCGGCCGACAGCGGCGACACCACCAAGAAGACGCCCGACGACGGCGTGCCCGCCGCACCCGAATCGGCAGTGGCTGCGGTCGATCGTTCGGCCCGGCCGATGGAGTTGCCCGACACCGTCTGGCCCGTGAACTACAAGCTGTGGTTCCGCCCCGATGCGGCGCTCAAGACCTTCGTGGGCCGCGCCGATGTGGAGATCGATGTGCGCGAGCCGGTCGATGCCATCGTCGTCGCCGCGCACGACCTCAACTTTGCGCGCGGGCGCACCACGCTGCGCAAGGTGTCCAAGCCGGGCGAAGCGATCCCGCTGATTCCCACGCCGCAGACGCGCGGCGACTTCGTGCAACTGCGCCTGAACGACGGCCAGATCGCCAAGGGCAAGTACTTGCTGCACATGGAGTGGGACGGCAAGATCCAGTTCTCCGATGCCGAGTACTGCACGCCCGACGTGCTGGCGAAGAACCCGCTGTGCTCGGCCGCGTCGGGCATCTTCAAGGTGGGCCTCTCCACGCCCGAGGGCGTGAGCAGCGATGCCATCGTGACGCAGGGCGAAACCAACTTCGCACGCCAGTGGTTCCCCGGCTGGGATGAGCCGGCCTTCCGCCACACCTTCGAGATTTCGGCCGAGGTGCCGGGCGACTGGAAGACCGTGTCGAACGGTGCACAGACCGAGGCCGTGAAACTGCCCGACGGCTACCAGCGCGTGGCCTTCGAGAAGACACCCTCGATGCCGATGTACCTGGCCTTCTTCGGCGGCGGCAAGTTCGACATCCTGGCCGACAAATTCAAGAACCCGCTCGACGGCAGCGACATGGCGCTGCGCTGGTTCACGCCGCCGGGCCGCTCCGACTGGGCCAAGTTCGCGATGGAGTGGACCAAGGTGTCGATGGACTACTACTACAAGTACACCGGCATCCCGTTGCCCTTCAAGAAGTTCGACACCGTGGCCGCCAACGACAGCTACGACAACAAGCCCAACACCGGCTTCGGCGGCATGGAGAACTGGGGCGCGATCTTCGAGTTTGCCGATGCGGTGCTCACCAAGCCCGGCGACAAGCCTTCGCTGTATTCGGTGACCGTGGTCACGCACGAGGTGGCGCACCAGTGGTTCGGCGACCTGGTCACGCTCGACTGGTGGGACAACGTGTGGCTCAACGAGTCGTTTGCGCGCTGGTTCGAACGGCGCACCACGATCAAGTTCCACCCCGAGTACTACAGCTTCTCCGACTACGTGCTCGACAAGCACAACGTGATCGTGGCCGACCTGAAGCCCTCGGCCGTGCCGGTGCAGCGCAACCTGAACGACGCGGGATCGTTCGGCTTCATCAGCCCGTCGATCTTTGTCTACAACAAGGGCAGCCACGTGCTGGAGACGATCCAGAACTACATCGGCGAAGAGGCGATGCAGAAGGGCCTGCAGATCTATCTGAAGGACTATGCGTACGGCAACGTCACGCCCACGCGCTTGTGGACCTCGCTGGAAAAGGCCACGAACAAGAAGGTCGCCGACATCGGCGACAGCCTCATCCGCCAGACGGGCGTGCCGCTGCTCACGGTCGATGCGCAATGCGCCGGCGACCGCACTTACGTCAACATCACGCAGGAGTCGTTCCCCAACCAGAACCAGTTCCCGGCCTCGACGTGGACCATTCCCGTCACGCTGGCGTACGGTGACGCAATGGACAAGCGCGAGACCTTCGTGATGTCGAACAACGCCACGCAGGTCGAGCTGCCGGGCTGCACCGCGGTGCTCGCCGGGCCGACGGGGCAGGACTACTACGTGAGCAACTACAGCGCGCCGTCGTGGAGCAACCTGCTGGCCAAGGTGCAGAACTTCGCGGGCAACAAGCCCTTGCTGCTGAACATCGAGCGCGATGCCTTCCGCCTGCTGGGCGTGGGGCGCATCACGCAGGCGCAGTACGACCAGATCAAGGGCGTGCTCAATCTGCCGGCACCGCTGCTCGCCAAGACGCAGCTGAGCCAGCAGAAGATGGCGGCGGTGGATGCGGGGGGCAAGGAAGAGTACCCGCACGCACTGCGCTTCCAGGGCAAGCTGCCGCTGCGCGAGAACCAGAAGCGTTGAGTCGGGCTGAGTTGAACTGAGCCTTCTTTCGTGAACCCCGCATGCGTCGCCGGGCGTGCCTGGCGGCGCATGCGTCACCTCATTCGAATCCCATGAAAACACTTCTGAATTCTTTGCTGGCAGTGGCCTGCGTGGCACTGCTCTCGGCCTGCGGCGCACGCGGCGGGCCCGAGACCGAACTGGTCGGTGTCTACGCCGTCGAACGCAACGGCGTGCTCAAGGAGGTCGTCAAGATCGAGCGAGACGGCGACCGCTACGTCATGCGCGACAAGGTGCGTACGCCCGAATGGAGCGAACCCAAGATGCAGATGCAGCCTGTGTCACGCGAGCGCTGGAGCCGCATCACCACCGACACGGAGAACACGTCCTTCGTCGGCATCTCGAGCGACCAGCTCGGCATCTTCAAGGTGCCGCCCGGGTGGCAGAAGAACGGCTTCAAGACGCAGACGGGGTACTTCCTGTTTTATTCGCAGGGGCCTGTGGAGGCGCACAAGTTGTGATTCGTGCCGCTGCTGTTCAGGGCGCGATCGTGCCGACGGGGCACCTCGCTCCGCGAATGTCCTCCGCCCTTCGGGCTCCCCCTTGATTTCGCTGCGCAAGGCACCCCATCCGCACGATCGTTGTCGGCTGCGGTCGTTGATCGGTCGCAAGCGCAGAGCGTGCCCAGGTGCGCAGGGCACTGGGTGCTCCTCGCAGCGAAATCAAGGAGGAGGGCGAAGCCCGGGGGACATTCGCGGAGGGGAGTACCCGGTGTCCTGTGCACGCGCCCCGAACGAGAGGACCTGGCTAAGGCGCAACGATCGCGCCTTCGATGCGATGGCGCTTCAACGCATCGGCCACAAAGCCAGAAGCCTTCATCTCCTCGACGAAGGCAGCAAGCAGCGCCTGCGCCTCGGGCCCCCGACTGGCCGGCGTGCCCATGGCTTGCTGGATCACCATGAAGCGCCCCGGCAGCACACGCACGCCCGGCGCACGGGCAGCCTCGCCTTCGAGCAGCTGGCGAATGCCCGCCGCCACCTCGACCTCGCCCGCCCGCAATGCAGCGAGCGCAGGCCCCGCACCCTGAAGGCGCACGATCTCCGCCGCCTTGATCTCGCGTGTGAGAAACAAATCGTAGGCGCTCCCAGAGCCGACCGAGATGCGATGGCCTTCGGCATCGACCTGCGCGTTGTCGGTCAGCGCCGACGATTCAGACACGAGGTAGCTGCCTTCGATCAGCACATAAGGCGCCGTGAAGCGCAGCCCTTCGCTGCGCGCGGGGTCGACCGCGAAGAAGCCGATGTCGGCCTTCTCGTTCTTCACCGCGTCCACCGAAGCCGCGGCCTTCTCGAACACCACCAGCTCGATGCCCACGCCAACGCGCCGCGCGAACTCGCGAGCGAGGTCGATCGACACGCCGACAGGCTCGCCCGTGGCGGCGTCCTTGTTGGCAAGGATCGGGTTGCCGAGGTTGATCGAGGCGCGCAGCGTGCCGCTGGGGGCGAAGGCGGTCACGAGGGCGGAAGAGGGCGATGTGGTCATGGCGTCCGTTCGTCGGAAAGAGGAAGGAGGGGATGAAGGCCGCCAGTTTACGGGCCGTGAGGCCGCTGCTTCAGCGCGCGGAGAGCGGCTCCAGCCCCGTCTTCGCAATCGTCGGCGCCGCGGCCGGCGCGTTGAGATAGCGAATCAGCTGCCGCGCCGCCTCGGGCTGCTTCGATGCTGTGGCAACGCCGGCCGAGAACACCGTCACGCGCTGCACCTCGGCGGGCAGCGGGCCGATGTAGTCGATGCCTTCGATGGGCAGCAGCTCGCTCACTTGTTGCAGGCCCAGCGCCGCATCGCCGCGCGCCACGACTGTGCCCACGCGCTCGCTGAGGATGCGTTTGCTCTTGGGCTTCACCAGGTCTTCGATGCCCAGCTTCTTGAGCAGCTCGGTTTCGTAGTAGGTGCCGCTCGCGCTCGCCGAGTAGGCAATCGACGGTGCCGCGAGCAGCGTGCGCTTGAGCGCATCGACCGTGCCGATGTCCGGCTTGGGCGCGCCCTTGCGCACCGCAAAGCCGATCGACGAACGCACCAGGTCGACCTGGCTGCCCGCCACCACCTGGCCCTGCGCCACCAGCGCATCGAGCGCGGGGCGCGCGAGGATCACGACGTCGGCCGGTTCGTTGCGGCCCAGGCGGCTGGGAATCGAATCGCTGGCGGCGCCCATCGACGCGCCGTAGGCCGTCTTCACGCTGCGGCCACTGCTGCGCTCGAAGCCGGGGCGCAGCTCGTTGTAGGCGGCGGTGAAGCCGCCGGAGGTCATGACGTGGATGTCGCCGGTGGCGGCGGGTGGGGTGCTGACGCAACCGGCGAGGGCGAAGGAGGCGGCCAGCGCCAGGGCGGCGCGGCGGGTCAGGGCGGAACGGAGGGCAAAGGTGGTCACGGCGTGTGTCTCCTGATGAAGGGTGCCGTCCCATCGTAGAGGCCGAGGCTGTCAATCGGCCTTCAGGAAATTCGGGGTTACTACCAGCCTAGCGCGGCGGCTTGGGCGGGGCTGCGTCCTTGGCGGGCGCATCGGCAGCCGGCAGCCGCCCCCGCTTCGCAAGCCCTTCGCGCAGCAGGAACTCGACCTGCGCGTTCGCGCTGCGCAACTCCTGGGCCGCCAGCCGCTCGATCTCGGCCCACAGGGCCGGATCGATGCGCAGCGGATAGGACTTCTTACCGGGACTGGCCATCAGAATCAGAGGAAAACGTGGCGGCGGCAGCAGGGAGGTGCCGTGGATGCATCAGGTGTAGAGCGTGCCCGTGTTGACCACGGGCTGGGTTTCGCGGTCCGAGCACAGTACCACCAGCAGGTTCGACACCATCGAGGCCTTGCGCTCGTCGTCGAGCACGACGAGGTTGCGTTCCGACAGGCCCTTGAGGGCCGCCTCGACCATGCCGACCGCGCCCGCCACGATCTGGTGCCGCGCGCTCACGATGGCCACCGCCTGCTGGCGCCGCAGCATCACCTGGGCAATTTCCGGCGCGTAGGCCAGGTGCGTGAGCTTGGCATCGAGCACCTCGACACCCGCGCTGGCAAAGCGCTGGTTCAGCTCGGCCTTGAGCGCATCAGCCACCACGTCGAGCCCGGCGCGCAGCGTGACCTCGTCGCTTTGCAGATCGTCGCCGCTGTCGTACGCGTAGAGCGTGGCCAGGTGGCGAATCGCGGCTTCAGACTGGATGGCGACGAACTTGTTGTAGTCGTCGATCTCGAACACGGCCTGCGCCGTGTCGTGCACGCGCCAGACCACGGCCGCGCCGATCTCCACCGGGTTGCCGCGCTTGTCGTTCACCTTCAGCGGCGGCGTGTTGAGGTTGCGCGCGCGCAGCGAGATCTTCTGGCCCGACTGGAACGGGTTGGTCCAGCGCAGGCCCTCGCTGCGGTCGGTGCCCTGGTACTTGCCGAAGAGCGTGAGGATGATGCCCTCGTTGGGCTTGAGCATGTACAGCCCCGGCAGCAGCGTGACGCCGACGACGATCAGCAAGATGCTCAGGGGCAGCGGCATCATCCGCCGCACGAGCACCCAGGCGCCGACCGCAAGGATCAGCAGCGCCACGGCGACGATGCCGTATCCGTTGACGGACCGATAGGGCCGCTCCCTGCGAACCTGGCGGGGGATGGACGGGGTCTGCTCGTGCATGAAGGCCTCCTGTTGAAAGTGATATCACTTTAATATCTTTTTGGAGGTCGTCAAGACTTTCTTTCGGCCTGCCTTCGCCGGTTCGGCCGCTTCGCGCAGGCACTGCGCAAACTGCGCGACGAGGGGCGGGCTGGCCCGCGGCTTGCGCTGCAGCAGCCCGACCTCGCGATGGAACGTGGACTCGCCCAGCGACAGCATGCGCACGCCCGGCGGCAGCGGAAGGTGGGCCTCGACCCACGGCACGAGCGCGACGCCCAGGCCTTTCGAGGCCAGGTGGATGAGCCCGGAGATTTCGTCGACCTCGATGGCGTCGCTCACCGCGATGTCTTCGCGCCGCAGGAACCGTTCGACCATGCGCCCGCCGAACGACGCGCGGTCGTAGCGCAGGAACGGCTGTTCGCGCAGCAGGGTGCGCCAGTTCCTGCCCGGCACGTTCGCGGGAGCAATGAGCACATAGGGCTCGCGCACCAGGGTCTGCCACGTCAGCTCCGGAAGAATGCCGAAGGGTGGCCGGATGATCACGGCCGCATCGATGTTGCCGGCGTCCAGGTCGTCCATGAGCCGCATCGACACGCCGGGCGAGATGTGGACGCGCAGCAGCGGGAAGCCGGCGCGCAGTTTCTCGAGTGCGCGCGCCACCAGCGTCGGCTGCGCGGACGCAATGGCGCCGATGCGCAGCAGCCCGGCGTTGGCCGCGTCGTCGGGCAGCTCGCCGAGCTTGGCGTAGAGCGCGCAGATTTCTTCCGCCCGCCCCAGCGTGGTCTCGCCCGCCGTATTCAAGGTGGCGGAGCGGCCCGTGCGATCGAAGAGCGGGAAGCCCAGCGATTCCTCGAGGCGCTTGATCTGGCTGCTGACGGCCGACTGCGTGAGGCCGATGCGCTCTCCCGCCGCGGCAAAGGTGCCGTGGCGGCACACGGCGATGAAGGTGCGAAGCTCAGTGATCATTCTGAATTCATCGAAATTGGTGGTGCTCAGCGATCAAATATATCGTTTTCGGTTATGTGAGTCGCTGCTTAGAGTTCGCTCACCCTGAACTCCTTGAACGATGAACCCCATGAACACGCCCACTGCACGCATCCCGTTCCACCTGGCCTTTCCCGTGCGCGACATCGCCGAGGCACGCGCCTTCTACGGCGAGTTGCTCGAATGTCCCGAAGGCCGCAGCTCGGCCGAGTGGGTCGACTTCAACTTCCACGGCCACCAGATCGTGGCGCACCTGGCACCCGACGAATGCGGCCACAAGACGAACAGCGCCGTGGACGGCCACGACGTGCCCGTGCGCCATTTCGGCGCCGTGCTGCCGATGGACCTGTGGCAGGCAATGGCCGACAAGCTCATCGCACGCCAGACGCAATTCGTGATCGATCCCTACATCCGGTTCAAGGGCGAGCCCGGCGAACAGGCGACGATGTTCTTTCTCGACCCGTCGGGCAACGCCATCGAGCTGAAGTCTTTTGCGGATCTGGATTCGCTGTTCGCCGTCTGAAAGCGCCGACGTGAAAACCCCCCAATGCCTTCTGGCGGCCGCAACGGCCGCCGCGCTCCTGCTGTGCGCCGGGCGTGCATCCGCCCAAACCGACGTGCTGAAGAAGATCAGGGAGTCCGGCGCCATCACCATGGGCGTGCGCGACGCCTCGGGCGCCATGTCCTTCACCCTGGGGCCCGGCAGCTACACGGGCTTTCACGTCGAGGTTTGCGAACGTGTCATTGCCGACATCGGGAAGGCGTTGCAGATCGGCAAGATCCATGTGAAGTACCAGCTCGTCACCCCGCAGAACCGCATGCCGCTCGTGCAGAACGGAACGGTCGACATCGAGTGCGGCACCACGACCAACAATGCGGCGCGCCAGAAAGACGTCGCGTTCGCCCCGACGCTCTATGTCGAAGGGGTTCGCATCGCCGTCAAGGCGACATCCGGCGTTGCTTCTGCGGCCCAGCTTGCCGGCAAGGCAGTGGCCGTGACCACGGGGAGCACCTCCGTCCAGCTGCTGAGAAAACTCAAGCGCGACAACGCCCCTGAGATCGCGGAGGTGTACGCCAAGGACAACAGCGAAGGCTTCCTGCTGCTCGAATCGGGCCGCGCAGAGGGCTTCGTCGCCGACGGCCAGATCCTTGCGACCTTGATTTCAAAGAGCAAGGCGCCGGCGCAATACAGGTTGCTCGACCAGGTGCTCAGCGTCGAGCCGATCGCGATCATGATTCCCAAGGGGGATGCCGCGTTCAAGAAGCTGGTCGATCAAAGCGTCCTGGCGTTGGTAAGGAGCGGGGACGCTGCGCGGATCTACGACAAGTGGTTCATGCAGCCCATTGCGCCGCACGGCGCGAAGGTGGGGCTGCCGGCCAGCGCCCTGACCAAGGCCGCCTGGGCCCACCCCAGCGACAAGCCGATGGAAGACTACGAGGTGCGATAGGGCGGCACCCGCAAGGCGACGAGGTCGAATCAGACGATCAGGTCGAAGCAGCAGCCCGCGTAGTAAGGCTTGTCCCCGCCATCGACGAAGGGCACCTCGATCGGCTTGCCCTCGTTGCGCCACACATCCCGCTTTCGGTAGCCGGAGCGTGCCAGGTCGGCGAGCAGCTCGTCGTGATGCTGGATGCGGTAGGCGCACACGGCCACGCCGATGCTGTTGAGCGTGTAGATCGTGCGCTCGGGGTGCACGGCCGTGGTGTTCATGACGATGCGCCGGGGCTTCACGGCCAGCGAGGAAAGAATCGCGTCCATGCGTGTCGGCAGGTACTGCAGGCTGCCCGAGACATACAGCACGTCGCAGCCGCTCGCATCGCAGTAGTCGGTGGTGAAGCTCAGTTGCGCAGTCGCCTCGCGCTTGACCGCCATCGCGCGGCCGCTCTCGACCACGCCGGGCACGTCGCACACCGTCCAGCGCAGGGTGTCGGGGTAGGTCAGCACGCGGCGGAAGGCGTAGTACTTGATGCCGACATGCCCGCCCAGGTCGAACACGCGCGTCAGGCCCGCATCGATGGAGCGGCCCAGCCAGAAGAGGCCGGGATAGTCGTAGAAATAGATCTGAGGGCTGTAAAGCTCGCCCGCGTCGGCATTGGCATAGCCGACGGCCTTGGTGGGCGGTGCGCCGGCCTCGGCCGCCTCGAAGCTCTCGAACGACCCCATGAAGAGGTTCTCGTCCGTGTTGTTCAGGAACTTGCGCTTGTAGGCGCTTTCGCGGGGCGGGAAGGCCAGCAGGCTTGAAAGCATCTCTGTCTCCGGTGGCATGCCCATTCTGAGCGCATCCGGGGCTTTCGAGGGCGATAGCCCGGCGCCGTTGGGGCGGTTACCCCATGGAGGTTACATACCGCTCGCCAGTGCCGCCGCCGCCGCCCGCGTCTCCACGCCCAGCTTCTCGAAGATGTGCTCCAGGTGCTTGTTCACCGTGCGCGGGCTGGTGCCCAAAATCTCGCCGATGTCGCGGTTGGTCTTGCCCTTGGCGAGCCACGACAGCACCTCGGTCTCGCGCGGCGTGAGGGCCGCGTCGGCCAGGCGTGCGGCCGGGCCTTCGCGCTGGATGGCGAACAGCAGCATGGTCTCGCCGAGCGCCGCCGCACCCAGGTTGCGCACCGACAGGCGCATGGCCGTGGCGGTGCCGATGGCGATCGACGCGCCCGGCGCCAGCGCAGGTTCTACCGAGGCGGGCAGGCGGCCCGGCGCCACCGGGTCTTCGAGCGCATGCAGCCACAGCGCGGCCTGCGGCGAGCGCCAGGCGATGCGCCCGCGCGTGTCGACGAACACGACGCCCATGCCCGCCACGTCGACCGCGTCGCGCGCCATGCGCGTGATGCGGGCGTTGCGCGTGTGGGTGTGCAGGCGCGCCAACACCTCCTGCGCGCGGATCGGCTTCACCACGTAGTCGACGCCGCCGCACTCGAAGCCCTCGACGACGTGCGCGGTTTCCGACAGGCCGGTCATGAACAGCACCGGGATGTGCGCGAGCGCCGGGTTGGCCTTGATGCGCCGGCAGGTCTCGAAGCCCGAGAGGCCGGGCATGAGGCCGTCGAGCAATATCGCGTCGGGCACCACGAGTTCGAGCCGCTGCAGGGCCGACTCGCCGTCGGCCGCCACCAGCACGGTGTAGCCGCTGGCCTCGAGCGTGTCGCACAGCATGCCCAGGCTGCTGGGGGCGTCGTCGACCACCAGCACGACGGGGCGTTCGGACATGGATTCAGTAGGAGGCGAGGGGGGTGTCTGCATCTTCTGCCAGTGCGTTGCGGAGCGTGTCGAGTTCGAAGCGCGTGACCATGCCGCGCAGCCAGGTGCAGGTGGCGGCCGCGGCGGGCGAGGCCGCGGCCAGCCGGTCGAGCGCGGTGTGCAGGCCGCGCACGTGGCCCATCTGCACCAGGCGCATCAGGTCGGCGCGGTCGTCTTCGCTGAGTGCGAGCAGGGGCGGGCGCTGCGGCGTCGCGTCGGGGTCGGCCGGCGGCGGCAGGGCGTCGCCGATGGCCAGCCATTCGAGGCCCAGGTGCCGCTCCAGCGTGGCGATGAGTTCCGACTCGATCACCGGCTTGCCCACGAAGGCCTGACAGCCCGCGGCGCGCAGCCGGTCGGCCTGGTTCTCGAACATGTTGGCCGAGACGATGATGATCGGCAGCTCGGCGAAGCCCGAGGCCCGCACCGAGCGCGCGGTCTGCCAGCCGTCCATGTCGTCCATCGTCAGGTCGAGCAGGATGGCCGAGGGCAGCTCTTCGCGCAGGCTGTCCAGGCACTCGGTGCCGCTGGCCGCCTCGCGCACCGTGAAGCCCAGCGGCGCGAGCATGCCGGCGAGCATCTGGCGCTGCACCGGCTGGTCGTCCACCACCAGCAGCGTGCGGCGCTCGCCCAGGTAGCCCGACACCGGCTCGCGAGAGCCCGCCTGCGGGCCGGGATCGGCCACCTCACGCAGGTACACGCGCACGCTGAAGGTGCTGCCCGCCGACGAGGTCGACGCCAGCTTGAGCTCGCCGCCCATGAGCGAGGTGAGCAGCCCGGTGATGGTCAGGCCCAGCCCCGTGCCCGGCTCGCCGCGCCGGCGGCCCGCAGCGCCGCGCTCGAAAGGCAGGAAGATGCGCTGGCGGTCTTGCGGCGCCACGCCGATGCCGGTGTCGACCACGTCGAAGCGCAGCACCTCGCGCCGCGCGTCCACATGCAGCGTGACAGTGCCGCTGTCGGTGAAGCGCACGGCGTTGGTCAGCAGGTTGATGAGGATCTGCCGCAGCCACTTCACGTCGGCATGCACCCACGGCGGCAGCCGGCCCGCATGCGTGTAGACAAAGGCCAGGCCCTTGGCCTCGGCCTGCGGTCGCACCATCTGCACCACCTGGTCGAGAAAGGCCGGCAGCGCCAGTGGCGAGGGCTCCAGCTGCAGCCGGCCGGCCTCGATGCGCGCGAGGTCGAGCAGGCCGTCGATGAGGCCCAGCATGTGCTCGCCGCTGCGGTGGATGGTCTGCACCGCCTCGCGCGGCGGCAGGGCCGCATCGCCACCCTTGAGCAGGATCTGCGAGTAGCCCAGGATGCTGTTGAGCGGCGTGCGCAATTCGTGCGTCATGCCGGCCACGTAGCGCGTCTTGGCCTGGTTCGCGGCTTCGGCGGCTTCCTTGGCGGTCTGCAGTGCGGCGTCGGTGCGGCGGTGCGCTTCGATTTCGAGCGCGAGCAGGTTGTTGTGGCGGTTCGATTCCTCTTGTGCCATCTGGCGGCTCTCGCTGCCCAGCACCACCCACCATGCGGCCACGGCGGCGATCACCGAGAGCAGCGCGAACACTTTCAGGAATGCTGTCGCCATCGCCGAATCGATGGTGCCGGCGATGGCCTCCTGCGCGTAGACCACGCCCACCACCGTGGCGAGCAGCGCGATCAGCGAAGTGGCGACCAGCAGGTAGTGCGCGACGCGGAAGTTCAGCCGTGCCGACAGGGCAGGCGGCAGCAGCGCCTGCAGCCAGCCGCTCATCTGCTCGGCGGCGCGCGAGTCGGTCTTGCAGCGGTCGTGGCAGCGCGATTCGAGCGTGCAGCACAGCGAGCAGATCGGCGCGCTGTAGGCCGGGCAGTGGGCCATGTCTTCCGACTCGAAGCTGTTGTCGCACACCGAGCATTTCACGCTCTGGCCCGGCGTCCAGCGGTCGATGTCGGTGCGCGCCAGGTAGTAGCGCCCGCGCGTCTTCCACGCCAGCAGCGGCGACACGAGCATCGCCGTGGCGAGCGCGATGAAGGGCGAGAAGGCCCGCGCCCACTGGCCGAGCGCGCCCGAGTAGGCCAGCATCGCCAGCGCCGCCGCCACCAGCATCGCGACCAGGCCCACGGGGTTGATGTCGTACAGGTGCGCGCGCTTGAACTCGATGGTCTTCGGGCTCCAGCCCAGCGGCTTGTTGATGACCAGGTCGGCCACCAGCGCGCCGACCCAGGCGATGGCGATGTTGCTGTAGAAGCCCAGCACGTGCTCCAGCGCCGCGAACACGCCCAGCGCCATCAGCAAGATCGCGATGGCCACGTTGAACACCAGCCACACCACGCGCCCCGGGTGGCTGTGCGTGAGCCGCGCAAAGAAGTTCGACCACGCCAGCGAGCCCGCATAGGCGTTGGTCAGGTTGATCTTCATCTGCGAGACCACGACGAACAGCACCGTGATGCCCAGCACCCACGCCGGGTCGCGCAGCACGTACGAAAAACCCGTGAGGTACATCTGCGTGGGCTCGATCGCATGGTTCGCTGGAATCTCGTGCTGCAGCGCCAGGAACGCGAGGAACGCGCCGCCCATCATCTTCAGCATGCCCGGCACGATCCAGCCCGGGCCCGCAACCAGCACGGCCGTCCACCAGCGCCCACGGTTGGCGGCGGTCTTCTCGGGCAGAAAGCGCAGGTAGTCGACCTGCTCGCCGATCTGCACCACGAGCGAGAAGGCCACCGTGGCCGCCGCACCGAACATCAGCGGATCGAAGCCGCTGCTGTCCGACGTGCGGCCCACCAGGCCGGTGAAGTCGGCATACAGCTCGGGCTTCTTCACCATCACCGCGATGAAGGGGCAGACGAACAGCACGATCCAGATCGGCTGCGTCCACAGCTGCAGCCCCGAAATCAGCGTGATGCCGCGTGCCACCAGCGGAATGATCACGATCGACGACACCAGGTACAGCAGCCACAGCGGCCAGTCCAGGTACATCTGCAGCGCCAGCGCGAGGATGGCCGCCTCGAGCGCGAAGAAGATGAAGGTGAAGCTCGCGTAGATCAGCGAGGTGAGCGTGGAGCCCAGGTAGCCGAAGCCCGCGCCGCGCGTGAGCAGGTCCATGTCGACGCCGTGCCGTGCGGCGTAGTACGAGATGGGCAGGCCCGTGAGGAAGGTGATGAGCCCCACCACCAGGATCGCCCACAGCGCGTTCGAGAAACCGTAGCTCAGCGCGATCGCGCCGCCGATGGCCTCCAGCGCCAGGAACGAGGTGGCGCCGAAGGCCGCGTTGGCCACGCGGAACTCCGACCACTTGCGAAAGCTGCGCGGCGTGTAGCGCAGCGCGTAGTCCTCCAGCGTTTCGTTCGCGACCCAGGCGTTGTAGTCGCGGCGGATGCGAAAGATCTTCTGTCCGGAGACGGATGTCATGGCGGGTTCTCGCGGCGGCGGCAACGGTGGCATGCGGCAGGTACAGCAAGAAGCGCTCCCTGCTGTCTCCTGCGTTGTCTGGCTCGGGAGTCTGCGGGTGGGGCGGGGCACCGCCGCTACGTTGAATGACGTATTCGCGCAGAGGCAAGTGATTTCTAAAGTACCAGCCATGGTGCTAGCGGCACCGTCCGATGCACTGCGATGGTGCGCGGATCTTCTTTTCAACCACCTGCCTGGAGTTCCTGATGTCGCGTGATTCCGATCCTTCCTCTCTCGATGCCATGGCACTGCGCCGCCGCCGCCTGCTGCAGGGCGCCGCCGCGCTGCCCGTGATGGGCCTGAGCGGCCTGAGCTTCGGCCAGGGGCAGTTCCCCACGGCCAAGGTCAACACCACCAAGCTCGCGGTGACCGACACCGAAGTCACGGTGGGCCAGCTGCATTCGTCCACCGGCACCATGGCCATCTCGGAGACCGGCTCCATCCAGGCCGAGCAACTGGCCATCGACCAGATCAACGCCATGGGCGGCATCCTGGGTCGCAAGATCAAGGTCATCAAGGAAGACGGCGCCTCCGACTGGCCCACCTTCGCCGAGAAGTCGAAGAAGCTGTTGGTCAACGACAAGGTCGCCGCCGTGTTCGGCTGCTGGACCAGCGCCTCGCGCAAGGCCGTGCTGCCGGTGTTCGAGAAGGAAAACGGCCTGCTGTACTACCCGACCTTCTACGAAGGCCTGGAGCAGAGCAAGAACGTGATCTACACGGGCCAGGAGGCCACGCAGCAGATCATCTGGGGCCTGGACTGGGGCGCGAAGGAGAAGAAGGCGAAGACCTTCTTCCTGGTCGGCTCCGACTACATCTGGCCGCGCACCTCGATGAAGATCGCGCGCAAGCACATCGAGAATTTCCAGAAGGGCTCGGTCAAGGGCGAGGAGTACTACCCGCTGGGTCACACCAACTTCAACTCGCTGATCAACAAGATCAAGGTCGCCAAGCCCGACTGCATTTTTGCGGCGGTGGTGGGCGGCTCGAACGTGGCGTTCTACAAGCAGCTCAAGGCCGCGGGCATCACCGGCGACAAGCAGTTCCTGCTGACGCTGGCCGTGACCGAAGACGAAATGACCGGCGTGGGCGGCGAGAACTTCGCGGGCTTCTACTCGTCGATGAAGTACTTCCAGTCGCTGGACAACGAGAACAACAAGAAGTTCGTGGCGGCCTTCAAGGCCAAGTACGGCAAGGACGCGGTGATCGGCGACGTGACGCAGGCGGGCTACCTCGGCCCATGGCTGTGGAAGGCCGCGGTGGAGAAGGCGGGCAGCTTCGACATCGACAAGGTCGTGGCCGGTTCGCCGGGCATCGAGCTGAAGACGGCGCCTGAAGGCTACGTGAAGCTGGATGCGAACCACCATCTGTGGAGCAAGGCGCGCATCGGGCAGGGGCAGCTGGATGGCTCCTTCAAGGTGGTCGCTGAATCGGCCGAGCTGATCAAGCCTGATCCGTTCCCGAAGGGCTACCAGTAAACCGGCCGTAGGCCCTCACCCCAACCCTCTCCCGCGTGCGGGAGAGGGAGCAAATCCAACTCTCCGGAACTTCCGCCATGACTTTGTCGGACATGATGAACATCGGCCTGATGCAGGGCTTCGCGGGGCTGAGCCTCTTCGCGGTGCTGCTGCTCATGGGCCTCGGGCTCGCGATCATCTTCGGGCAGATGGGCGTGATCAACATGGCGCATGGCGAGTTCATGACCATCGGCGCCTACTCGATCTTCCTGGCCGCGCAGGTGACCGAGCGCATGGTGCCCTCGTTCATGCCGTACTACTTTCCGATCGCCATCGGGCTGGCCTTCGTGTTCGCCTTCATCGCGGGCTGGCTTGTGGAATGGGCGCTGATCCGCCACCTGTACAAGCGACCGCTCGACACGCTGCTCGCCACCTGGGGCGTGAGCCTGGGCCTGCAGCAGGTTTTTCGCACCTTCATCGGCCCGAAGGAAGTGAGCCCCACGTTGCCCGAGTGGCTCATGGGTTCGTGGACGCCGCACGAAGGCCTCGACATTCCGATCAACGGCCTGTTCGTGCTGGCGCTCACCGCGCTGGCCACGGGCGGCGTGCTCATCGCGTTGCACAAGAGCCGCTGGGGCCTGCGGGTGCGCGCCACCGTGGCCAACCGCACGATGGCCAACGCCACCGGCATCGACACCCAGAAGACCGACCGCCTCACGTTTGCCATCGGCTGCGGCATTGCCGGCGTGGCGGGCGCGGCCTTCACCACCATCGGCTCGACCGGGCCGACCTCGGGCTCGCTGTACATCGTCGACGCCTTCCTGGTCGTCACCTTCGGCGGCGCGGCCAGCCTGCTGGGTACCGTGGTCTCGGCCTTCGGCATTGCGCAGACGCAGTCGATCTCGGAGTTCTTCATGACCGGCTCGATGGCCAAGGTGCTGACGCTGTCGCTGATTGTTCTCATCTTGATGATGCGACCGCAGGGATTGTTCGCCGTCAAGGTCCGCCGCTGATGAACCCGATTTCTTCCTGGAGAACGTTCCGATGAATTTCATCAAGGCCTCGATCCAGCGCTACCAGCTCGGCAGCCTCCTGCTGCTGGTGCTGCTGCTCGCGGTGGTGCTGCCGCTGTCGCTCGACATCTTTCGCCTCAACCTCGTGGGCAAGTACCTTACCTACGCCTTCGTGGCCGTGGGGCTCGTCATGGTGTGGGGCTACGGCGGCGTGCTGAGCCTGGGGCAGGGCGTGTTCTTCGGCATCGGCGGCTATGCGATGGCGATGTTCCTCAAGCTCGAAGCGTCGGACCCCATCACGACCAAGATCCAGTCGACGCCCGGCATCCCGGACTTCATGGACTGGAACCAGATCACCGAGCTGCCCGCGCTGTGGCTGCCGTTCAAGAGCCTGCCGCTGAGCCTCGCGCTGGTGGTGCTCGCACCGATGGCGCTGGCCTGGCTCGTGAGCTTTGCGATGTTCAAGCGCCGCGTGGGCGGCGTGTACTTCGCGATCATCACGCAGGCGGTGGCGCTCATCTGCACCGTGCTCATCATCGGCCAGCAGGGGTATACGGGCGGCGTGAACGGCATGACCGACCTGAAGACCATGCTGGGTTGGGACACGCGCACCGACAGCGCCAAGTACATCCTCTACTACGTCTGCGTGGGCTTGCTGGTGCTGAGCATCCTGCTGTGCCGCTGGGTGCAGACCAGCAAGCTGGGCACGCTGCTGCTCGCCATGCGCGACAAGGAAGACCGCGTGCGCTTCTCGGGCTACGACGTGTCGAACTTCAAGGTCTTCACCTTCTGCCTGGCGGCCGGGCTCTCGGGCATCGGCGGTGCGATGTTCGCGCTGCAGGTGGGCTTCATGTCGCCGAGCTTCGTGGGCATCGTGCCCTCGATCGAGATGGTGATCTTCTGCGCCGTCGGTGGCCGCATGAGCCTGGTGGGCGCGGTGTATGGCGCGCTGCTGGTGAATGCGGGCAAGACGCTGTTCTCCGAAAGCTTCCCTGACCTGTGGCTCTTTTTGATGGCCGCGCTTTTCATCGGCGTGACCATGGCTTTCCCGATGGGCCTGGCGGGCCTGTGGGAAGACACGATCAAGCCCTGGTGGGCCTCGCGCCGCCAGGCCCTGCGCGACGCCGCGGTGAAGCCGCCGCCCGCCGCCGTGTCGGCCCCTTCCCCTGTCGCCGCGCCGCAGGCCGAGCCCGCCTTGCCCGAAGGCATCGGCCGCCAGCGCGCCTGATCGAACCCGGAGCCCCCACCCCATGAGCAACACCGACTTCGCGCTCGCCGTGGAAGACCTCACCGTCTCCTTCGACGGCTTCAAGGCCATCGACGACCTGACGCTGTACATCGACAAGAGCGAGCTGCGCGTGATCATCGGCCCCAACGGCGCCGGCAAGACCACGCTGCTCGACCTGATCTGCGGCAAGACGCGCGCCAGCGCCGGCAGCATCAAGTTCAAGAACACCGAGCTCACGAAGATGGCCGAGCACAAGCGCGTGCGGCTGGGCATCGGCCGCAAGTTCCAGACGCCGTCGATCTACGAGAACCTCAGCGTGTTCCAGAACCTGGAGGTGTCGTTTCCGAAAGGCCGATCGGTGTTCGGCGCGCTGGCGTTCAAGTGCGACGACGAGGTCAAGTCGAAGGTGCAGGCCGTGGCCGAAGACATCGGCCTGGCCGACAAGCTGCGCACCGAAGCGGGCCTCCTGAGCCACGGCCAGAAGCAATGGCTCGAAATCGGCATGCTGCTGATGCAGGAGCCCGAGCTGCTGATGCTCGACGAACCCATTGCGGGCATGAGCGCGCGCGAACGCGAACTCACGGCCGATCTGCTCAAGCGCATCTGCCAGAACCGCGCCGTGATCGTCATCGAGCACGACATGGCCTTCGTGAAGCAGATTGCGCACAAGGTCACGGTGATGCACCAGGGAAAGATCCTGGCCGAAGGGCCGATGGAGAAGGTGCAGGCCGATCCGAAAGTCATCGATGTCTATCTGGGGCACTAGGGTGAAGCCGAGCTTGTGTTGTCCCCTCTCCCGCTTGCGGGAGAGGGCTAGGGTGAGGGTCGCGGGCCTTCGTCACAGCCAGACCTTTTCCACCGCCCAAAGCCCTCACCCCAGCCCTCTCCCGCAAGCGGGAGAGGGAGCAAGACAGATCAACCCCGCGCTGGAGCCTTTGAAATGAGCACCGTCATGCTGAAGGTCGAAGACCTGCACGTCGCCTACGGCCAGAGCGAGGCCTTGCACGGCCTCTCGTTCGAAGGCCATGCGAACGAAACCATCGCCATCATGGGCCGCAACGGCATGGGCAAGACCACGCTGTTCAAGAGCCTCATGGGCATCCTGCCGCTGAAGAGCGGCCGCATCGAGGTGGCGGGGCAGGACGTGTCGCGCGACGAGAGCTTCAGGCGCGTGGCCAAGGGCATCGCCTACGTGCCGCAGGGCCGGATGATCTTCCCGACGCTGACCGTGGAAGAGAACATCCAGACCGGTCTGGAGAACTCGAAGACCCGGCGCATTCCCGAAGAAATCTACGCGTTGTTCCCCGTGCTGTGGGACATGAAAAGCCGCAAGGGCGGCAACCTCTCAGGCGGCCAGCAGCAGCAGCTTGCGATTGCGCGCGCGCTCGTCACCGACCCCAAGGTGCTGCTGCTCGACGAGCCCACCGAGGGCATCCAGCCTTCGATCATCAAGGACATCGCCAAGGCGCTCAACGAGATCCGCAAGCTGCGCGGCATCACCATCGTCGTGTCCGAACAGGTGCTGAGCTTCGCGATGGACGTGGCCGACCGGCTCTTCGTGATCGAAGGCGGCCGGCTCGTGCACGAGACCGCGCGCGACAAGACCGATGTGGAACACATCAAAGCCTATCTCTCTGTCTAACCACAACCCCAGGAGCCACTGCACATGACGGACACGCTGATCAAGGTCGACCTGACCCAATCGCCCACCGAGAACGAGAACATCCACAACCGCTGGCACCCGGACATTCCGATGGCCTGCTGGGTCAACCCGGGTGACGACTTCATCCTCGAGACCTTCGACTGGACCGGCGGCTTCATCAAGAACAACGACAGCGCCGACGACGTGCGCGACATCGACCTGAGCACCGTGCACTACCTCTCGGGCCCGGTGGGCGTGAAGGGCGCCGAGCCCGGTGACCTGCTGGTGGTCGACCTGCTCGATATCGGCGCCAAGCAGGACAGCCTCTGGGGCTTCAACGGCTTCTTCTCGAAGAAGAACGGCGGCGGCTTTCTGACCGATCACTTTCCCGAAGCGCAGAAATCGATCTGGGACTTCAAGGGCATGTTCACGAGTTCGCGCCACATTCCGGGCGTCAACTTCGCGGGGTTGATCCATCCGGGCCTGATCGGCTGCCTGCCCGACAAGCCCATGCTCGATATGTGGAACGAGCGCGAAGGCAAGCTCATCGCCACCGACCCGGACCGCGTGCCCGGCCTCGCGAACCCGCCGTTCGCCGGCACCGCCCACATGGGCAAGATGACCGGTGAAGCACGCGCTAAGGCCGCGGCCGAAGGTGCCCGCACCGTGCCGCCACGCGAGCATGGTGGCAACTGCGACATCAAGGATCTGTCGCGCGGTTCGAAGGTGTTCTTCCCCGTGTACGTCGAGGGCGCGGGCCTCAGCGTGGGCGACCTGCATTTCAGTCAGGGCGACGGCGAGATCACCTTCTGCGGCGCCATCGAGATGGCCGGCTGGGTGCACATGAAGGTCACGCTCATCAAGGGCGGCATGGCCAAGTACGGCATCAAGAACCCGATCTTCAAGCCCAGCCCGATCACGCCGCAGTACAACGACTACCTGATCTTCGAAGGCATCTCGGTCGACGAGAGCGGCAAGCAGCACTACCTGGACGTGAACGTGGCCTACCGCCAGGCGTGCCTGAACGCCATCGAGTACCTGAAGAAGTTCGGCTACTCGGGCGCGCAGGCCTATTCGATTTTGGGCACCGCGCCCGTGCAGGGCCACATCAGTGGCGTGGTCGACGTGCCCAACTCGTGCGCCACGCTGTGGCTGCCCACGGGCATCTTCGACTTCGACATCAACCCGAACGCCTCGGGGCCGGTGAAGTTCATCGACGGCAGCATCGACATGCCGCTGTCGCACGACCTGCGCTGAAGAAGAGAAGGCCCCACGCATGCCGACCTACGACTACGCCTGCGGGCAGTGCGGTGGCTTCGAATCGCTGCGGCCTTCGGGCCAGCGCGACGAGCCCGCCGCATGCCCCGATTGCGGCACGGCCTCGCCGCGCGTGTTCACCGCCGCGCCGCGCCTGGCGCTGATGGCTGCCGACACGCGCCACGCGATGGCCACCAACGAACGCGCGCGGCACGAGCCGTCGAGCTCGCGCGACTATGCGCGGCTGCGGCATCCCTCGGGCTGCGGCTGCTGCTCGGGATCGTCGCGACGCAGTGCCACGCAGACCGCGCCGAACGGTGCGAAATCGGCCCCGTCGCGGCGGCCCTGGATGATCTCGCACTGAGGCTTCGGTGTGCATTCCTTGCATGCGCTGAGCGCATGCAAGGAATGCCGGTGACGAGAACTTTCTCGCGTGTTCCCTCTGGAGGGCAGGGTTCCGGCCACCGCATCGCATGCGCGAGCGGCGCGCGATTGTTTCAATCCCGTGAACGCCGCGATTCCTTTTGCTGCCGTTTTTTTGGGCGCTTCAGGTTCAAACTTCATTCCATCGACACACCACCTGAAGGAGATTGAAATGAATGCCTCGAAGACCCTCGCCGCCGTTGCCCTCTCGCTCCTGGCTGCTGCCGGTGCCCACGCTGAAACCTATGACGGCGTGCACACCGTGAACTCGACGCTCTCGCGTTCGGAAGTCGCGTCGCAAGCCGTGGCTGCCGCCCGTGCCGGCAACGAGTACAGCGACGGCGCCACCGCCGGCGCACAGACCTTCACCTCGACCGCCGACCGCTCGTCGGTCCGCGCTGAAGCCGTCGCCAAGGCCCACGACCCGCTCGCCAGCCTCGACCGCCGCGCGTTCTACCGCGACGAAGTGCCGGCTGCGTACAAGAAGCCCAGCGTGTCGTTCACGCGCCAGGCTGGCCTGTAATTGGTCGACCGCAGTCCCTTCGGGGGCTGACAAGAACGAACGGGCCCTCGGGCCCGTTTTTTCATGCCTGCATCTTCGCGACCAAGTCTGCGACGTGCGCGCCCAGCGCGAGCGACGCTGTCAGCCCCGGCGACTCGATGCCGAACAGGTTGACCAGCCCCGCGATGCCGTGGTCCCGAGACGTCTGGATCACGAAATCCGTCGCCGTGTTGTGCATCGACGAGCCCGGGCCCGCCAATCGTGGGCGGATGCCGGTATAGCCCGGCTGCAACTCACCGTCCTGCAAGGCGGGGTAATAGCGGCGCACCGACTGGTAGAAGGCCGCTTCGCGTGAGGCGTCGAAGCTGTAGTCGATGCCGTCGCGCCAGCTCAGGTCGGGCCCGAACTTGCATTGGCCGCCGAGGTCGAGCGTCACGTGGGCGCGCAAGGCGCCTTCGCGCCCGGTCGGGTACACGAGGTGACGGAAGGGCGATTTGCGCGCGAGCGAGAAATAGTGGCCGATCGCGTAGTACAGCGGCGGCACCTTGTCTGCGGGCATGCCTTCCACGCGTGCGGCGATTTCCTGCGCGCCGAGTCCGGCCGCGTTCACCACCGTGTTGCACAGCACGCTCGTTGCTTCCGCGCCGCCCACCTCGACCACGAGGCCGTCCACCGTAGGCCTCACGGCCTGCACGCGGCTTTGCAGCGCCAGCGAGGCACCCGCACGTTCCGCGTCGCCCAGGTACGACAGCATCAGCGCGTGGCTGTCGACGATGCTCGTCGAGGGCGAATGCAGCGCGCCGACGCAGGCCACCTCGGGCTCCATGTCGCGCGCTTCGGCGGCGCCGAGGAGGCGCAGGTCGGTCACGCCGTGGGCCGCGCCGAGCGCGATGTACTTGTCGAGCTCGGGCAGCTCCGCGTCCTGCACCGCCACGATGAGCTTGCCGATGCGCTGGTGGCCGATGCCGCGTTCGGCGCAGTAGGCGTACAGCGCGGCCTTGCCCGCCACGCACAGCCGGCCCTTGAGCGAGCCGGGTGCGTACGAGATGCCCGCGTGGATCACCTCCGAATTGCGCGCGCTGGTGTGCGTGCCGATGGCGTGCTCGGCTTCGAGGATCACGACCTCGCGCCCGGCCATCGCGAGCGATCGCGCGATGGCCAGGCCCACCACGCCGGCGCCGATCACGACGCAGTCGATCCGGTCCATGCGGCTCAGTCCAGCCGGATGTCGGCTTCGCGGATCAGCGCGCCCCACTTGGCGTGCTCGGCGCGGATGTAGGCGTCGAACTGCTGCGGCGTGCCGCTGGCGGGCACGCTGCCTTCCTGCGCGAGCTTGTCCTGCACGTCCTTGCGCGCCACCGTCTTCACGACGGCCGCGTTGATGCGGTTGATCACGTCGGCGGGCAGGCCGGCCGGGCCGACGAGGCCGACCCAGGTCGTGGCCTCGAAGCCTGCGAAACCCTGTTCGGCCACGGTGGGCACGTTCGGCAGCGCGGGCAGGCGCTTGGCCGAGGTGACGGCCAGCGCGCGGGCGCGGCCGTTCGACAGCTGCGACATCACCGACACGCTGCTGCCGAAGTACAGCGCGATCTGCCCGCTGATCAGGTCGTTCATGGCCGGGCCTGCGCCCTTGTAGGGCACCTGCATGACCTTGATGCCCGCGCGGCGCGCCAGCATTTCGCCGGCCAGGTGCCCCACGGTGCCGTTGCCGGCCTGCGCGATGCTGAACTCGCCCGGCTTCGCCTTCGCAGCTTTGATGAAGTCGGCCAGCGTGCGCAGCGGCGAGTCCGCGCGCACGGCGAGCACGACGGGCTGCGAGGCCACTTCGGCGATGGGCGAAAAATCTTTCAGCGCCTCGAAGGGCATCTTCGAATAGAGCCAGGGGTTGATCGTGAGGTTCGAGGTCTGTCCCATGCCGATCGTGTAGCCGTCGGGCGTGGCCTTGGCCACGGCATCGAGGCCGATGTTGCCGGCCGCGCCGGGCTTGTTGTCGACGACGACGGTCCAGCGCTCGAGCGAGGTGAGGCGCTCTGCAATCAGGCGCGAGGTCGCGTCGGTGCCGCCACCGGGCGTGAAGGGCACCACCAGCTTCACGGGCCGCTGCGGCCAGTCGCCTTGGGCGTAGGCCATGCCCGCCGCTTGGGCGATCGATACGAAGGCGGTGGTCTGCAGAAAGTCTCTACGGTTCATGTCTTGTCTCCTGGGGGTTCTTGTGTTTTCGTGGCTGCCGTTCAGACCGGCAGGCCCTTGGCGCGCAGCACGGCGTCGAAGCGCTCGGGGTCGGCGGTGCCGGTGCGGTTGGTCTCGCGGATCTTGGCTTCGCGGGCCAGGTGGGCCCGCGTCTTGAGGAGCACGTCGGCCGCTTCGGCGGCGGGCACGGCGATGACGCCGTCGGCGTCGCCCACCACCAGGTCGCCCGGCATCACGACCAGGCCCGCGCACGAGACCGGCACGTTCACCTCGCCGGGGCCGTCCTTGCTGGGCCCGCGGTGCGTGTGGCCGCGCGCGAAGATCGGCATGCCGTCTTCGGCCCACTCGCACAGGTCGCGCACCGCGCCGTCGATGACGAGGCCGGCCAGCTGGCGCGCGATGCAGGTGGTGCGCATCAGGCCGCCGACCAGCGCCTGCGTGACGTCGCCGCCGCCATCGATCACGAGCACGTCGCCCGGCGCGACCATCATCAGCGCCTTGTGGATCATCAGGTTGTCGCCGGGCCGCACACGCACGGTGACGGCGGGGCCGCACAGCACGGTGTCGAGCCGCGCGTGGTACTGGCGCAGCCCGACGGTGCCGACATTGCGGCTCATCGCATCGCCGATGGCGGCGACGGGCAGCGTGCGAAAGGCGTCGACGAGGGCGGCGTCGGGGCCGGGCGCGCGCGGGTTGATGCGGTAGCCGGGCGGCCAGGAGAGGGGGGCGGTCATGCGGTGATTCCGTGCAGAAGGGGTGAAGACAAAACCTGCGGGTTCACGCAAGCCGAAGGATCGACCGGGCGGCCTTGCAGCCAGCCCAGCACGTTGCGGGCGGCGCCGCTGGCCATGCCTGCGAGCGCGGCGGGCGTGGAGCCGCCGACATGCGGCGTGAGCACCACGTTGGGCAAGGAAGCCAGCAGGCTGCCGGCGGGCAGGGGTTCGTCGGCCATGGTGTCGAGGCCGGCCGCGTGCAACTGACCGCTTTGCAGCGCGGCGACGAGCGCGGGCTCGTCGATCACCTCGCCGCGCGCCGTGTTGACGACGATCGCGCCGCGCGGCAGTGCCGCGAGTTGCGCGGCGCCGAGCATCTGGCGCGTGTGGCGGTTGAGCGGCACGTGCAGGCTGAGCACATCGCTCAGCGGCAGCAGCGCATCGAACGAAGGCAGCAGGCGCACGCCGGCCACCGGGCTCGGGCCGTTTCCGAGGGCCGGGTCGAACGCGGCCACCTGCATGCCGAGCGCGAGGCCCACCCGGGCGACGCGCTGGCCGATCTGGCCGAAGCCGACCAGGCCCAGCGTCTTGCCATGCAGTTCCACGCCGTCTTGCGCGCGCGACCAGCGGCCGTCGTGCAGTTCGCGGTCCATCCAGCCGATGCGGCGGGCGGCGGCGAGCATCAGGCCGAGCGTCATCTCGGCGACCGATTGCGCATTGGCGCCGGGCGTGACATAGACCGGAATGCCGCGCGCGGTGGCCGCTTCGACGTCGATGTTGCTCACGCCCACGCCGTGCTTGGAGATCACCTTCAGCGTCGGGCATGCGGCGATGGCGCGGGCCGACAGCTGCACGGTGCGCGAGATGACGGCGTCGATGGGTTCGCTCGCCATCAGCTGCTCGACTTCTTCAACGCCGTCTGCGTTGGCAAGGTAGATGACGCGGGCGCCGGCTTCGGCGAGAAGGTCGGCGCCGGCGGTGGCAAGCCGTGGCGCGGTGACCAGGACGGTGGGGTGCATGGAGAAAGAAGAAGGTCGTTCGAGGGTCTGTGTGGGCTGGATTGTGGAAATCGCCATTCATTCCGTCCAATCGATAATGTTCATTCAACGATTCCTCGGAGCTATGAATGGACATCCAGCTGCGCGACCTGAAATATTTCGAGGTGGTCGCCGACACCGGCCACCTGGGCCAGGCTGCCGACAAGCTGGGCCGCACGCAGCCCGCGCTGACCAAGGCGGTGCAGCGGCTCGAGGAGGCCTTCGGCAGCGCGCTGTTCGAGCGCAAGGGCCGGGGCATCCAGCTCACGGCGGTGGGCGAGGTGCTGCTGGCGCGCGCCCGGCTGCTGCGCGGCGCCACCGAAGAGGCGCTGCGCGAGGTGAGCGATTTCGCCAAGGGCAACGCGGGCCACGTGCGCATCGGCAGCGGGCCCATTGCGGCCGACCACGTGCTGCCCGAGGTGTGCAACCTGCTGCTGGCCGAGGCCGGCGACACGCGCATCGACATCACCGTCGCGCCCAGCATGGCGCTGCGCGAGCGGCTGCGTGAAGGCGCCATCGACCTCTTGATCGGCCTCATGCCCGCGCACGACCCGGCCTTCGTCACGCATTCGATCGTCGAGGACGTGGTGGTGGTCGCCGCCAGCCCGCAGCACCCCGTGTTCGACCTGCCGAAGATCACGATGAAGTCGCTGTTGCAATGGCGCTGGGTGCTGCCCGCCGACCCCATTCCCAGCCGCCAGTGGCTCGATGCGGCGTTTCAGTCGCGCGGGCTGCCGTTGCCTGCGGTGCAGGTCAACGCGAACTCGATCCCGCTGCTGCCGCGCCTCATCTCGCGCTCCGACATGTTGAGCTTCCTGTCGCGCCACACGCTCGGTGCGGCCGGGCGCGAAGGCACGCTGCGCGAGGTGCCGCTCAAGGAGACCACGCTGCGCCGCCACCTGGGCGTCACATACCGCAAGGAGGGCTACCTGTCGCCGGCGGCGCGGCGCCTCGTGACCTTGCTGCGCAATGAAGGGGCGCAGCTTTTTTCGTCGGCGTTGGCGCAGCGCGTGCTGTGACCGGTGTGGTGCGACGTCTGCGGCAAGCGAGCTAGCTCGCGCGTCAGCTCACTCCCGCGTCAACACGAAGCGCTTCTGAATCCCGCCCGCAGCAGAAGGCGCCACCCACAGATCGATCTCACCCGGCTCGACCACAGGCTTCATGTCCCGCCCCAGAAACTGCAGATCGTCATCGCCGACAGTGAACTCGACCACCTCCGACGCACCCGGCGCAATCCGCACCTTGCGGAAATTCTTCAGCTCACGCACCGGCCGCGTCACGCTCGCCGCGCGCTGGGCCAGGTACAGCTGCACCACTTCTTCCGCCTCGCGTGTGCCCGTGTTGGTGACCGTGGCGCGCACGCGCAGCGTGTTGCCGATGGCAAGCCGGTCGCTGCTCAGCTCGACCTGGTCGTAGCGCACCGGCGCATAGCCGATGCCGAAACCGAAGGGGTACAGCGCCTCGTTCGTCGCGTCCAGGTAGCGCGTCTTGAAGGCCGTGCCCGGCGCGCTCTCGGGCGAGGGGCGGCCGGTGCGCTTGTGGGCGTAGTAGTAGGGCACCTGGCCAGCAGTCTGAGGAAAGCTCACGGGCAGGCGGCCCGAAGGGTTGGCGTCGCCGAACACCACATCCGCGATCGCGTGGCCGGTCTGCACGCCGAGGAACCAGGTCACGACGATGGCGCGCGCGTTGCGCACCGCACCCTTGAGTGCCATTGCGCGGCCGTTGCTCAGCAGCACGACCACCGGCTTGCCCGTGGCGGCCACGGCCTCGGCCAGGTCTTGCTGCGCCTGCGGCAGGCCGATGTCGCTGCGTGAGCGCGACTCGCCCGACATCTTCTGGCTCTCGCCGATGGCCAGCACCACCACGTCGGCGTCGCGTGCGGCGGCCACGGCGGTTTCGATGCCGCCGGGCAGGGGCGCCTCGACGTTCGTGCCGCGCGTGACGGTCAGCCGCGAGGCCTCGATGCCCAGCGCGGCGTGCAGGCCTTCGTCGATGCCCACGGGCGCGGACTGGCCCGGGAACAGGCTCCAGGAGCCCATCAGGTCCTTGGTGCCTTCGGCGAAGGGGCCGATCAGCGCGATCTTCTGCGGACCGGTCTTGGCCAGCGGCAGCAGCTGGCCCTCGTTCTTCAGCATCACGATCGAGCGACGCGCGCTCTCGCGGGCCAGGGCGATGAACTCGGGGTTCTCCACGCGCTGTTCGGCCGGAGGACCATCGAGGCCGCGCATCGGGTCGTCGAAGAGGCCGAGCTTGAGCTTGACACGCAGCACGCGCCGCACGGCCTCGTCGAGCCGCGCCATCGGCACCTCGCCCGAGGCCACGAGGTCGGGCAGGTGGCGGATGTACAGGCCGCTTTGCATGCTCACGTCGGTGCCAGCCATGAAGGCCAGCTTGGCGGCCTCGCGGCTGTTGGCGGCGTGGCCGTGTTCGATGAGTTCTTCGTCGGCCGTGTAGTCGGACACCACGAAGCCCTTGAACTTCCATTCGTCGCGCAGCACGCCGGTGAGCAGCGCGGGGTTGGCGGTCGAGGGAACGCCGCCGATCTCGTTGAACGCGCTCATGACCGAGAGCGCGCCCGCATCGAGCGCCGCGCGGAACGGAGGCAGGTAGACCTCGCGCAGCGTGCGTTCAGAGATTTCGCTCGTGTTGTAGTCGAGCCCGCCCTCGGCCGCGCCGTAGGCCGCGAAGTGCTTGGGCGTGGCGAGCATCGAATCGGCATTCGAAAGGTTGCTGCCCTGGAAGCCGCGCACGCGCGCCGCTGCGAACTGGCGTGCGAGGTACGGGTCTTCGCCCACGCCTTCGAGGCCGCGGCCCCAGCGCGCGTCGCGCGCGATGTCGACCATCGGCGCGAAGGTCCAGCGAAAGCCGTCGGCCGTGGCCTCGACCGCCGCCGCGCGCGCGGTGCGCTCGGCCAGCGCGGGCTCCCAGCTCGAAGCTTCGGCCAGCGGCATCGGGAAGATGGTGCGAAAGCCGTGGATCACGTCGGCGCCGAAGATCAGCGGAATGCCCAACCGCGATTCGCGCACCGCCACCTGCTGCAACCGCCGCTTGCCTTCGAGGCCGGCGTTGTTGAACAGGCCCGTGAGCCGCCCGTTGCGCACGTCCTCGGTCTCCTGCTGCCCGTTGCGCCAGCCGGCCTGCGGGTTGTTCGGGATGTTGATGTCGGCGGGGCCGTAGAGGCTGAGCTGGCCCGCCTTTTCCTGCGGCGTCATGCGCGCGATCAGCGATTCGATGCGGGCTTCGGCTGCGTCGGAGGGCTTCAGGTCTTTGGGAATGGACGCCGCGATGGCGGGGAGGGAGAGGGTGGACAGGACGAGGGCGAGAGCGGCGGCTTTTCGAACATGCATGGCCGCCTATTCTGCAGACAACACGCGTTGGCCCCGGCCAGCGGGTTTCCGCCCTGGGCGTAGGGCCTTGTCCGACCCGGGCCGCTTACTCGGCGGTGGCGCCGGCGTCCTTCGCCACCTTGACCCACTTGGTCGTCTCGGTGCCGATGAAGGTCGCGAGTTCGGCGGGCTTCATGTTGCCGGCGGTCACGCCCTGTTCTTCGAAGCGCTTGACCACATCGGGCTGCTGCACCGCGCGGGCCAGCTCGGTGTTCAGGCGCTGCACGATCTCGGGCGGCGTGCCGTGCGGCGCCATGAGCGCGAACCACGTCGTCATGTCATAGCCCTTGAGGCCCGCCTCGTCGAGCGTGGGCACGCCGGGGTAGGCGGGCGCGCGCGTCTTCGTCGTCACGGCCAGCGCGTGCACCTTGCCGGCGCGGATGTGCGGCGAGGCCGAGGGGCTGGTCTCGATCGCCATCTGGATCTGCCCGCCCATGAGGTCGGCCATCATCGGCGCGCCGCCCTTGTAGGGCACATGCACGATGTCGGTCTTGGTCATCGAGCGGAACAGCTCGCCCGAAATGTGCTCGGTGCTGCCGCTGCCGGCCGAGCCGAAGTTGACCTTGCCGGGGTTGGCCTTGATGTACGCCACGAGTTCGGCCATCGTCTTCGCGGGCACCTTCTCGTTGACGATCAGCACGTTAGGCGTGGAGGCCGCGAGCGCCACCGGATCGAAGTCGCGCTGGAAGTCGTAGGGCAGCTTCTTGTACAGGCCCGGTGCGATCGCATGCGCGATGGTGGCCAGGAACAGCGTGTAGCCGTCGGCCGGTGCCTTCGCGGCGATGGTCGCGCCCACGGTGCCGCCTGCGCCGCCGCGGTTGTCGACGATCACCGGCTGCTTGAGCGCTTCGGAGAGCTTCTGGCCGATGGTGCGCGCGACGATGTCGGTGGTGCCGCCCGCCACGAAGGGCACGACAAGGGTGATGGGTTTCGCGGGCCAGTCGGCGGCAGAGGCCATGCCTGCGGCGAGCATCAGCATGGCGACGGCGGTGCGAAGAAAGGTGTGGCGTTTCATGGTCGTGAGGTCTCCGTGTCGTTGTGAAAGTGCAGGATTCGGTGCATTCAATCGGCGCCCAGCCGAAGCCGGCTGGGCAGTCGCTTCTCGATGGCGAACTTCAGGAGCGCCGCGCAGCGGAAGATGCCGTGCGCGAACTTGCCGTAGGGCAGCGTGAGAAAGAGCGCCATCACCACGCCCAGGTGCACGGCGAGCAGCAGCGCCATGAAGCGCGTGTCGCGCCACGCGAGCAGTGCCAGGCCGGTGAGGCTGGTGAGCAGCAGCAGCGCGATGAAGCCGCGGTCCATCGGCCGCTGCGCCGCATCGCCGTGCGCGGCGTGGCGACGCAGGTTCAGCCACAGCAAGCCGACGGGGCCGAGCACGAGGCCGATGCCACCCGCGGTGCCCAAGAGCACGGGCAGGCTCGTGAGCGCATAGGGCGCATGCAGGTCGAACAGGTAGTGGTACAGCGTCGCCACGCAGGTGGAGGCGAAGCACAGCATGAAGCCGTAGAAGGTGAAGTGATGAAAACGCCGGCGCCACAGCGTGAAGCGGTCGTCGGCGTTGTTGCAGCCTTCGCCGTGGCCACCGTCCAGGTAGGTCAGGTGCAACGCGTCGTGCGCGGCTTCGGCGCTCGCTGCGCGGCGCACGCCCGGCAGGTCGGGGGCGTTGCCGGGGTCGTTCGCGGGCGACACCTCGCGCCAGAAGCGGCGCGTGCCCATGGCCAAAGCAAACATCACGAACAGGAACACCGTACCGAACACCAGCGCGAGGAAGTTGTGCGGAAAGATCGCGTAGAAGTTGCCCGCGAGCGGCTCGTGCAGCAGCGAGCCCGACATCGTCACGGCCAGCACGAGGAACAGCGCGAGCCCGCCCGCCAGTGCGAGTGCCACGGTGAGCCCGGCCTTCTTGTAGAGCGCGCCCATCGCGGGCGGCCAGGCGTAGTCGTGGTACGTCTGCAGGCGCACCTGCGCCATCGCCTGCGGCACGTTGACCGCGAACTCGTGCGGCGGTGCGTACTGGCAGGCATGCAGGCACGCGCCGCAGTTGTGGCACAGGTTGGCGAGGTAGTGCGTGTCGGCCTTGCCGAATTCGAGCCGGCGCGTCATCGCGGGGAACACGGCGCAGAAGCCTTCGCAGTAGCGGCAGGCGTTGCAGATCTGCAGGATGCGCGCGACCTCGCCCTCGCTGGCGGTCAACGGCAGCGCGGGCTGGATCGGGATCACGCGCTGCGATGGAGACGGGGTGCTGCCGATGCCGTCGGCATCCGCACGGGCGCGTGCGACGAGGTCAGTGAGCTGCTGCAAGGGCGGTCTCCGGGGAATTCTTCGAATGGTTCTTGGCGGCCTTCGCAGCCTGTGTCCCGGCGATGCGCCCGAAGGCCGTGCCGATGCTCATGCCCACGCCGGCCGTGTAGCCCTTGCCCAGCACATTGCCGGCCATCATTTCGCCGGCCACGAACAAGTTGGGGCTCGGCCGTCCGCCGAAGCGCACGGCCGCGGTCTCGTCGACCTTCAGGCCGAGGTAGGTGAAGGTGATGCCGGGGCGCAGCGGGTAGGCGTAGAAGGGCGCCGTGTCGATCGGCCGCGCCCAGTGCGTCTTGGCGGGCGCGAGGCCTTCGGTGTGGCAGTCGTCCAGCGCGGTGTGGTCGAAACGGCCGACGCGGCAGGCGGCGTTGTAGTCCTGCACGGTGCGCACGAAGGTGGCTTCGTCCAGGCCGATCTTCTGCGCGAGTTCGCCGAGCGTGTTCGCCTGCGTGCCGGTGAACACGGGCGGCATGAAGCGGCCCACCGCCTGCTGGTCGATGACCGACCAGGCGATCTGCCCCGGCTGCTGCGCCACGAGCCGGCCCCAGATCGCATAGCGCTTGGGCCAGAAGTCTTCGCCCTCGTCGTAGAAGCGCTGCGCGTCGCGGTTGACCACCACGCCGAGCGACACGCAATCGATGCGCGTGCAGATGCCGCCGTCGTACAGCGGTGCGCGCGCGTCGATGGCGACCATGTGACCCTGCGACGGATCGCCGATGCTGTCGGCGCCCGCGGCGATCATGTGTTTGAGCAGCACGCCCTGGTTGAAGCGCGTGCCGCGAATGAGGAAGTTGTCGGCCGGCCACTCGCCGCGTTCGTTCTGGCCCCAGGCTTCGCGCAGCCATTCGCGGTTCGATTCGAAACCGCCCGAGGCCAGCACGCAGCTCCTGGCTTCGATGCGCTCGCCGGCCTCGGTGCGCACGGCGACGAAGCGGTCGCCGTCGAGTTCGACCGAGGCCACGGGCGTGTCGTAGCGAATCTGCACGCCGAGCGTTTCGGCGCTGCGAAAGTAGGCGTTGACGAGCGCCTTGCCGCCGCCCATGAAGAAGGCGTTGGTGCGCGCCACGTGCAGCGCACCCGACAGTGGCGGCTGGAAGCGCACGCCGTGGCGGCGCATCCAGTCGCGGCAGTTCGACGAAGCGCGGATCACGAGGCGGGCCAGGTGCTCGTCGGTCAGGCCGCCGGTCACCTTCAAGAGGTCTTGCCAGTACTCCTCTTCAGGGTAGGCCTCGACCAGCACGTCCTGCGGCGCGTCGTGCATGCAGCGCAGGTTGCGGGTGTGCTGCGAATTGCCGCCGCGCCATGCTTTCGGCGAGGCCTCCAGCAGCAGCACCGAAGCGCCGGCCTCGCGCGCCATCAGCGCGGCGCACAGCGCGGCATTGCCGCCACCGACAACCAGTACATCTATCACTCGTGGGTCTCCTTGGAATGCAGGAGACTTTAGGGCGCATGGCCTTCACGCGAAAGGCCGAAAGACGCAACAGGTGTTCAGCTTTCGAGAAGACTTGCGCCGGCCCAGCGGCCTTCGCTGACCAGCGTGCGGGCCGTTTCGGTGACCACCACGCGCGCGGCCAGCGCGGCGGGCGAAAGCTCATCGTCCGACAGGCTCACGAGCAGGTTGCGGCGCCCCACGTGGGCGTCGGAAATCTGCGTGAGCTCGAGGTCGTCGCGGTCGTGCCGCGCGGTGGCGGCGCCGGGCTGGATGGTGGCGCCGTGGCCGGCGCGCACCGCGTCCATCAGCAGCGCCAGGCCGTCGACTTCGGCCACGATGCGCGGCGCCACGCGCGCCCGTGCGAAGGCCGCCATCAGCGTGGCGCGCAGGCCGTGGCTGCCGCTGGGCAGGATCAGCGGCACCTCGGCCAGTTGCGACAGCCGCACCTTCGCACCTTTGGGGCGCGGCGTCAGCGTGGGCGAGGCGATCACGAAGAGCTTTTCGGCCAGCAGCGGCGCCACGCTCCAGCGCCGCGGCGTGTCGGTCTGGAACAGCACGGCCAGGTCGAGCTGGCGCGCATGCAGCATCGTCGTGAGGTGGCCCGACAGCGCCTCGACCATGTGCAGCCGCACCTCGGGGTAGCGCGCCTGCATGGCCTGCATGAGCGGCACGCCCAGCACGGTGGCGGTGGTGGGCGCCAGGCCCACGCTCACATGGCCCGACAGGCGCGCTTGCTGCGCCGCACGCACCGCGTCGTCGGCGTGGCGCAAGGTGAGTTGCGCCTGGTGCAGGAAGGCCAGGCCCGCATCGGTGGGCATGACGCCGGTCGAATGGCGGCGCAGCAGCCGTGTCGAGAGTTCGCTCTCGAGCCGGCTGATCTGCTGGCTCAGCGCAGAGGTCACCACCCCCAGCTCCACGGCCGCGCGGCCCATGCTGCGCAGTTCGCAGACCTTGACGAAGTAGCGCAGTTGTCTCAGTTCCATGCGCGCATCATGGCGCAGGCACGACCGCCGGTTGGCCGCGTCGCAGCAGCAACCATCCGAACAGCGGGGCCGTGATGTACATCACCACCGAGTAGATCGCGGCCGGCAGCGCGAGCGGAAAGCTCCCGAGCACGCTCACCGCGATGAAGATGGCGAGCGTGGAGTTGTGGATGCCGATCTCGTAGCTGATGGCGGTGGCCAGCGGCTTGTCCAGGCCGGCCGCGCGGCTCAGGTAGTAGCCCGCCAGCAGGCTCACGAGATTGAACAGCAGCACCGGCACGCCGATCTCGGCGAAGGTGGAGGTGATGGTCTTCCACTCGTTGGCGATGGCGAGCACCGTGACCACCGCGAGCACGACGCCGCTGAAGATCTTGGTCGGCTTTTCCATGCGCGCCGCGAAGCCGGGCTTGCGCGATGCGACGAACATGCCGATGGCCACCGGCACCAGCACGATGGCGATCACCTCGACCAGCTTGCGCGTCTGCAGCGGCACCACCTGGCCGCTCGGCGCGAAGTGGTTGATGGCCCAGTTGGCGATGAGCGGCAGCGTGACGATCGACAGCAGCGTGTTCACGGCGGTGAGCGAAATGTTCATCGCCACGTTGCCGCCGAACAGGTGCGAGAACAGGTTGGCCGAGATGCCGCCCGGCGAGGCCGCCAGCAGCATGAGCCCGATGGCGAACACCGGCGACAGGCCGAAGCCCACGATGATGGCGTAGCAGGCCAGCGGCAGGCCGATGACCTGCAGCACGAGCGCGAGGGTCACGGCCTTCGGGTGCTTGAACAGGCGCCGGAAGTCTTCGAGTGAGAGCGACAGCCCCAGCCCGAACATCACGAGCGCGAGCGCGCCGAACAGGAACCGGGTCACGATGAGCGTGGTGTCCATGGGGTGGTGTCTCCTCTGTCGTTCTTCTTGAACGCGCTTAAAAAAAAGGCTGCCGGCACCCGTCGCGCGGGCGCTGGCAGCCGTGGAAACCGGGACCGACGCGTGGTCTTATTGTTTGTAGCTGTCGTCGATGCGGTCGAGTTTGCGAATCAGCGAAGGCCAGACGAACATGCCGCCGAGGCCGCCGCTTTGCACCTTCATCGCCTGGCCCACGCCCTCGATGATCTTCGGATTCACGTGCGTGAGTTCGCCGCCACCGGCCTGCGCGGCGATCTGGATCTGGCAGGTGTTCTCGAAGGTGTACATCGAAAGGAAGGCGTCGGCAATGGTCTTGCCGCAGGTCAGCAGTCCGTGGTTGCGCAGCATGAGGAAGTTCGCATGGCCCATGTCGGCCTGCAGGCGCGGCTTCTCGTCGTCGCGGAAGGCCACGCCTTCGTAGTCGTGGTAGGCCAGCGAGGCCAGCACGAAGGTCGATTGCTGGCTGATGGGCAGCACGCCGTTCTTCTGCGCGCTCACCGCGATGCCGGCCTTGGTGTGGGTGTGCAGCACGCACTGGATGTCTTCGCGCGCGGCATGCACGGCGCTGTGGATCACGAAGCCGGCCGGGTTCACCGGGTAGGGCGACTCGATGATCTTGTTGCACTGCTGGTCGACCTTGACCAGGCTCGACGCCGTGATCTCGTCGAACATCAAACCGTAGGGGTTGATCAGGAAGTGGTGCTCGGGGCCGGGCACGCGCGCGCTGATGTGCGTGAACACCAGGTCGCTCCAGCCGTACAGCGCCACGAGGCGGTAGCAGGCGGCGAGGTCGACGCGCAGTTGCCATTCTTCGGCGGAGACGAGCTTCTGGATTTCGGAGGCGGAGGTTGCGTTCATGGTCGTGTGTCCTTTGTCGGGGATCAGGCGGTGGCCTGCTCGGTGAGCACGGTCTTGTAGATGCTCTGCTTGGGCTGCGCCATCAGGCGGCGCAGCATGGGTTCGAATTCGCTGATGGGCAGGGTCTCGGCCTTGGGGTTGAAGGCCGGGTTGTCGTAGAGCGCGCAGAACTCGGCGGTGCGCTCGTAGTGCGGGTGGTCCTTGAAGTTGTCGCGCATGTCGCGGTCCAGCCCGATGTGGTGAAAGAAGTAGTGGCCCTGGAAGATGCCGTGGTTCTGCACCATCCAGTGGTTGGCCTCGCTCACGAAGGGCTTGAGGATGGCGGCGGCAATGTCGGGGTGGTTGAAGGTGCCGAGCGTGTCGCCGATGTCGTGCAGCAGCGCGCACACCACGTACTCCTCGTCGCGGCCGTCGCGCAGCGCGCGCGTGGCGGTCTGCAGCGAGTGCGTGTAGCGGTCGACCGGAAAGCCGCCGTAGTCGCCTTCGAGGATCTGCAGGTGCTTGATCACGCGTGCGGGCAGGCCGCCCGTGAACTGCATGAACTCGCCGCCGATCAGTTGCCAGTCTTCGCGCGTGCTTTCCTGCATGCTCTTGAAACTTGCCCGTGCATTCATCGTGTGCGTCTCCGTTCTTGGGGAATGGCGGTCACTGTAGACCTGCGCTTGACCTTCAACTGTCAAGAATTTGACAATGCAGGCTTCTGGTAAACCCGCCTCGGGTGCCCTTCCTCTCCCTTTCCTCCTCCATGGCCACCTCGACCAAGCCGCGCCTTTCGGCCGCGCACCGCACCGCGCTCGACGGCAACCCGTGGTTCACCAGCATGCCGCGCGCGCAGCGCGACGCGCTGGTGGGCGCGGCCGAATTGCTGCACGTGCGGCGCGGCACGATGGTGTTCCGCCAGGGCGACCCGATCCATGCCGCGGGCGGCGGCTTCTACGGGCTGGTGGCGGGCACCATCAAGATCTCGTCGCTGCGCCAGGACGGGCGCGAGGCCATCCTCGCGGTGCTGGAGCCGGGCAACTGGTTCGGCGAGATCACGCTCATCGACGGCTCGCCGCGCACGCACGACGCCACCGCGCTCGAAGCACTCGACCTGCTGGTGGTGTCGCCCGATGCCTTTGCGCGGCAGATGCGCGACGTGGCGTTTTCGAACGCCATCGCCGCCATGCTGGCCGCGCGCGTGCGCATGCTCTACGGCCTGGCCGAAGACGCCACCTTGCGCAGCCTGCGCGCGCGCGTGGCGCACCGGCTGCTGGTGCTGGCGCGCGGCGACGCCACGCAGTCGGTGCACCTGCGGCACGAACTCATGCTGTCGCAGGAGGCGCTGGCCATGATGCTCGGCGTGACGCGCCAGACGCTGTCGAAGGAACTCAACGCGCTGGCGACCGAGGGCGTGGTGTCGCTGGGCTACGGGCGCATCGAGCTGCTGTCGCTCGACGCGCTGCAGGGGCTGGTGCGCACGGGGTGATGGGCTGATGGTCTTGTCACAACGCGGGCAGGGCGCAGGCGTATAAGACCTTCCCGGCCCGCCATTCCGGCGGCTCGGTGTCTTATTTCTTCACTGGAAGGTGGCGAATCATGAGCAACAACCAACCGACGGTCGTGCTGGTCCATGGTTTCTGGGGCGGCGCGGCGCACTGGCACAACGTCATCGTTGAACTCTTGCGCAAGGGCCACACGGCCATCCGCGCGGTCGAGCTGCCGCTGACCTCGCTGGCCGACGACGCCGAGCGCACACGCAAGATGGTGGCGCAGGTTCAGGGGCCGGTGCTGCTGGTCGGCCACTCGTACGGCGGCGCGGTGATCACGCAGGCCGGCGACATGCCCAACGTGGTCGGGCTGGTCTACATCGCCGCCTTCGCACCCGACGCCGGCGAAAGCCCCGGCGGCATCACGCAGGAGCATCCGCCGGTGGCCGTGCCCAACCTGGCGCCCGACAGCGACGGCTATTTGTGGGTGATCCCCGAGAAATACCACGAGAGCTTCTGCCAGGACCTGAGCGCCGAAGAAGGCCTGGTGATGGGCCTCACGCAGAAGGCGCCGCTGGCCAGCACCTTCGGCGACACCATCACGGCGCCGGCCTGGAAGAAGAAGCCGTCGTGGTACCAGATCTCGAGCGAGGACCGCATGATCTCGCCCGTCAATCAGGAGCGCATGTCGGCGCGGCTGGGCGCGAAGAAGGTCATCACGCTGGCAGCCAGCCATGCCTCGCTGGCCTCGCAGCCGCAGGCCGTGGCGGCGCTCATCGACGAAGCCGCGAGCGCCTGAGGCCGGTTAGGCGCAGCGCTCGGTGCGCTGCGCAGCCGTCGGGCGGGCCCGCCAGCCGAGGAAGGCCACGGCGCAGGCCGCCGCAATCACGATCGCCACGGCCACGCCCATCACCGAGAAAAAAGCCTGGTCGAAGGCCGTGTGCGCGAGCGCCACGAGCTGCGTGGCAATCGGCGCGGGCAGCGTCTCTGCGGCCAGCAGCGCGGCGTCGATGCTGTCGCTCGCCGAGGCCGGCACGGCCAGGCCTTCGGGAATGACCAGCGCGGCCGTGTAGCTCGACGAGAGCACGCTGCCCAGCAGCGCGATGCCCAGCACGCCGCCGAGTTCGTACGACACCTCTTCGATCGACGCCGCCATGCCGGCGTGTTCCACGGGCGCGTTGTTCATGACCGCGTTGGACGCCGCCGTGATGGTCGCCCCCACGCCCAGCCCCAGCAGCACCAGGATGGCCGGCTTGAGCAGGCCTGCGGCATCGACCGCCAGTGCCAGCGCGCACAGCGCCAGCGCCGTGGTGACGAGGCCGCCCAGGATGACGGGGCGCGAGCCGATGCGCGCCAGCAGCAGGCCCGCGAGAGGCCCCGACACGAAGGCTGCCAGCGGCAGCGGCAGCAGGGTGAGACCGGCCTGCAGCGGCGTGAGGCCGACCACCAGCTGCAGCCGCTGGCTGAACACCAGCTCGACACCGATCAGCGCCACCGAGGCCACGATGGCCGCGATCACGCCGCCCGAGAAGTACGCGTTGCGGAACAGGCGGAAGTCGATCAGCGGCGCGCTGCTGCGCCGCTGGCGCCGCACGAAGAGGGCCATGGCCACCACGGCGAGCACGCCGGTGATGGCGGCTGTCGTGACCGAGGGAGCGAACTTCGTGAGCTCCTTGATGGTCAGCACGAGGAAGACCAGCCCGACCAGCACCTGCACCGAGCCGATGAAGTCCCACGGGCGCGTGCCGGTGTTCTTCTGCGTCGGCAGCAGCCACAGGGCCAGCACCAGCGCGAGCACCACCACGGGCACGTTGATGAGAAACACCGAACCCCACCAGAAGTATTCGAGCAGCACGCCGCCCACGACCGGCCCGAGCGCCGCGCCGCCCGAGGCCACCGAGGCCCACACGCCGATGGCCACGGCGCGCTCGCGCTCGTCGGTGAACACCAGCCGCAGGATCGCCAGCGTGGCCGGCATCATCATCGACGCGCCCACGCCCAACAGGGCGCGCGCGGCGATGAGGACGGCCGGGTTCGGCGCGTAGGCCGCGCACAGCGAGGCCACGCCGAACACGGCCAGGCCCGCGACGAACATGCGCCGGTAGCCCACGCGGTCGCCCAGCGCGCCCATGCCCAGCAGGAAGCCGGAGACGACCACGGTGTACGCGTTGAGGATCCACAACTTCTCGGTGGCCGATGCGGCCAGGTCGTGCGTGAGCGTGGGCAGCGCCGTGTAGAGCACGGTCATGTCGACCACGATCAGCAACAGCGCCATCGAGACGATGCCGAGCGTGATCCATTTCTTTGCGGTGGGGTTCAAGCCGTTCATAACGTGGCCCTCCGGTCGTGCGACTGTGCGGTGGTGCCGTCCAGTTCCTTGAGCATCGTGACGGAGACGGTCGTGCAGCCGCGTGCGTGGAAGAAGTCGTGCGCGCGGGTGTTGCCGATGCCGCTTTCGAGAAAGAGGCGCTGGATGCCGCGGCGCTGCAGCTCGGCGCAGACCCAGTCGAACAGCTGCCCGCCCAAGCCCATGCCCTGGAAGCGCGCGTCGACGACGAGGTCGTCGAGCGTCGCGAAGCTGCGCGCGGCGCGGCGGGCGTCGTCGATCGAGACCAGCGCGAAGCCGGCCAGTGCGCCGTCGATTCGCGCGACGGCCACACGCGCGGTGGCCGTGGACGGGTCGAGCGCCAGTGTCTCGCGCAGCTGGGTTTCAAAGAGGCTGGGCAGGTCGGGGCGCCATTCGCCGACGGCCACGGCGCGCTGCTCCTGCAGCTCGGCGTGCGAGATGTAGGCGGGAGAAAGTTGCTGCAGGAACAGGGCGGTCATCGCCTGGGCCTGGGAAGGATCGCTGCACCAGCTCAGTTCGAACGCCGGTGTCGTCTTGTTGTTCACATTCGTCATGGCGCCATCTTGCGTCATTGAAATGAATGAATAAAGATGGAATCGATCTGAAAAATAGATGGGTGACCGAAATGGAATGGACCGTCGATCAATTGCGCCAGTTCGTGACGACCGCCGAATGCGGCTCGTTTTCGGCCGCGGCGCGCCATCTGGGCAAGGCCCAGTCGGCCGTGAGCACCGCCATCGGGCTGCTCGAGGTCGACCTCGGCGTGGCGCTGTTCGACCGCTCGCGCCGCAACGCGCAGTTGTCCGACGCGGGCCGGGTGTTGCTGCTCGAGGCGCGCGAGCTGCTGCGGCAGGCCGAGCAACTCGACCAGCGCGCCCGCTCGCTGCACGAGGGCGACGAGGCCGCGCTGTCGCTGGCGCTGGACGAAGCCCTGCCGTACACCGCCATCGGCACGCTGATGCGCGAGATTTCGGCGAAGTTTCCGAGCCTCGAACTCACGCTGCTGAACGGCACCGCGACCGAGGTGGCCGACTATGTCGAGCAGGAGCGCGCCAGCGCGGCCTTTCACTTCGACCGCGGCCCGGTGCACGCCAGCTTCGACCAGCGCCACATCGGCAGCGTGCGCCAGGGCGTGTTCGTGGCCAGCGACCATCCGTTGGCCGACGGCCGCACGGTGCGGCGCCAGGACCTGGCCCGGCAACGGCAGCTGCTGATGCATGCGGACGACGTGCACGAGGTGGCCTACAGCCCGCGCGTGTGGCGCTCCGACAGCTTCTACAGCACGGCGGAGATGGTGGCCGACAACCTGGGCTGGGCCGTGCTGCCCATCAACATCGCGCGCTACGAGGGCTTCAGCAAGGCGCTGAAGGAAGTGCCTTGCCCCTCGCTGGCGTTGCCGCGGCTGTCGGTGCGCATGCTGTGGCTGCCGGGGCGGCCGCTTGGGGCCACGGCGCTGTATGTGCAGCAGCGCTTTACCGAGCTGCTGGGTGACGGTGCTGTGTGAGGTGCTTCAGCGCAGCACGCGGCCGTCGGCCGAGATGCTGATCAGGTCGATGCTGCGCACGTTGTCGCGCAGGCCCGGGCGCAGGTTGATGCGGAAGCCACCCACGTCGTAGTCGGTCATCGCCGTCATCGTGCGCTGCAGCGTTGCGGTGTTGAAGCCACGGCCCGCGCGGCGCACCGCCTCGCCCGCGGCCTTGGCGGCGATGAAGCCTTCGAGCCCTTCGTACGACGCGGTCTGGTCGGAGTTGTCGACCGCCGCGAGGTACTCCTTGACGATCGGAATGGCCGAGGGGCGCGGCGAGGGCACGACCTGCGAGATCACGATGCCGCCGATGTCCTTGCCCAGCTCGGCGTAGAGCGGGTCGATGCCGACGATCGAGAAGGCCATGAAGTTGCCCGTGTAGCCGCTCTTGCGCAGCGTGCGGATGGCGCTGGCCGTGGTGCCCGAGAGCGACACCAGCACGATGGCCTGGGGCGTCTGCTGCTGCACGGTCTTCAGCGCGGCGTCGAGCTTGTCGGCGCCCGCCGGCACCAGCGCGCTCGCAACCAGCGGCGGCAGCTTGAGTTCGGTGACGGCCTGCTGCACGGCGGCCAGGCCGGCGCGGCCCATGGCGTCGTCGTCGCCCACCAGCGCGATGCGCTTTTGCCCCACGGTGGCGCATTGGCGCACGATCTTGAGGGCCTCGTCGATCATGCCGGGGCGCACATGGAACACGTTCGGGTGCTCGGGGCCGCGCAGCGTGTCGGACGCGGCAAAGGGCGCAAACAGCAGGCTGCCCTGCTGCGTGGCGACCTTGGCGCCGGCCTCGCTGCTGGCGGTGCCGACAAAGCCGAACAGCATGTCGGCCTTGTTCGCACCCAGCAGCGTGCGTGCGTTGGTGGTGGCGCGTGCGGCGTCGTAGCCGTCGTCGAGCTGCAGCAGCTTGAGTTGCAGGCCGGTGGCGGCGTTGCGCGTGTTGAAGTCGCTCACGGCAAGGCGGCTGCCCGCCGCGAAGGCGTTGCCGATCTCGTTGGCGCTGCCCGTGAGGGGCACCGACTGGCCGAGCAAAACGACGCGGGCCCCGGCGCCGCCGGCAGGGCGCGGTGTCTGTGCCAGCAGGGGACGGGTGATACCGAGGCCGCTTCCCAGAAGCAGCGTTGCACAGGCCTTGCCCAGCCATGTCCTGCGAGACGCGTTCATTGGCTTCCCTTTGCTAACAATAGTAAAAAAGTGTAGCAATTTCGGGGCCAGGGCGGAAGGCGCGGGTGCTCCAGAATTGCCCTTATGAAAATGACTGTGTCCTGGGTTCTTGGGGGGGTGTGCGTGGTGCTCGCCGGTTGCGTTGTGTCGCCCCCATCGGAGGTGGTGGAAAAGGCGCTGCCCGCGCCGGCGGTCTTCGTGCCCGTGGCTGCACCGCAGCCGCCGCAACCGATGATCGACCCGCCACCCCTGCCGCCGCCATCGATGATCGAGCCGCCACCGCTGCCACTGGCGGGGCCGCCGATGGCATTGCCGTCGGGGCCGACCCTCATGGCAGCGCCGCGCACCGATCGGCAGGAGGCGGCGGACGCGGTCGTGAAAGACCCGGTGATCCGCCAGCGCCGCTATCCCAAGTACCCGTCCGCACTGGCGGAAGAGGGCATCGAGGGCGTGGTGGTCACCACCTTCTTCGTCGGCGTGGACGGCAAGCCCGAAGACATCCGCGTCGAACGCTCGCCGCACCCGCTGTTGTCGCGGGCGGCGACCGATGCGATCAAGGAGTGGCGCTTCGACCCGGCGCGCACGGCGGACGGGCGTGCGGTGCGCGGCGCGATGCGGCTGCCGTTCCGCTTCCAGCTCGAGTGAGCGGGCGGAGATGACGCGCGCTCAGGCGCGTTTTTCGAACACCAGGTCCCACACGCCGTGGCCCAACTTGAGGCCGCGGTTCTCGAACTTGGTGAGCGGGCGATACGCCGGCTTGTCCGCGTAGCCGGTGTCCGGCGCGGTGTTGCGCAGCAGCGGCTCGGCGCCCAGCACTTCGAGCATCTGCTCGGCGTAGGGCTGCCAGTCGGTGGCGCAGTGGATGTAGCCGCCCGGGCGCAGGTGCTGCGCCAGCTTGGTCACGAACTCGGGCTGGATCAGCCGGCGCTTGTTGTGGCGCTTCTTGTGCCACGGATCGGGAAAGAACACATGCACGCCGGCCAGCGTGCCGGGCTGCAGCATGTGGTCGAGCACGTCGACCGCGTCGTGCGCGCAGATGCGGATGTTCGAAATCGACTGCTCGCCGATGCGCTTGAGCAGCGCACCCACGCCGGGCTCGTGCACTTCGCAGCACAGGAAGTTGGTCTCGGGCAGCACGGTGGCGATGTGCGCCGTGGCCTCGCCCATGCCGAAGCCGATCTCCAGCACCGTCGGGCCGGCGCGGCCGCCGAAGGCCGCCGTGAGGTCGAGCGGTTCGGGCGTGTAGGGAATGAGGAACAGCGGGCCCAGCTCGGCGAAGGCGCGGGCCTGGCCGTCGGTGGTGCGGCCGGCGCGCTTCACGAAGCTCTTGAGGCGGCGATGCAGCGGATGCGGCTTGCCGTCGGTGGCGTCGTCTTCGGGAGGCACGGGCGGAAGGTCGTTGGACACGGTGTCGGGAATGTTCATGAGGGCCGCGAATTGTAGAGATCGCGCCATTCGGGCACCCAGCCGGCCAATGCGGCGGTGCAACCGTCGGCTGCCGTGGGGCGCAGGCCGAGGGCGCGCGCGGCGGTGTCGAGCGCGGTCAATGCGGCTTGCGGCGTGGCGGTGTCGATGGCTGTGGCGCCGTTCTGCTTGGAGAGCTTGTCGCCGTCGGCGCCGCGCACCAGCGGCGTGTGCAGGTAGCTCGGCGTGGGCAGGCCGAGCGCCTGCTGCAGCAGGATCTGGCGCGCGGTGTTGTCGGCCAGGTCTTCGCCGCGCACCACGTCGGTCACGCCCTGTTCGGCGTCGTCGACCACGACGGCGAGCTGATAGGCCCAGGGACCGTCGGCGCGTCGCAGCACGAAGTCGCCGACCTCGCGTTGCACGTCCTGTTGCTGCGGGCCGAGGCGGCGGTCGGTCCAGTGCAGATCGCCGGCCGGCATGCGGTGTGCGGCAAAGCGCCAGGCGCGCGCGGGCTTGCCGTGCAGGCCGTCGCGGCAGGTGCCGGGGTAGACGCGCTCGCCGTGGCGTTCATGCGCATGGCCGAGCCGGGCCAGGGCGAGGTCGATGTCCTTGCGCGAGCAGCCGCAGGGATAGGCGAGGCCACACGCCTGCAGCGCGGTCAGCGCCGCCTCGTAGCGGGCGGCGCGCTGCGTCTGCCACTCGGGCGGTTCGTCGGGGAGCAGGGCGCAATCGGCGAGCTGGCGCAGGATGTGCTCGCCCATGCCGGGCAGGCAGCGCTCGGTGTCGGCGTCCTCGATGCGGATCAGCCAGCGCGCCTGGTCGCCGCGCGCGCGCACATCGAGCCAGCTCGCGAGCGCGGCCACCAGCGAGCCGGCATGCAGCGGGCCGGTGGGCGAGGGCGCAAAGCGGCCGGTGGCGCGCATCCTTTCTTAGAGAGCGGCGAGGGCCAGCGAGAGGCCCGAAACAAAGCCATCTTCCACGCGATGGCCGATGCACCAGTCACCGGCAATGCCGATGCGCGCCTTGGCGTCCCACAGGTGGGTCTGGCCGACCGGCACCTGTGTCTGCGCCTCGGGCCAGCAACGCGCCTGCGCATGGCTGGGCGTGGCGTGGATGCCGGTGATCTCCGAGAAGGCGCGCAGCAGCTTGGCCTCGATGCGCGCGGGCGTGTCGCGCAGGTGTTCTTCCGACCAGGTGGCGCTGGCCTGCAGGGTCCAGCGTTCGACGCGCTCGCGGCCGGGCTTGGACGATTCACGCGCCAGCCATGCCACGCGGTGGTGGGTGCTGCGCGCCACGTTCCATTGCGGGCCGAGGTGCGACATGTTGGCCTGGTTGGCCTGGGGGAAGGCGATCATCAGCGTCCAGCAGGGCGCGATGCGCACGCGGTCGATCTTGCGGCTCAGCGTGGCCGAGCGTTCGCCGTCGGCCAGCAGTTCGCGGGTGCGTGCGGGCGGCACGGCCAGCAGCACGGCGTCGAAGCCGGAGTACACGTGCTGCGAATCGTCGGCACCGGCGGTGCGCAGCTGCCAGCGGGTGGCGTCGAGCGCGTCGGGCTCGATGCGGGTGACCTGGGTGCCGGTGACGAGGTGCTCGCCGAGCGGTGCGGCCCAGTGGGCCACGAGGGCGTCCATGCCGGGCTGGGCGACCCAGTGCGGCTCCAGCGAAGGCAACGCCGCTTCGGCCACGCGGCCGTGGGCGTCGAGCACGCGCACGAGGTTGGCGCTCCAGGGGCGGCACAGCGCGGGCGTGGTGGCCAGCACCTGCGCAAAGCGCGGGTCGCGCACGGTGAAGTATTGGGCGCCGCTGTCGAAGCGGCCGAAGGCGGTGTCGATGCTCGCCATCCGCCCGCCCGTCGTGGCCTCGCGTTCGAACACCGTGACACGGTGCCCGGCCTGCATCAGTGTGCGGGCGCAGGCCACGCCGGCAATGCCGGCGCCGATGACGGCGTAGTGGCGGGCGGCGGCGGGAGTTCGGTGGCGGTCGGCGGTGGCGCGGGCTTTGGCTTTGGGCATGGCGGACTCTTTTCTTTTGACAGGGTGATGACGGAGGAGGCCGTACAGACTCTACCTCGGTCTGCGCACGTCGCCGGGCTGGGGCCGACCCTTACGAGGCCCCGCCCTTGCGTTGCATCAGGCGCTCAACGGCCCCGGTGCCGTTCGAGCAGCGCCTTGCGCGTGCCCTCGTGCTCGAACTGCGCGAGCCACCATTCGAGCGCGCGCCCCGGCTTGCCCGCGCTGCGCACGCGCCATGCGCAATGCATGGTGCCGAGCGGCGGCTGACGTTCGGTCTGCAGTTCGACGAGGTGGCCGGCCTCGATGTACGGCCGCGCCATCGGCTCGGGCAAGAAGCCGCCGCCCAGTCCGTGCAACTGCGCGGCGATCTTGGCCTGCATGCTGGGCACGGTGAGCACGTCCTGTCCGCCGACGAGGTTCACCGTCATGCTCGGCCCGCTGCGCACCGAGTCGGCCGCAGCCACCGCGCGGTGCTGGCGCAGCACCGCATCGCTGATCGGCTGCGGCAGGCGCGCGAGCGGATGGTGCGGCGCCACGGCGAACACGAAGCGCAGCTCGCCGATGGGGCGGCTGCGGATGCCGGTGGCGGTGAAGGCCAGGCTCGCGGCATCGAGCACCGCGCCAATCGCCAGGTCGGCCTCGCCGCTGGTCAGCGCCTCAATGGTGCCGAGCAGGGTTTCGTCGCGCAGCTTCAGGCGCGTGGGCGGGTCGAGCGCGAAGAAGGCGGTGCACAGGTCGAGCAGCGGGTCGCGCGCGATCACGCTGTCCACCGCGATGGTCAGCATCGGCTCCCAGCCGGTGGCCACGCGCTTCACGCGGTTGGCCACGGCGTCGATCTCGCCGAGCAGGCGCGCGGCCTCGCGCAGCAGTTCGGCGCCGGCCTCGGTGAGGCGGGCCTGGCGCGCGCTGCGGTCGAACAGCAGCACGTCGAGCGCGTCTTCGATCTGCCGCACGCGGTAGCTCAGCGCGCTGGGCACGAGGCCGAGCGCGCGCGCGGCGGCGGCAAAGCTGCCGGCGGCCGCCACCGTCTGCAGCATGGCCAGCGCGTCGGGGGTCAGTACGTCTCGGGCGCTGGGCATGGGGCGGGCTCCATCGTTCAAATAATTTGAATGATGCCATCAAAACCCAGCGTCTTTCAGCGGGGGATGGAAGCCCAAAATTCTTCTCATCCGCTGCGCATCCGGCGCGGCCCACGACGAAAGCCCCGGCGCCCGAACCGGGTGGGGCAGCAAGGAGTTCGATATGTTGAAGGTACGCAAATCTCAGGAACGCGGTTATGCCGACCATGGCTGGCTGCGTTCGTTCCACAGCTTTTCCTTCGCGGGGTACTACGATCCGGCCTTCATGGGCTTCGGCAACCTGCGGGTGATCAACGAAGACCGCGTGGCGGCGGGCGCCGGCTTCGGCACCCACGGCCACCGCGACATGGAGATCATCAGCTACGTGCTCTCGGGCGAACTCGCGCACAAGGACAGCATGGGCAACATCGAATCCATTCCGCCGGGTGACGTGCAGCGCATGAGCGCCGGGCGCGGCGTGATGCACAGCGAGTTCAACCACAAGGCCGACGAGACCACGCACTTCCTGCAGATCTGGATCGAGCCCAAGGAACGCGGCATTGCCCCCGGCTACGAGCAGAAGCAGTTCAGCGACGCCGAGAAGCGCGGCAACCTGCGCCTCGTGGCCTCGCCCGACGGCCGCGACGGCTCGGTGACGGTGAACGCCGACGCCCGCCTGTTCGCCGGCCTGTTCGACGGCAGCGAGACCGCAAGCCTGGCGCTCGACCCGCAACGCAAGAGCTACGTGCACCTGGTGCGCGGCGAACTCGAAGTCAACGGCCAGAAGCTCGTGGGCGGCGACGCCGCGATGCTCGAAGGCGAATCGCAGCTCACGCTCGGCGCGGGCACGGATGCCGAAGTGCTGGTGTTCGACCTGGCGGCCTGAGACGGCGTCTTTTTCCTTTCTTTGTTCCTTTCGCTTCAATAACCACCGAGGAGTTTTCACCATGGCCATTTCCACCACAACCACCGCCCCCAACGCCGCCCAGGACACGCTGGCACTCATCGGCCGCGTGCTGCTCGCCGCGCTGTTCGTGCCCGCCGGCTTCGGCAAGCTCATGGGCTTTGCCGGCACCGTGGGGTACATCTCCTCGGTGGGCGCACCGCTGCCGCAGGTGGCGGCGGTCATCGCGATCGTCGTGGAGCTGGGGCTCGGCCTGCTGCTGCTGGTCGGCTTCAAGACGCGCGTGTCGGCGATCGTGCTGGCGATCTTCACCGTGGCCGCGGCCGTGCTGTTCCACAACTACTGGGCAATGCCCGCCGACAAGGCCTTCGTGAACCAGCTGATGTTCTTCAAGAACATCGCGATCGCCGGCGGTCTGCTCGCCTTCGCCGCCTTCGGCGCCGGTCGCTTCAGCATCGATAAGAAATAAGCTCGCCCCCTGGCCGCGCGCACTTCGTGGGCGCGGCCTGCTGAATTCATCGCTTCTTTGAGGAAATCCGTTTCATGGCAAACATCGTCGTTGTCTTCCATTCCGGCTACGGCCACACCCAGCGCGTGGCCCAGGCCGTGGCCGACGGGGCGGGCGCGCAGCTGCTCGCCATCGACGCCGACGGCAACCTGACCGCCGATGGCTGGGAGACGCTGGCCGCGGCCGACACCATCATCTTCGGCTCACCGACCTACATGGGCGGCGTGAGCTGGCAGTTCAAGAAATTCGCCGACGCGTCGTCGAAGGTCTGGTACACGCAAGGCTGGAAAGACAAGCTCTTCGCCGGCTTCACCAACAGCGCCACGATGAACGGCGACAAGGTCACGACCATGACCTACCTGTGGACGCTGGCGATGCAGCACAGCGGCATCTGGGTCAGCATGGGCATCCTGCCGACCAACAACAAGGCGGCCACGCGCGACGCGATGAACTACGTCGGCGGCTACGGCGGCCTGCTCACGCAATCGCCTTCGGATGCGAGCCCGGCCGAGATGCCCAAGGGTGACCTCGAGACGGCACGCGCCTTCGGCGAGCGCATCGGCACGGTGGCAAGATCGCGCGCATAACGCCCCCACCGAACCTCGCCCTCAGGAGAACACGATGACCGACACGATCCCCGAAATTCAATTGCTGCGACCCCACGACAAGGACCTGGGCGGTGGCTTCAACGTGCGCCGTGTGCTGCCGGCGGCGCAGCGTCGCTCGGTCGGGCCCTTCGTGTTCTTCGACCACTTCGGTCCGGCCACCGAGCAGCCCGGCAACGCGCACGACGTGCGGCCGCATCCGCACATCGGGCTGGCGACGGTCACCTATCTGTTCGAGGGCGCGATGATGCACCGCGACAGCCTCGGCAGCGTGCAGGAAATCCAGCCCGGCGCCATCAACTGGATGACCGCGGGGCGCGGCATCGTGCACTCCGAGCGCAAGCCCGAGCGCCTGCTGGCCGATACCTTCGTGAACCACGGCCTGCAGCTGTGGGCCGCGCTGCCGCAGGCCCATGAAGAGGTCGAGCCCAGCTTCGAGCACACGCCGGCCGAGGCGATTCCCGAGCTGACGGTGCAGGGCGTGCCGGTGCGCGTGCTGGTGGGCGAGGCCTTCGGCGTGCGCTCGCCGGTGAAGACGCTGGCGCAGACGGTCTACCTCGATATCGCGCTGCCGGCTGGCGGCCGTTTCGAGCTGCCCGTGTTGGCGCCCGAGCTGGCGGTCTACATGGTGGACGGCGATGCGCTGGTGAACGGTGAGCTGGCGCCCGCCCACACGATGGCGGTGCTGCCTGACGGGCAGGGCGCGGTGCTGAGTGCCGACACGGCGGTGCGCCTGATGGTGATCGGCGGCGAGCCGCTCGACGGCCCGCGCTACATCACCTGGAATTTCGTTTCGAGCCGGCGTGAGCGCATCCTCGAGGCCGGTGCCGACTGGGCCGCGCAGCGCATGGGCCAGGTGCCCGGCGAGACCGAGTTCATTCCGCTGCCGGGCAAGCCCTTCGGCGTGCGCGAGCCCGACACGGGCACCACGCCGGTCTGACCCCGCTGTTTACTGCTTGATGCCGATGTCCGGGTCTTCCGAGGCCCGGGCACTGGCATCGGAGGCGCGCGCGCTGAGGTCGGGTGCCAGGGCCCGGCGGCCGTCGAACACGAAGCAGTCGCCGTGGTAGTGCGCGCCGCCGACGTCCTCGAAGTACTTGAGGATGCCGCCTTCGAGCTGCAGCACGTGCTCCACGCCTTCCTCGCGCATGAGGATGGCCGCCTTCTCGCAGCGGATGCCGCCGGTGCAGAAGCTCACCACCGTCTTGCCTTCGAAGTCGGCGCGGTGCGCTTTCAATGCGGGCGGGAACTCGGTGAACTTGGTGATGCGCCAGTCGACCGCGCCGTCGAAGGTGCCTTCGTCGACTTCGAAGTCGTTGCGCGTGTCCAGCATCACGATCTCGCGGCCCTCGTCGTCGTGGCCCTGGTCGAGCCAGCGCTTGAGCGTGGGCGCGTCCACGCCGGGCGCACGGCCGGCGGCGGGCTGGATGGCCGGGTGGTCCATGCGGATGATCTCGCGCTTGAGCTTCACCAGCATGCGCCGGAAGGGCTGCGTGGCCGACCAGCTTTCCTTGGTTTCGAGGTCGGCAAAGCGCGCATCGGCACGCAGGTCGGCCAGGAAGGCGTGGATGGCCTGCGCCGTCCCCGCCAGAAACAGGTTGATACCTTCGGGCGCCAGCAGGATGGTGCCCATGAGGCCCAGGGCCTGCGCGCGGTCGCGCAGGGTCTCACGCAGCACGGGGCTGTCGTTGATGCCCACGAACTTGTAGGCGGCGATATTCAAAATCTCTTGCACGGGGCGGGATTGTAGGGATCACCGCACCACATGGTGGGGTGGCGCTTCCTACAATCGACGGATGTTTGTTCACCTGCGTCTGCACACCGAGTTTTCCGTCGTCGATGGCACGAATCGAATCGACGAAGTCATCAAGGTCGCCGCTGCCGACAAGCAGCCCGCGCTGGCCATCACCGACCTGAACAACCTGTTCGGGACGGTCAAGTTCTACAAGCAGGGCCGGGGCAAGGGCGTCAAGCCCGTCATCGGCGCTGAAATCTTCATCGACGGGCTGGGCAAGGAGCCCGGCGCGCTGACCCGCCTCATCCTGCTGGTGCAGAGCATCGAGGGCTACCTCAACCTGTCGGAGCTGCTGGCCCGCGCCTGGACACAGAACGTGAGCCGCGGCCAGTCGCAGGCGGCCTGCAAGCTCGAATGGCTGCAGGAACTGCAGGGCGGGCTGATCGCGCTGTCGGGCGCACAGGCCGGGCCGCTGGGCCAGCCGCTGCTGCAAGGCCAGGAAGAGCGCGCCGCCGAGCTGGCGCTGCAGCTCGCGGGCATGTTCCCGCACCGTTTCTACATCGAGCTGCAACGCGCCGGCCGCCCTGAAGACGAACCGCACGTGATTGCCGCAGTGAAGCTCGCCGCCCGCCTGAAGCTGCCGGTGGTCGCCACGCACCCGGTGCAGTTCGCCGAACGCCAGGACTACGAAGCGCATGAGGCGCGCGTGTGCATTTCCGAAGGCGAAATTCTGGGCAACCCGCGCCGCGTGCGCAAGTTCACCGAAGAGCAGTACTTCAAGTCGAGCGCCGAGATGCAGGCGCTGTTCGCCGACGTGCCGAGCGCGCTGGCCAACACGGTCGAGATCGCCAAGCGCTGCAACCTGACGCTGGTGCTCGGCAAGCCGCAACTGCCCGACTTCCCGACGCCCTTCATCAGCGAAGGCGTGCGCATGCCGATCGGCGAGTTCTTCCGCCAGGAGTCGTTCGACGGGCTGGAGGTGCGGCTGAAGCACCTGTTCCCCGACGAAGCCAAGCGTGAGGCTGAGCGGGCGCGCTACGTGGAGCGCCTCGAGTTCGAGATCAACACGATCCTGAACATGGGCTTCCCCGGCTACTTCCTGATCGTGGGCGACTTCATCAAGTGGGCCAAGGAAAACGGCTGCCCCGTGGGGCCGGGCCGGGGCTCGGGTGCAGGCTCGCTCGTGGCCTACGCGCTGAAGATCACCGACCTCGACCCGCTCGAATACAAGCTGCTGTTCGAACGTTTCCTGAACCCCGAACGCGTCTCGATGCCCGACTTCGACATCGACTTCTGCCAGGGCAACCGGGACCGCGTGATCGACTACGTGAAGGACAAGTACGGCCGCAACGCCGTGAGCCAGATCGCCACCTTCGGCACCATGGCCGCGCGCGCGGCCATCCGCGACGTGGGCCGCGTGCTCGACATGAGCTACATGTTCTGCGACGGCATCAGCAAGCTGATTCCGAACAAGCCGGGCATGTCGGTCACGCTGCAGTACCCGCCCGCGACCAAGATCGAAGGCGACAAGAACAACTACGCCATCGAGATGGAGCCGCAACTGGCGGAGCGCATCGAGAAGGAAGAAGAAGTCCGCATGCTGGTCGAGCTCGCGCAGAAGCTCGAAGGCATGACCCGCAACATCGGCATGCACGCCGGCGGCGTGCTCATTGCGCCGGGCAAGCTCACCGACTTCTGCCCGCTGTACCAGCAGCCCGGCAGCGAATCGGCCGTGAGCCAGTACGACAAGGACGACGTCGAAGCCATCGGCCTCGTGAAGTTCGACTTCTTGGGTCTTGCGACGCTCACCATCCTGGAGATTGCGCGCGAGTTCATCATGAAGCGCCACAAGAGCCAGGAGAACTTCGCGTTCGAGAACATCCCGCTGAACGACGGACCGACCTACCGCCTGTTCTCCGACGGCAAGACCGAGGCCGTGTTCCAGTTCGAATCCCGCGGCATGCAGGGCATGCTGAAAGATGCGCGGCCCACGCGCCTGGAAGATCTGATCGCGCTGAACGCGCTGTACCGTCCGGGCCCGATGGACCTGATTCCCAGCTTCGTGGCGCGCAAGCACGGCCGCGAAGACGTGGAGTACCCGCACCCGGCCGTGGCCGAAATGCTCTCCGAGACCTACGGGATCATGGTCTACCAGGAGCAGGTGATGCAGACCGCGCAGATCCTGGGCGGTTACTCGCTCGGCGGCGCCGACTTGCTTCGCCGCGCGATGGGCAAGAAGAAGCTCGAGGAAATGGCCGAGCACCGCGAGAAGTTCCGCGCGGGCGCCCTGGCCACGCACGGCATCGTGCAGGACAAGGCCGACGAAATCTTCGACTTGATGGAGAAGTTCGCGGGCTACGGCTTCAACAAGTCGCACGCCGCCGCCTACTCGCTGCTGGCGTACCACACGGGCTGGCTCAAGGTCCATTACACGGCCGAGTTCTTCTGCGCCAATATGACCGTGGAAATGGACGACACGGACAAGCTGAAGCTCTTGTTCGAAGACGCCCAGAAGAACTTCAACATCACCTTCGAGCCGCCGGACGTGAACCGCGGCAACTACCGCTTCGAGCCGGTCACCAACCGGATCATCCGCTACGGCCTGGGCGCCGTGAAGGGCACGGGCCAGCTCGCGGTCGAGGCCGTGGTGCGCGCGCGCGAAGAGGGCGGGCCGTTCAAGAGCCTGTACGACTTCTGCGTGCGCATCGACCGCCAGCGCATCAACAAGCGCACGGTCGAAGCGCTCATCAAGGCCGGCGCGTTCGACGCGATCCAGCAGAACCGCGCGTCGCTCATCGCCTCGGTCGATCGTGCCTTCGAGTTCGCCATTGCCACCGCGGCCAACGCCTCGCAGGTCGATATCTTCGGCGACTGCGAGCACGGTTCGGCCACGCAGGAACCCGACCTGGTCGATGCCACGCCCTGGGGCGTGAAGGAGCGCCTGACCTTCGAGAAGACCGCCGTCGGCTTCTACCTGTCGGGCCACCTGTTCGACGAGGTCTCGCACGAGGTGCGGCGCTTCTGCAAGCGCGAGATCGGCGACCTGCTCGACAGCCGCGACCCGCAGGTCATTGCCGGCATCGTGAGCGACTTCCGCGTCATCAACGGCCAGCGCGGCCGGCTGGCGATCTTCAAGCTCGACGACAAGTCGGAGTCCATCGACGCCACGGCCGACGAGGCGCTCATCAACGCCAACCGCAACACGCTGAAGGACGACGAGCTCGTCATCGTGAGCGGCAAGCTGCAGCCCGCGCGCGGCGGCTTCGAGGCGCGCTTCCAGGTGCAGCAGGTGTGGGACCTGGCTTCGGCGCGCTGCCGCTTCGGCAAGTTCCTGCGCGTGGCGGTCAACGGCAAGGTGCCCGAGATCGCGCGCCTCCTGAAAGACTTTCCGGCGCGCACCGAGCAGACCGAGGTCGGTGACCTGGTGCACGGCCTGCCCGTGCGCCTGTCGATGGCGCGGGGCGGGGCACAGGTCGAGTTGCAACTGGGCGAGCGCGCGAAGTTCTTCCCGACCGATGCGGCGCTCGCGAGCTGGACCGCGCAGGCGGAAGCCGGCAAGGCGCAGGTCATCTACGATTGATCGGATCGCGCGGGCCGGCGGGGAACCTCGGGGCCTTCGTGCGGTCCATCAGTCTGTTGCAACCTGGCCTTGGGCCACTCACAGGAGGAACGACCGCATGCATTTCAAGAAGATCCTCAAGACCACCGCATTGACGTTCGGCCTGGCGCTGCCCATGGCTGCGGCCTGGGCCCAGTACGCCGGCCCGAGTTCGGTGCCCAACCTCACGGTCAAGCAGCTGCTCGAAACCGGGCAGGACGACCAGCACGCCACGGTGCGCGGCTTCATCGTCTCGCACGACGGCGGCGAGCACTACACCTTCGCCGACGACACGGGCCGCCTGAAGGTCGAGATCGACGCCAAGTACTTCCCGCCGGGCGTGAAGATCGATGACAAGGTGCGCGTCGAGCTCAGCGGCGAGTTCGACAAGGACCGGCTCACCGGCAAGACCGAACTCGACGTCAAGCGCGTCATCACCGTCCTGCGCTGACCCCTGCCTTTTTTTCGAGCGCCTGTTCGACCTGGTCGAGCACGGCCTCGGGGGCGTGCAGCCAGTCCTTGGCCAGCACCTGCATCACCTGCCAGCCGAAGGCATCGAGGATGCGCGGACGCGAGACGTAGCGCTCCAGCACGTTGTGGCGGCGGCCGTCCTGCGCCGCGCCGTCCACCAGGATGCCCAGCGCATAGTGGCCCTGGCCCGACGCGCGCACCGCGAGGTCGCAGCGAAAACGCGACTGACCCACCTGTTCGTCCACCGCATGCCCGCGTGCGCGCAGCGCCTGCGCGATCTGCGCCGTGACGTCGTCCGTGCGCGCCTGCCGCGCCACGTGGCCACGGGCGAGCGGGTTCATGCCTTCGAGCACGCGCCGCGCCGTGTCCTCGTCGCCGCGTGACAGGCACTCGGCATAGCGCAGGAAGTTCTTCAGCGCCGCCGCGCCCTCGTTGTGGTCGTTGGTGATCGCCTCGTGGCGGATGGTCGAGACCACCGCCATGTGGTGCTTGGCGCGGCTGAAGATCACGTTCAGCCGCTTCTCGCCGCCGCGCTGGTTGATCGGGCCGAAGTTCATCAGCATGCGGCCCTCGGGGTTGGGGCCGTAGCAGATGCTGAGGATGATGATGTCGCGCTCGTCGCCCTGCACGTTCTCCAGGTTCTTGATGAAGAGGCCGCAGAACTGGTCGTCTTCCTCGCGCACGTACTCGGCCTCGAGCCGCGCCGCAAAGTCGGCATCGACCGCGCCGAGCGCGTTCAGCTCTTCCTCGATCTCGCCCTGTTGCGCCTCGGAGAACGCCACGATGCCCAGGCTGCGCCCGGTCTCGCGCTGGAGCAGTTCGCGCACCAGCTGCGCGATGTGGCGCGCCTCGCCGTCGTTGATGCGGTTCTCGTACACGGCGTCGGCCACGCGGTGGAAGCTGATGGCGCGCGAGAGCAGGGCGTCGACCTGCGCCTTCACGGATTCGTCGGTCGGGCTGCGCGACTGCACCACGATCTCGGCGCGCTCGGGCGCGGGCAGGCTGCGGTCGGGAATGGTGTACAGGTTGCCCGCGTAGAAGGCCGCGTTCGAAAAGCCGATGAGCGACTCGTAGCGGCTGCGGTAGTGCCAGGCCAGCAGCGTGGCCGGCAGGTTGCGCGCACCCTGGTTCAAGAGGCTGTCGGCGTCGAGCACCACGGCGATGCGTTCGGCTTCTTCGCCGTTCTCTGCATCGTCGCCCTCCACGGTGACGGTGTCTTCCTCGGCATCGCGGCCCGACGAGAAGAAGCTGGTCGGCGGCAGCTGCATCTCGTCGCCCACCACGATGATCTGCGACGCGCGGTACAGCGCGGGCACGGCTTCTTCCACTGGAATCTGGCTGGCCTCGTCGAAGATCACCACGTCGAACAGGTCGGCCGCAAGCGGCAGCGTGTCGGACACCGACAGCGGGCTCATGAGCCAGATCGGTTTCATGTCGCGCACCACGCGGCCGGTGTCGCCGCTGGCGAGTTCGCGGATCGCCTTGTAGCGCATGGTCTTGCCGAACTCGTGCTCGAGCTCGCGGCGGCCCGCGTTGTAGCTCTTCTTGAAGACCTTGCCGTCGGCGTCGAGCTGGCTGGCGGGCAGCGCGCTCTTTTGCACATGGTCGCGGAAGCGCTGGCGCACCGCGGCGGCGAGCGTGCGTGCGTTGCGTTCGAGCAGCTTGCGTTCGCCTTCGCCCAGGCGCTGCGCATGGCGCGCGAGCTTGGCGCCGTCGAAGCGCGGCAGCCAGCGTTCGGTGCGGTAGACGCGCTCCAGCCCTTCGCGTGCGACGGCGTACTCGATCGCTTCGGGCGGCAGCGGCAGGGTGCGCAGCGCGGCGGCCACGGCAGGGTCGGCATCGGCCAGTTCCTGCAGCGGCTGCAGCACCGACGGCAGCGCATCGGCCTGGTCGCGCAGCGTGCGGGCCAGCGCGTCGAACGCGTCCAGCGGTTGCGCGCCGGCGTCATGCAGCAGGTCGTGCCAGAGGGCGTCGAGCGTGTCGACGCGCGGCGCGGCGGCGACAAGCTGTTCGACGCTGCGGCGGGCCGCATCGGTGCGCAGGTGGGCCTGGAAGGCCGCGCGCAGGCCGGCGCCGCCGTCGATGCCGCGCATGGCCTGCAGCTGCTGCGCGAAGGCGTCGGCATCGGTGCAGCCGTAGTCGGCTTCGATGCGTGCTGCTTGCTGGTCGAGCGCGGTGCGCGCGGCCTGTTCGGCGCGCAGGTCTTCGAGGATCTGGCTGGGCTGCGGGCGCACGGCATGCGCGGCGAAGTCGTAGCGGCGCTTGAGTTCGCCCGACAGGCGCCACCACGAGGGCTGCAGCCAGCGCAACAGCGAGCCTTGCTGCGTGCGGGCCTGCGCGAGTGCGGCTTCGGTATCGCCGGGCGAGAGCTTGTCGCGCCAGTGGGCGGTGCGTTGCAGCTGCGCGTCGAGCGCTTGTTGCAGCGTGCGCTTCTCGTTCAAGGTGGCGCCGAGCGCGAGGCTGCTCGGGTGCGCGGCGTCGAGCAGCGCCAGCTGGCCGCGCGCGGCCAGCGAGGCGACGCTGCGCGCATCGGCCACCACGGCCCGCGCATCGCGCCACAGCACGCCGGCCTCGGCCAGCGGCGGCCAGGCGTCGACCAGCGCATCGCGGCAAGGCGCGCTCAGGTCGATGGCGCGTTCGCTGCGTTCGACCAGCCGCGCCAGTGGCTTCTCCTGCGCCAGCAGCGACGGTGCGAGCTGCGCGAACACATGCTGCGCGAAGCTGGGCGCACCCAGGCTTTCGGTCACGGCCAGGTGCAGGCGCGACACCAGCTCCGCATGCCGGCGCCAGGCCGCGAAGGCGGGCAATGCTTCGGCCTGCAGCGGCGTGAGCGACGGGTCGCTGGCCTTGAGTGCCACGAGCCGCGAGAGCAGCTCGCGCAGCGTCACCGCGATGTGCTCGGGCACGTCGTGCATGGCGGCGTCGAAGCGTTCGAGGGCGCGCAGGTCGAGGTCCATCGCGTCGAGCACCTGTGTGCGCTCCGTGCTTTCCTGTGCCAGCGTGCCGGGGGCTTCGAGCCACAGCTCGTAGGTCTTGCGCAGGTTCTGCACGAAGGCCTTCTTGTCGCCCTGCGAGTCGTGAATCATGCAGCACAGCTCGTCCAGCCCCTGCTGGCGCAGGCGGTGAAACACGACGTCGATGGCGGCGCGCTTCTCGCAGACGAACAGCACGCGCTGGCCGCGGCCCACGTAGTCGGCGATCAGGTTGGTGATGGTCTGCGACTTCCCCGTGCCCGGTGGGCCCTGGATGATGTAGCTGGTGCCCGTGCGCGCCAGCGCCACCGCAGCGGTCTGCGTGGCGTCGGCCTGCACCACGGGCCACTGGTCGGCCAGCGGCAGGGCGGGCGGCGTCTCGGCGTCGACGCGGCGCGGCTGCAGCGAGAACACGCGGTCGAAGGCCTCGCTCGCCAGGTCGGATTCGGCCAGCCCCGAGTAGTCGCGTACCAGCGACATCTTGCGGTGGTTGAAATTGCCCAGCGTCACGGCCGTGAGGTCGATGTCCCACTGGTAGGGGTTGCCGCTGCTGTCGCGCAGCGCGAAGGTCTTGCGCTCGGTGTCATCGGCAGCCGTGGCCGCCATCTGCGGCGCGCGCGGCTGTGGCGCGCCGCCGACGGCTTCGCGCACCGGCAGCGGCACGGGGCGCACGCGCGCATGGAACAGCTGCAGCCCGCGCGGGCGGAAGTCGTCCTGTGCGTAGCTGAAGTCTTGCGAGGCCACCGGCACCGCCGAGGGCGAGCGCACGCGGGTGCGGCGCTTGAACTGTTCGAGCCGCTGGCGCGCGCGCTGGTGCATCACGGCGATTTCGGGCTGCTTCACGAGCCGCAGCTGCACGCCAGGCTCGCTCTGCGCGATCTGCGCCGACAGCTGCGCGTGGAACTGTTCGAGCGAGGTTTCGCGCAGGTCCACCGTCTCGGGCAGCGCGATGCCGTACAGCTGGCGCAGGTGGTGGCGCAGCGTGGGGTTCACCTGCGCCTCGCTGGCCGAGGCTTCGAGCAGGTACTGGTCGCGCACGCCTTTCTTGCGCGTCAGCTCCACCGGCAGCATCAGCAGCGGTGAGGCGATGCGTTCGGCGCGTTCGGCCTCGCCCTCCTTGAGGTTGTGCCAGCGCAGGAAGGCGACCACCAGCGACAGCTGCGAGAAGCCGTACTCGGCCCGGTCGCGCCGTGCCTCCTGCAGGATGCGGTCGAGCGCGCCCGGCAGGTAGGGCTGGTCTTCGAAGCGCAGCCAGCGCGCCAGCGGCACGGGGTCGCAGCTGGCGATGTCGGCGGCAAAGCGGCTGTCCCATACGCACAGTTGGTCGGTGCGGATGCTGTTCAGGTCGACCACCAGCGGCACGCTGGCGACGGTGAGGTTCACATGCGCCTGCGTCGGCTTGAAGTACAGCAGGCGGTTGCGCCGCGACAGATCGAACAGCCGGTCGCGCAGGTGCAGCTGGATCGCCTGGCGGCGCTGGCCTGCGCCGTCTCTTGCGGGTGCGATGCGGTCCAGGCCGAGGTCGACGGGCTGGTCGCGGTAGGTCTCGAGCCGGCGGATGACCGAGGGCAGGTCGCGCGCACGCTCGTGGCGGTCGAGCGCGGTCATCTCGAAGATCACGGCGGCCACCACCGGGTGCAGCCGGCGGTTCAGTTCGAACAGGTTGCCGCGGTGCGTGGCAAAGCGGGTCAGGTCGTCGCCATCGGTGAAGTCGAGCCCGCACGACAGGCTGGCCAGCACCTGGCCCAGGCAGAGGATGTCGCCGAGCGCGTCGTGGTGGCCCAGGCGCAGTTCCCACGCGGTGTAGCCGGGCAGGTAGACGGGTCGCGTGGGCACCGTGTCGGGCCCGGCATCGGCCATGACCGCGAGGTTTTCGAGCGCGACGCCGGCCTCGGCATCGACGGTCAGGCGCGTTTCGCCGACCACGCGCAGCACGGAGGCGGCGGGTTGTTCGAGCGGCGCGATCGCCTCGGGGTGGCGGCGCGGCGCGGTGCCGTCGGGCTGGGCCAGTGCCAGCGCGGGTTCGGCGGGTGCGTCGGTCACGCGGTAGGCAAACGCGCTGCCGAGCGCGGCAACGTTGCCGAGTTCGTGCAGGGCCGAGACCTCGCGCAGCAGCGGCAGCACGAGCTTGAGCACGTCGTCGGTCTGCAGGCCACCGTGGGCCTCGGCGGTGGCTAGCAGTTGCAGGAGCGGGGCGGGGGCGAGGGTCATGCGGCGGCGGCTTGCGAAGGCGGGTTGGCGGCCTTGTCGAGCAGGGCGGCGGCGTCGCGTTTGACGCGGGTGAAGTTGCGCTTGGACAGACCCAGGTCTTTCAGCACGCGCTGTTCGAAGGGCGTGGCGCAGTCCAGCGCATCGGCCAGGCCCAGCGCGGCGGCGAGGGTGACGTCGTCCATCTCGGGGTCGGCGGCGACGAAGTCGACCAGCACGCTGGCCAGGTAGTCGTGCAGGCCGGCGGGCGCGGGCTCGGGCGGCGGCATCGCCGACGTGGGCGGCACGAAGTCGGGGAAGAAACGGCGCGCATGCGCCAGCAGCGCTTCCGACTGCAGCACGGGCCGTTGCAGCAGCTGCGCGAGGGTGCCGCGCGTGAGCGCGCTCACGCGCTGCTGGCCGAGCATGTCGAGCGTGCCCAGGTCGAGCGGGCCTTCGAGCGCGGCGGCCAGCCATTCGTCGGCGTCGTGCTCGCGGCCGGTCCACAGGCGCAGCGCGCGGGCGCGCACGAACACCTCGGGGTGGCTCACGCCGCGCGTCTGCAGCGCCTTGTTGTTGGGGTCGGCGCAGATCTCCTCGGCCTGCGCCAGGTAGCTCGCCACGTTGACCTGCGTGAGGCCGGTCTCGATCTTGATGAGCGCGCTCACGGCGGGTTCGAGCGCGCCACAGGCCACGCAGCCGCCGCGGTCGGCAAAGGCCTCGGTGTACAGCGCATGGCGCCGCGCGGCCTGCAGGTGGCTCGCATCGGCGCGCGGGTCGGCCGCCGTGGCGTGCAGCAGGCGGTCGACGACGTGGTGCCTGCCGCCGTCGCGTTCCCACAGCAGGTAGTGCGCGAGCTCGTGGCCGAGCACGGCCTGGCGCTCCGGGCCCTGCAGCCGTTCGAGCAGCGGGCCCGAGAGCACGATGTGCGCCTCGCCCGGCACGACGTAGATGGCGGCATTCATGGCCGCGCCGTCGCCGGACGGGGCCTGGTAGAGCGTGATGCGCGCCGTGACGCCCAGCCGCTGCGCGGCCAGGGTCGCATCGGCATGCAGGTCGGGGTGTGCGTCGGCGTCGAGGCGGTAGGCGCTGCGCAGCAGCTCGGCGCGCATGGCGGCCGTGTGTTCTTCGCGCGCTTCGGCGGAGGCGGCCCAGCGCCAGGCCTCGGGTTCGTTCGCCTGGAGGTGAGCGGCCAGTGCCTGCTGGTAGGGCAGCGGCGTCAGGTCTTGGAGGCGAACGGCAGGGAAAGAGTCGACCATGTCAGGAGCGCCAGCAACATTGAGTTGCCGACGATCCTAAACGAGCGGGTGACGTCGCTTGCAATCACCCACGATGTGGGTGATTGCGGCCCCAGCGCTTGGATCAGCGCTTGGGCTTGAGCGTGACGATGAGCGACGGGAAGATGCGCCCGTCGTTGTCGCGCGGCAGCTTGTCGGTCTTGCGCAGGCCGCGTTCGGCGGCTTCGTCCCAGGCCGGCAGGCCGCTGGACTTGGCGAGCTTGACGCCGACGATGGTGCCGTCGGGTGCCAGGTTGACCAGGAACTCGGCCTCGGGGTTGCCGTTCACGCTGTCGGCATCGGGGAAGGTGATGTTCGGGCGCACCTTCTCGGCGATGCGCGCACCGTAGCCACTCGACGGGCCGGTGGTGCGCAGGGCATTGCCCTTCGCGTCTTCGTTGCCGCTGGCGCCGGCCATGCCCTGCATGCGCTTGAGCGTTGCGGCGCGATCCGCGGCCGCCTGCTTGGTGGCCGCTTCAGCCTTCTTCGCTTCAGCCTGCTTGGCCTCGGCCTCCTGCTGCTTTTTCTGGTCGGCCAGTTTCTTCTGTTGCTCTTTCTTGCGCTCGGCTTCGTCTTCGGCGCGCTCCTTGGCCTCGAGCTCTTTCTTCTTTTGCTGCTGGCGCTGCTGTTCGAGCTCGCGCTCTTTTTGCGCTTTCTGTTCCTTGAGCTTCTTCTCGCGCTCCAGCGCGATGTCGGGCGCAGGGGCAGGCGCCGGCTCGGGCGGCTTGACGGCCGGGGGAGGCGGTGGGGGCGGCGCGGGCGCAGGCGGCGGCGGTGCGGGCACGGGGGCCGGCGGCTCCGGCACCGACAGGCGCGGAGCGGCCTGCATCACCGTGGTCGACCACAGCTCGGCATCGACCGCGCCGTCGTCGGCTTCGCTGCGCCAGCGCACCCCCCACGTGAGGGCGGCGATCAGCAGCGCGTGGGCAATGAGCGCGAGCACCACCGCGCGGGGCGTGCCGCGCTGCGGCGGCGGCGCGAACTCGGGGCGATCCAGGGCGAGCGACATGCCTTATTTGCCGCCCGTGGTCGTGACCGACAGCCCCACGCGCTCGATGCCGCTGCGCTTGAGCTGGTTCATCGCCTTCACGACGGTTTCGTACTTCACCGACTTGTCGGCGCTGATGACCACGGGGCGCTGGGCGTCGCCGCCTTGCGCGGCCTTGGCCGCAGAGCCGATTTGCGTCATGGGAATCGACGCGCCGCCGGTGCCGGTGGACGGGTCTTTCTTGATCTGCACTTCGTCGTCGCTCTTGATGACGATCTCGATGGGCTTGTCGGGCTGCTTGTTGGCACGATCGACCGTCGGCAGGTTGATCACGCTCGGCGTGATGAGCGGTGCCGTGACCATGAAGATGATCAGCAGCACCAGCATCACGTCGATGAACGGGACCATGTTGATCTCGTTGATCGTGCGGCGGCCGCGGCCCCGGGATGAAACGGCAGGCATGTCGTCGCGTCCTTTGTCTTGTGCGCGCCGCTCTTCAGCGGTTCGCGGCGGTGACCGAGGCGGCGGGCGTCACGGCGCCGGGGTTGGCCGAGAGGTTGCGCTGCAGGATGTTGGAGAACTCTTCGATGTAGGTCTCCAGGGCGATGGCGATCTTGTCGATCTCGCGCGCGAAGCGGTTGTAGCCGACCACCGCGGGAATGGCGGCGAACAGGCCGATGGCCGTGGCCACCAGCGCTTCGGCAATGCCGGGCGCCACGGTGGCCAGCGTCACCTGCGTGAGGGCGGCCAGGCCGGTGAAGGCATGCATGATCCCCCAGACCGTGCCGAACAGGCCCACGTACGGCGACACCGAACCGACGGTGGCCAGGAACGACAGGTTCTGCTCGGCCGCATCCAGCTCGCGCTGGAAGCTCGCGCGCATGGCGCGGCGGGCGCCGTCGAGCAACGTGGGCGCATCGGTCACGTGGCGCTCGCGCAGCTTCTGGTACTCGCGCATGCCGGAGGCAAAGATGCGCTCCATGGGGCCGGCGAACTTGGCGTTTTGTGCGGCCGAGGCGAACAGCTCGTTCAGGCTGGTGCCCGACCAGAACTCGCGCTCGAAGTCTTCATTGAGCACACGGATGCGCTTGAGGGAAAAGTACTTGCGGATGATGGCGGCCCAGCTGGCGACCGACACGATCACCAGCAGCAGCACGACCAGTTGCACCACGAAGCTGGCGTGGAGCAGGAGATTGATGATGGAGAGATCTTGGTTCATGGCTTGAAAGGTTGAATCATGGAGCCGCTGGAGTGCTCGAGGGTTCCCGAAACTTGGGCCGGAATGCGCGCAGGGCGCAAGGTGGCGGCGTCCACCCAGCCGATGCGGATCGTGCCTTCGCACAGCAAGACCGGTGCCGCAGCGCCGGTGCGCTCTTGCTCTGTCTTTGATAGCACGCGCTGACCGATTGTCAACGACGCAGTGCCCAATTGTCGGAGTTCGGCTGTAACCAGCAGTTCGTCGTCCAGCCGCGAGGGCCGATGGTATTTGAGCTGCGTTTCGCTCACCACGAACTGGCCGCCGGTGGCTTCCTTGAGCTTGCGCTGCTCGACGCCCAGGGAGCGCAGCCACTCGGTGCGCCCGCGCTCCATGAACTTCAGGTAGTTGGCATAGAACACGATGCCGCCGGCGTCGGTGTCTTCCCAGTAAACGCGAATGGGAAACTCGAAAGTCACTGGCATGCCTCCGTGCTTCGCACTGCGGGGCGAGCTTGCTTGGGGCGGCCCGGCGCTACGCTCATTGCGCGATCATGGCCCGCAGGCGCTCGACCGCTTCCTGCAGGTGCGCCATCGAACTGGCGGTGGAGAAGCGCACGAACTTCGCGGTCTCTGCCGTGCCGAAGTCGCGGCCGGGTGTCACGGCCAGGTGGGCGCGCTTCATGGTTTCGAAGGCGAAGTCCCAGCTGCCCGAGATGCCGAGCTTGTCGGCCACGCTGGTGCAGTCGGCCCAGGCGTAGAACGCACCGTCGGGCACCACGGGCACGTTCAGGCCCAGGGCGTTCAGTTGCGGAATGAACCAGTCGCGGCGCGCCTTGAACTCGGCGCGGCGGCGTTCGTACTCGGCGATGCTCTCGGCCTCGAAGCAGGCCAGCGCGGCGTACTGCGACACCGTGCTCGCGCAGATGAAGAGGTTCTGCGCCAGGCGCTCGACCACCGGCACCAGCACTTCGGGCACCACCAGCCAGCCGAGGCGCCAGCCGGTCATGTTGAAGTACTTGCTGAAGCTGTTGATGCTGATGACGTTGTCGTCGATGGCCAGTGCGGTCTGCCCGAAGGCGTCGTCGTACGAGAGGCCAAGGTAGATCTCGTCGATCAGCGTGATGCCGCCGCGCTGCGACACCACCTCGTGGATGCGGCGCAGCTCGTCGGGCGCAATCGAGGTGCCGGTCGGGTTCGAGGGCGAGGCCAGCAACACGCCGCGTGTCTTGTCGGTCCACGCGGCCTCGACCTTGGCGGCGGTGAGCTGAAAGCGCTCTTCGGCCGTGGTCGGCACCAGCACGGCCTTGCCGTCTGCAGCGCTCACGAAGTGGCGGTTGCAGGGGTAGCTCGGGTCGGGCAGCAGGATCTCGTCGCCCGATTCGATGAGCGCGAGGCAGGCCAGCTGCAGCGCAGCCGAGGCGCCGGCCGTGACGACGATGCGGCGGGCCGGCACGTCGACGTTGAAGCGCTGCTTGTACCAGCCGCTGATGCGTTCGCGCAGGTGGTCCAGGCCGGTGGCCTGCGTGTACTGCGTGGCGCCGGCGCGCACGGCGCGGGCGGCGGCTTCCTGCACGAGCGGCGGGGCGGTGAAGTCAGGCTCGCCGATGTTCAGGAAGATCATCGGACGGTCGGTGTGGGCCACTTCGCGGGCGAGCACACCGGCGGCTTTCGCCACCTCCATCACGTAAAACGGTTCGATGCGCTGCGCGCGCGTCGAGATCCTCATGGACGCGCCTTGCCCGACGCCCGGTCGGCTTCCACTTCGAGCGGACGCAGCTGCGGCGCCAGGCCGTTGAGCACCGCGTTCACGTACTTGTGGCCGTCGGTGCCGCCGAATTCCTTGGCGAGTTCGATGCACTCGTTCAGCACCACGCGCCACGGCACGTCGGGGCAGTTCTGGAACTCGTACACGCCGATCCACATCACGGCGTGTTCGATGGGCGAGATTTCGGTGAACTTGCGGTCCAGCAGCGGCAGGATCAGCGCGTCGAGCTGCTCGGCGCCGTTGATCGAGCCGTGCAGCAGCGCGTCGTAGTGCGCCGCGTCGGCCTTGTGGAAGCCCGCGAGGTCGCGCGTGAAGTGGTCGATGTCGGTCGGGTCGTTGCGGCCCACCAGGTGCTGGTAGAGCGCCTGCAGCGCGAACTCGCGCGCGCGGCTGCGGTTTGACTTGGCCGCGGCCTTGCGAACGCCCGTGCTCGTGAGGCCGGTGCGCGACTGGCGGGATTTGGCGGACTTGGAGGTGTCTTCGGTCATGAAAGGGTGGCCAGCAGTTGTGCCATCTCGACCGCCACCTGGGCTGCGTCGCGGCCCTTGTCGGTCTGGCGGGCGACGGCCTGTTCGAGGTTTTCGGTCGTGAGGATCGCGTTGGCGATGGGCAGGCGGTAGTCGAGTGCGACGCGGCTCACGCTCGCGCCCGATTCGTTGGCCACCAGTTCGAAGTGGTAGGTCTCGCCGCGGATGATGCAGCCCAGCGCCACGAGCGCGTGGTAGCCGCCGCGCTCGGCAAGCGCCTGCAGCGCCACCGGCACTTCGAGCGCACCGGGCACCTGCACGTGATGGATGTCGGACGCGGTCACGCCGAGCGCTTCGAGCTCCGACAGGCAGGCCGTGGCCAGTGCGTCTGTGATGTCGGCGTTGAAGCGCGCCTGCACGATGCCGATGCGCAGACCCTTGCCGTTGAGCGTGGTCGCGCCCTTGTTTGAACCTTGCATGGTCGTTCAGTCTTTCGTGAGGTAACCGGCGATTTCGAGGCCGAAGCCGGCGGCCATGCTCGGCATGCGACGCGGCGCGCCGAGCAGGTTCATCTTGTGCACACCGCATTCGCGCAGGATCTGCGCGCCGATGCCGTAGTTGCGCAGGTCCATGCGGCCGCGCTCGGGGGCTTGCGCCGGGCGCGCGGTGCCGTCGAACTGCGACAGCAGCTCGGCCGCGCTTTCGCCGCAGTTCAGCAGCACGGCCACGCCCTTGCCTTCGTTCGCGATGTGCGAAAGGCTGGCGTCCAGGCTCCAGGAGTGCATCGGGCGGTTGACCTCGAGCGCGTCGAGCACCGACAGCGGCTCGTGCACGCGCACCGACACCGTGTCTTCGGGCGCCCACTGGCCGCGCACCAGCGCCAGGTGCACGCCGCGGCTGGGCTTGTCGATGAAGGCGTGGGCCGTGAAGGTGCCCCAGTTGGTCTGGATCTCGCGGCAACCGACTTTTTCGACCAGCGATTCGACGCGGCTGCGGTGCTCGATGAGCGCGGCGATGGTGCCGATCTTGAGGCCGTGCTCGGCCGCGAAGATCTGCAGGTCGGGCAGGCGGGCCATCGTGCCGTCTTCGTTCATCACTTCGCAGATCACCGAGGCGGGCGAGCAGCCGGCCATGGCGGCGAGGTCGCAGCCGGCTTCGGTGTGGCCGGCGCGCATGAGCACGCCGCCGTCCACCGCCTGCAGCGGGAAGATGTGGCCGGGCTGCACGAGGTCGGCGGCCACGGCGTTGCGCGCCACGGCGGCCTGCACGGTGCGCGCGCGGTCGGCGGCCGAGATGCCGGTGGTCACGCCTTCGGCCGCCTCGATGGAGACGGTGAAGGCGGTCGAGTGCTTGGCGCCGTTGCGCTGGACCATCGGCGGCAGCTGCAGCCGCTCGCACATCTCGCGCGAGAGCGTGAGGCAGATCAGGCCGCGCGCGTGGCGTGCCATGAAGTTGATGGATTCGGCGGTGATGTGATCGGCGGCGATGACGATGTCGCCTTCGTTCTCGCGGTCTTCCTCGTCCACGAGGATGACCATGCGGCCGGCGGCCAGTTCGGCCACGATGTCTTCGACCGGGGAGATCGGTGCGGGTGCACGGTCGGCGCGCGAGGCGCCGATCGGCGTGACGGAGGCGTTCATTTCGAAGTGTCCTTGGGAGACGTGGGAGACGTCAAAGAGGGGGTGAGCATGCCGGCCTGAAGCATGCGCTCCACGTAGCGCGCCACGGTGTCGATTTCGAGGTTGACCTTCGAGCCGGTTTTCAGGCCGCCGAGGGAGGTGTTTTCCACGGTGTGCGGGATCAGGTTGATGCTGACCTCGGCGCCGTCGGCAATGTCGGCCACGGTGTTGACCGTGAGACTCACGCCGTTGATGGTGATGGAGCCTTTGTAGGCCAGGAAGCGTGCGAGCGCGGGCGGTGCGACCACGCGCAGCTCCCAGCTTTCGCCGACCGGCGCGAAGAAGCTCACGTGGCCGATGCCGTCCACGTGGCCCGAGACGATGTGGCCGCCGAGGCGGTCGCTCGCTCGCAGGGCCTTCTCGAGGTTGATGCGGCTGCCTTCGTCGGTCAGGCCGGCCGTCTTGTCGAGGGACTCCGCGGAAATGTCGATGGTGAATTGCCCGCGTTCAGGTGCGAGCGTGGTGACCGTCATGCAGGCGCCGTTGAGCGCGATGCTGTCGCCGAGCCCGACGTCGTCGAGGTAGCCGTCGGGCACCTCGATGCTGAGTCGCTTGCCGTAGGAGGAGGAGGTGCCGAGGTCGTGGATGGCGGCGATGCGCCCCACGCCGGTGATGATTCCGGTGAACATTCGCACATTTTCGCAGACATCGAGGGGTCTTCGGCCCGAAGGGCCGGTTTGTTGCGGCGGCGAATGTGCCGCGCCGCCGCGGCGGCGGCTCAGAAGCGGTCGCGGCCGGCAACGCGTGCGACGATGCGCAGGTCGGGCCCGAGCATGTCCACCGACTGGAATTCGAGCGGCAGAGCGCCGGTCAGCGAGGTGAGCGGGCCGTCGGCATGCAGGTGGCTGGCGATGTCGAGCCCGCTGCCGATCAGCTTGGGGGCCAGGTACACCAGCAGCTCGTCCACGCAGCCTTCGCGCAGCAGCGAGCCGTTGAGCTTGTGGCCCGATTCGACGTGCAGCTCATTGACGCCGCGCGCCGCGAGGTCCTGGAGCATCGCGGGCAGGTCGACCTTGCCGTGCAGGTTGGGCAGGCAGGTGATGGTGGCGCCGCGGGCTTCGAGCGCGGCCGCCTTTTCTTCGTTGTGCCGGCTGGCAGCGTAGATCCAGACAGCGCGGCCAGCTATGAAAATGTGAGCGTCGGGCGAGGTCTGGAGGTGGCTGTCGACCACGACGAGGTGCGGCTGGCGCGGCGTGTCGACCAGGCGCACGTCCAGGCGCGGGTTGTCTTCGAGCAGCGTGCCGACACCGGTCAGCATGGCGCCGGTGCGGGCCCGCCAGGCATGGCCGTCGGTGCGCGCGGCCTCGCCGGTGATCCACTGGCTCACGCCGTTCTGCAGGCCGGTGCGGCCGTCGAGCGAGGCCGCAATCTTCATGCGAACCCAGGGCTGCTTGCGGACCATGCGGCTGAAGAAGCCGATGTTGAGCTCGCGGGATTCCTCCGCGCCCGGTCCGACTTCGACCTCGACGCCCGCCGCACGCAGTCGCGCGAAGCCCTGTCCCGCCACGAGCGGATTCGGATCGGCCAGCGAGGCCACGACGCGACGCACGCCGGCGGCGACGAGTGCGTCGCAGCAGGGGCCGGTGCGGCCGTGGTGGGAGCAGGGTTCGAGCGTGACGTAGGCGGTGGCGCCCGCGGTCGAATGGCCCTGGGCCTGCGCGTCGCGCAGCGCCATCACCTCGGCGTGTGGGCCGCCGGCTTGTTGGGTGTGGCCCTGGCCGATCACACGGCCTTCGGCGTCGCAGAGCACGCACCCGACGCGCGGGTTCGGGTCGGTCAGGCGGATCGCGGAGGCGGCGAGCCGCAGAGCGGTTGCGATGTGTTCGGAGGAGGGCATGGGAGCGAAGCGGGAAAAAGGGCGAGGGCGGCGCGAGGCGGCGCCCCGCTCAGATGTCGCGCAGCAGCTGCCGGAACTCGTCCACGTCCTCGAAGCTGCGGTACACCGAGGCAAAGCGCACGTAGGCGACCTTGTCGAGTTTCTTGAGTTCACGCATCACGAGTTCGCCGACCTTGGTCGAATCGATTTCGCGCAGGCCGCTGGCCAGCAGCTTCTGCTCGATGCGCAGCAGGGCGTTGTCGATCTGCTCGATGCTCACGGGGCGCTTGCGCAGCGCTAGCATCATCGAGGCGCGGACCTTGGTCGAGTCGAAGTCGGCGCGGCTGCCGTCCTTCTTGACCACGACGGGGAAGTTGACGTCCGGGCGCTCATACGTGGTGAAGCGCTTGTCGCAGGCGCTGCACTGGCGGCGCCTGCGGACGAAGTCGGCGTCTTCCGAAACGCGGGTCTCGACGACCTGCGTTTCGAGATGACCGCAAAAAGGGCATTTCATGCGGCCAGTGCTTCTCTTCTTCTGTTATTTGCTACGAAATCAACGGTAGACAGGGAAGCGGCTCGTCAAGGCGTGAACCTTGGCGCGCACCGCGTCGATGTTCGCCGCGTCGCGCGGGTTCTCGAGCACGTCGGCCACCAGGTTCGCCGTGATGCGGGCCTCTTCGTCCTTGAAACCGCGCGTGGTCATGGCGGGGGTGCCGATGCGCACGCCGCTGGTGACCATCGGCTTTTCCGGGTCGTTGGGGATCGCGTTCTTGTTGATCGTCATGTGGGCGGCGCCCAGCACGGCTTCGGCTTCCTTGCCGGTGATGCCCTTGGCGCGCAGGTCGACCAGCATGACGTGGCTTTCGGTGCGTCCGCTCACGATGCGCAGGCCGCGCTCAATGAGGGTGTCGGCCACGATCTGGGCGTTCTTGACCACCTGTTGCTGGTAGGCCTTGAACTCGGGCGTCATGGCTTCCTTGAACGCGACGGCCTTGGCGGCAATCACGTGCATCAGCGGGCCGCCTTGCAGGCCGGGGAAGATGGCGCTGTTGATCGCCTTCTCGTGCTGCGACTTCATCAAAATGATGCCGCCGCGCGGGCCGCGCAGGCTCTTGTGCGTGGTCGAGGTCACGATGTCGGCGTGCGGCACCGGGTTGGGGTACACGCCCGCAGCCACGAGGCCTGCGTAATGGGCGATGTCGACCATGAAGATCGCGCCGACGTCCTTGGCCACCTTGGCGAAGCGCTCGAAGTCGATGTGCAGCGAGTAGGCCGAGGCGCCTGCAATGATCAGCTTGGGCATGTGCTCATGCGCCTTGCGTTCCATTGCGTCGTAGTCGATGGCTTCGTTGGCGTCCAGGCCGTAGCTCACCACGTTGAACCACTTGCCGCTCATGTTGAGAGGCATGCCGTGGGTCAGGTGGCCGCCTTCGGCCAGGCTCATGCCCATGATGGTGTCGCCGGGCTTCAGGAAGGCGAGCATCACGGCTTCGTTGGCCGAGGCGCCGCAATGCGGCTGCACGTTGGCGGCATCGGCACCGAATATCTGCTTGACGCGGTCGATGGCCAGTTGCTCGGCCACGTCGACGTGTTCACAGCCGCCGTAGTAGCGCTTGCCCGGGTAGCCTTCGGCGTACTTGTTGGTGAGCTGCGAGCCCTGGGCCTGCATGACGGCCGGCGAGGCGTAGTTCTCGCTGGCGATCAGCTCGATGTGGTGTTCCTGGCGCGCGTTTTCGGCTTGAATCGCGGCCCAGATTTCGGGATCGGTCTGTTCGACCAGGATGTTGCGTTGGTACATGGCAGTCCTTTGAAGACGAGGTCCTTGTTCAACCAAACAAGGGCTGCCCAGGCGAACGGCTGAACGCCTGTTGTGGTCAGGCGGCACGCTTCCCAGTGGTATTCCACGTCAGCGCGTGGCACCTTTTTCAGGGTGCTGCGCCTATCGCCAGTCGCGTACAGGCCGAGTGTAGCGCAGGCCCGGAGGCTTCCGGGCCGCAGGGCTTCAGGAAACTGCGGAGAGCAGGGCGACCTTGGCCGGCTCGCTGCCGGTGGCGGGTTCTTCACGCGCCGGCTTGGCAGGTGCCACGACCGGGATCGGCTGTGCGCGCGCCGTGGTCGGCGGCGGCACGACCATCGTCGACGGCGCACGGCCGGCTGCAACCTGACGCAGGCGCTCGTGCTCGGCCAGCACCTTGGCGGCATAGCCGCCGTCGTCGTCGAGGTTGGCGGCGCCCACGTAGTAGCGCAGGCCGCCTTCGAGCGAGCCGGCGCGGGCGATGCATTCCTGCAGCACCTTCACGCCGACGCGCATGTTGGTCACGGGGTCGAAGGCGGTGAGCGTGCCGCCCGCGCTTTCGTACTTGTCGCCGTGCACGCGAGTCATGACCTGCATCAGGCCCTGGGCGCCGACGTGGCTTTGCGCGAACGGGTTGAAGCTGGACTCGATGGCCATGATGGCCAGGATCAGCGTCGGGTCGAGCTTGGTGCGCTTGCCGATTTGGTAGGCCTCGGAGACCAGCACGCTCAGCGGCTCGGCCGCGACGCGGTACTTCTTGCTGAGCCAGTAAGCCACCGCCGCCTGCTGCTTGGGCAGCTCGTCGGGGCTCGCGGCCGTGGTGCGCTCGATGGCGGTCGGCTCGAGGTCGGTGGCTTCGGGCGCGGGCTTGCGCGACTGCAGCCAGCCCATCAGTTGTTCCTCGCCGGTCTTGCGCAGATCGGGCCGCGCCACGAGGGCGAGGGCCGCGAACACGATGGCCAGACCGACCAGTGCAAACCCGTTGTGGGTGATTTCAAAAAAGCCGTCTGCCACATCGGACACGAAGGTCCGTAGCCCGCGGGCTGTGGCATCAAACGCCTTGCTCATCGCTTTTTTTCCTTTCTGTGCGGCACCTGGCATGCAGCGCCGGAAAGGGCGATGGATGAAGGCAACGGCGCTTGGATTGGTATGTACGAATCAGGCTCCGCGCATGGAGGTTGTGGGGGTAAGGAGCGCGGCGGCCTGATCACGCCGGTGGAATTCGGCAGCGGATTCAGGGAGGCCCTGCTGCGTCCAGCAGCGAGGGCAGGCGGATTCTAGCGTGGCTAAATACACGGTCAAGCATAAGGATTTGGTTTCATATGTTAATAAGTGCTTGAAGAATCCCCTCGTCCGAGGGGGCTCCAGGGGGCACACGCCTACGGGAAATCCCTTGGAAAAAGACATTTGCAAAGGAAGGGAGGGACGCCTAATCTGAACGGGCCTGAGGTTTCAGGCGTTTTTCCGAAGTCAGGCAGTCCGAGGTGCAAGTCAAGGACTCGAACGATGGAGGACTCCACGGCGGCAATCTCTTGCTGCCAGCACGGCGGGAACCATTACTTCCGGTCGCGCGAATCGATGGCATGGGTTTTGAGCCCGCCATCAAGCCCGGTGACAAGACACTTCCGTCGACTCACCGGGCTTTCTTGTTTGTGGCGTTCACACTTTCGGCCTACCGATCCTGTCGAGGGCCGCGCGGGCCTCGCAATGCCTCGCCAAAAGAGAACGCATTCACGTTTCCTTAGACTTTGTTGGCATCTGTTTGCGGCACACTTCTGCGGATGGATGCTGCTTCGATCAAACAAAACAAATGGGTGCGGCGTGGGGTTGTCGCGTTGCTGGTGTTGTTGGCCTTGTGGGTCATCGCCTGGCTGGCGGTGCCGCCAATTGCCAAGAGCCAGCTCCAGAAGATCGCGAGCGAAAAATTGGGCCGGCAGGTCACTGTCGGCAAGATCGACTTCAAGCCCTGGACGCTCGAACTCGCACTGAATGACCTGCGCATTGCCACCGCCGACGGCAAGCAGCCGCAGGTGGCCATCAAGCGCATCTATGCCGATGCCGAACTGCAGTCGCTGTTCCGCCTCGCGCCGGTGATCGACGCGGTGACGGTCGAGGCGCCCGCGGTGCTGCTCACGCACCAGGCCGACGGCAAGTACGACATCGACGACATCCTGGCCAAGCTGTCCTCGGGCCCACCGCCCGACCCGAAGGCCGAGCCCGCGCGCTTTGCGATCTACAACATCTCGATCAAGGACGGCGCGGTCGATTTCGACGACCAGACCGTCAAGCGCCGGCACGAGCTGCTCGGCTTCATGCTGAATGTGCCGTTCCTGAGCAACCTCGCGTCCCAGCGCGAGATCAAGACCGAGCCCAAGCTGGCCTTCATGCTCAACGGCAGCCAGTTCGACTCGGCCGCCTTCACGACCCCGTTCGCACAAAGCCGCAAGACCGACGCCCACGTGCAGTTCAAGGGGCTCGACCTCGTGCCGTACCTGGGCTACATCCCGGGCGGCCTGCCGGTGAAGCTGCAGGCCGGCAGCCTCGACGCCGACCTGAAGATCGATTTCCAGCAGACCGGCACCATCGGCCTGAAGATCACCGGCACCGTCGAGGCCCACGGCGCCAAGCTGGGCGACGCCCGCGGACGTGACCTGTTGGCTTTCGACTCGCTCAAGCTGGCACTGGCCGACGTGCGACCACTGGAGTCCGTGTTCCACCTGAGCGAGGTCGCGCTGACCAAGCCGCAGCTGGTGGTGGCGCGCGATGCCGCCGGCCAGCTCAACCTGATGGCCACGAACCCCGCGACCGGCGCGGCCGAAAAGGCGGCGCCGCTGCCCACGCCCGCGGCCAGTGCCCCGGGCGGCAAGCCGGCGGCCGAGAAGCCCAAGCTCAAGGTGCAGGTCGACAAGATCGCGCTCGGCGGCGGACGCATCGGCTGGCGCGACGAGACCGTCAAGCCCGGCGCGTCCATCGACCTCACCGACCTCGGGATCAACCTCACGGCCGTCACCTGGCCCATGGAAAAGCCCGCGCAGTTCGACGGCAGCACCGCCGTTGCCGGTGCCACGCTGAAGTTCAAGGGCACCGCGACCGACAAGGTCGCCGACGTGCAGACCGAGGTCGAGGCGCTGCCGCTGTCGCTGGCCGCGCCGTACCTGGCGCAGAGCCTGGAGCCCACGCTCGACGGCAAGCTCAGCGGCCAGATCGACGTGTCCTGGGCCCAGCCCGACCTGAAGTTCAAGGCGCGCCGCCTGGCCGCCGATGGCCTGGCGCTGACCCAGGCCAAGACCGCGCTGGCCAGCGTCGGCCGTTTCGAGCTGGTCGATGCCGAGGTCGACATGACCAGGCACACCTTGAACATCGCGTCGTTCACCGCGACCAACCCCAAGGTGAGCGTCGAGCGCGACAACGAGAAGCGCTGGATGTTCGAGCGCTGGCTCAAGACCCCGGCCGGCGGCGCCAAGGTGGCGGCGCCCAAGCCGGCCGACGCCGGCGCGGCGCGCCCCAACAGCGCCAACACCAAGCCCTGGGCGCTGACCCTGGGCACGCTGGCCGTGGACAACGGCAGCCTGTCGTATGCGGACAAGGCCGGCTCGGCGCCGGTGGCGATCGAGGTCACGGCCTTCAAGCTGCACGCCCAGAAGATCGCACCCGACACCAACACCGTCTCGCCGCTGCAGGTGTCGGGCCGCATCGGTGCGGGCCGCCGCGCGGACCCGGGGCGCTTCGACTACAAGGGCACCGTCGTGCTCAAGCCGCTGGCGGCCGAGGGCCGGCTCGAGGTGGCGTCGTTCCCGGCGCATGCCTTCAAGGCCTACTACGCCGACGCGCTCAATGTCGACATCCGCCGCGCCTTCGCGAGCTATCGCGGCACGGTGCGCTATGCGACCGCGCCGGCCGGCATGAGCGTCAAGCTGGCGGGCGACACCGCACTGGACGACTTCCGCGCCAACAGCGTCTCGCTGACCCAGTCGCCGGGCTTCGACCGCAGCAACAGCCAGTTGCTGAGCTGGAAGACGCTGAGCCTGCGCGGTCTGCAGGTCAGCCTGGCGCCCAACGCCGCCCCGACCGTGGATGTGCGCGAAACCACGCTGACCGACTTTTTCGCCCGCGTGATCGTCGACCCCACCGGCCGCCTCAACCTGCTGAGCCTGACCAAGAAGGGCGAGGAAGCGTCGAAGGCCGCCGCTGCTGCCGCCACCGAAGCCAGTACGAAGAAGGGCCCGGGCGGCACGACCACCACGACCCGCGCGCCGGCCTCGGCGCCGCAGCGGGCTTCGGGCGGCGCGCCGGTGTCGGCCGAGGCCATGGTCGGCGGCGCACCCGACGCCGCGCCGGCCGCACCCGCCCCGGTGGTGGCTGCCGCGCCCGCGGCCGACAGCGGCCCCACGCCGGTCATCAACTTCGGTCCGATGAGCCTGGTCAACGGCAAGATCGACTTCACCGACCTGTTCGTCAAGCCCAACTATTCGGCCGACCTGAGCGAGCTGACCGGCAAGCTCAGTTCGTTCTCGTCGAACCCGCCGAACGGGCAGGGCGGCCGTCCGGCGCTGGCCGACCTCGAACTGCGCGGCAAGGCGCAGCAGACCGCGGCGCTCGAAATCACCGGCAAGCTCAACCCGCTGGCCAAGCCGCTCGAACTCGACATCACCGCCAAGATGCGCGACCTCGACCTCGCGCCGCTGTCGCCGTACTCGGTGCGCTACGCGGGCCACGGCATCGAGCGCGGCAAGATGAGCATGGACGTCAACTACAAGATCGCGCCCGACGGCCAGCTCACCGCCACCAACAAGCTGGTGCTCAACCAGCTGAAGTTCGGCGACGAAGTGGCCGGCGCACCCAACAGCCTGCCTGTGCGCCTGGCCGTGACCCTGCTGGCCGACCGCAACGGCGTGATCGACGTCGACCTGCCCCTCAGCGGCTCGCTCAACGACCCGCAATTCAGCATCGGCCCGCTGATCTTCAAGGCCGTGGTCAACCTGATCGTCAAGGCCGTGACCGCGCCGTTCAGCCTGCTGACCGGCGGCCTGGGCGGTGGCGGCAGCGGAGATTCGAGCGCCATCACCTTCGAGTCCGGCAGCTCGGCGCTCAGCACCGGCGCCAAGGAAAGCCTGGACAAGGTCGTGAAGGCCCTGACCGATCGGCCGACCCTGCAGATGACCGTGGTGGGCACTTCCAGCCTCGAAAAGGAACGCGACGCCTACCAGCGCCAGCGCCTGCGCCAGCTGACCCAGGCCGAGAAGCGCCGCGTCGCCGTGCGCGGCGGCGGGACCGGCACCGAGGTGCCGCCGGTGACCGATGCCGAGTACCCGGAGTTGCTGACGGCCGTCTACAAGCGCTCCGACATCACCAAGCCGCGCAACATGGTCGGCCTTGCCAAGGACCTGCCGGTGAAGGAAATGGAAAACCTGCTCCTGGCCAGCGTGCCGGTCGACGAGGAGTCGATGCGCCAGCTCGCGGTGGAGCGTGGCGCCGTGGTGCGCGACTACCTGCTGGCGCAGAAGCTGCCGAGCGAGCGCCTGTTCCTGGGGGCCGTGCGCACGACGGCCAGCGGTGCCGACTGGAAGCCCGGCGCCGAGCTGAGCCTGACCATGAAATAGCCGGCAGGGCTTGGCTTTTCGCCTTGCCTTGCCATATATCTAGCGGGCCCTTTCCAGCCCGCCGAACGGTGCACGCCGCGGTTCCGATACGGAATTCGGCGGGCTGTTCGCCAACTGGGTGAAAATGTCGATGTGCGCCGGCCTTTGCCGGCGCCTTCGCTTTCTCTACCAAGACAACGATTTCGCGCAGTGACCTCTACTTCTTCCAAGCCACACGACCTCCAGGCCCTCGATACGCTCACCGGTGGCGCCTTCACCGCGCCAACCTCGGGCGAGCGTTCCGCGCGCATCCGCGACTGGCTCGCGGGCAACCCCACGTCCGAGCAGATGCAAGAGGTCTTCAAGGAGTTGAGCGGCCGCGACAAGGGCGCCGCGCGCCTGCTGCGCGAAAAGCTCGACGAAATCAAGCGCGCCAAGGGCCAGGAAGCCATCGCCGCCGAATGGGCGCAGAAGGCCGAGACGCTGCTGGCGCAGTCCAAGCTCAACATCGCCGACGCACTGGCCTGGCAGCGTGACGCCGCCAAGGCCGGCGCGCCGCTGTCGCGCGAACCGCTGGCGGGGCTGAAGGCCCAGCTGGCCGAGCGCGTCAAGGGCATCGAAGACCTGCAGCACCGTGCGCAGGTCCACCGCGAAGCCGCCGTCTTGCTGGCACAGCGCTTTGAAGTGCTGTCCACCAAGGGCTGGAAAGACGCCCAGGCCGCCGAGGAATCGCTGCGTGCCGACGTGACCCACTGGCAGCAGCAGGCCGCGGACATCGTGGCCGATGCCAACTGGAACAGCCTCGACGCCAAGTTCGCACCGCAGCTCGATGCTTCCAAGTCGCAGCTGCTCGTGGTGTCCGACTCGTTCCACGGCGCGCTGGCGCAGGCGATTGCCGCCGCGGCCGATGCCGCCGCGCCGCTGCCGCCCGTGCCCGTCTGGGCCGACGAGCTGCGTGCCGCACGCGGCGAAGTGGTGGCCCCCAAGGCTGCCGCACCCGCCCGTCCCGCCGCACCCAAGGTCGACCCGGCCATTCGCGCCGCGGCGCAAGACGCCGTGCAGGCCGCCCTCGCCAAGCTCGAACAGGAAACCGCGGAAGGCCACGGCAAGGCCAGTGCCGGTGCTGCCGCCGCGCTGCGCGCCGTGCTCAAGGAGCATGGCAAGCTGGTCGACGCACCGCTCGAAGCCCGCGTGCATGCCGCATTGGTCGCCGCCGGCGAACTCGAAGGCTGGCAGCGCTGGAGCGCCGACAAGGTCCGCGAAGACCTCGTCGCCAAGGCCGAAGGCCTGCTCAAGCGCCCCGAAGGCCAGGCCCTCGGCGGCCGCAAGATGCAGGAAACCCTGCGCGCCCTGCGCGACCAGTGGAAGCAGGCCGACCAGGGCGGCGTGCCGAACCACGCGCTGTGGAAGCGTTTCGACGAAGCCTGCAACGAAGCCCACAAGGTGGTCGAAGCCTGGCTCGAGAAGGTGCGCGCCGATGCCGCCGAGCACCGCGGCTTGCGCGTTGCGCTGATCGAAGAGGTCAAGGCCTGGGCTGCCGAACATGCCGGCGCCACCGACCTGAAGGCGCACAACCGCGCGCTGCACCAGTTCGCCGACCGCTGGCGCGATGCCGGCCACGTGGGCGAGAAGGTGTTCGCCGAGCTGCAACCGCTGTGGAACGAAGCCTTCGGCGCCGCCCGTGCCCCGTTCGAAACCGCGCAGAAGGCCAGCGTCGAACGTCGCCAGGCCATGATCGCCGAAGCCGCCGAGCTGGGTGCCCAGCCTATGCTGCGCATCGACGCCGTCAAGGCGCTGCAGCAGCGCTGGCAGGCCGAGGCGCAGGGCGTGCCGCTCGATCGCCGCCACGAACAGAAGCTGTGGGACGCCTTCCGCGCGCCCATCGACGAAGCCTTCAACCGCAAGACCGCCGAGCGCGAAAAGGCGTCGTCGGCCATGAGCGAGCACGACCGCTACGTGCTCGATGCGTCCAAGGCGCTCGACGCGGCCAATGCCGGCGGCGACGCACAGAAGATCCGCGCCGCCATCGCCGGCCTCGAAGCCGCGCTGCGCGGTGAAGCACCGGCGCCCGCTCCGGCACCCGCCACCACGAGCGACGGCCCCTCGGTCGGCGCGACCGGTGTCGAAGCCCCCGGCCAGGCCGCCGCCGAGTTCGGCGAAAGCGCCGAGCAGACGCCGGGTTCGAGCGATGCCGAAGCCACGCCGTCCGCACCCGCGGCGGCATCGGCCGACGCGCCCGATCTGGTCGCCCCCGCAGACGGTGCCGATGCATCGGCCCGCAGCGACAGCGCCGCGCACGAAGCGGGTGAGGCTGCAAGCGTCGCACCGGCCGCGCCGCCGAAGCCCGCACCCAAGCCCGTGGTCGCCATGCGTGGCGACGACCGGCCCAGCAGCAAGAAGGGCGAAGCCGCACCGGCCGCTCGCGGCACGGGCCGTTTCGGCGACCGCCGCGACGCCGGCCGTCCCGGTGCCGGTGGCCCCGGTCGTCCGAACGACCGTGGTGGCCCGCGTCCCGATGCACGCGGTGGCGACCGCGGCGCACCGGGCGGAGGTGGCCGTTTCGGCGACCGTCCGCCGCGTGAAGACCGCGGCCCGCGTCTGGGCGATGCCGCCTTCCGCGCGCAGCGCGAAGCGCTTGAGCGCGCCGACTTTGCGCTGCGCAAGCTGGCCGCGCAGGCCCACGGCGAAGCCCTCACGCAGGTGCTCGGCGCCTGGGAGCAGCGCGACGCCGCCCGTCTGCCGAGCGTGCAGGAATTGGGCCGTGCCGTGACGCCGGCCGTGCGCAGCCAGTGGTCGCAAGCCGTGGGTACCGCACCGACGGCCGCTGTGGGTGATGCCGCCGAAGCGCTGCTGCGCCTCGAGATGGCCGCCGAAGTGCCGACGCCCGCCGAGCAGCTCGACGCACGCCGCGCGCTGCAGCTCAAGCTGCTGACGAAGCGCGGCGACCCGACGCCGGCCCAGACCTGGGGCCAGGACGCCGGCAAGGTGCTGGCCGCCGCGCACGACGCCACCACGGCGCGCCGTCTGCAGAACGCGCTGAAGGCGCTGCTGCGCAAGTAAGAGAAGGCAGGGCGGCAATGCGCCGCTCATGTGAAAAAGGGCGCCTCGCTAGGCGCCCTTTTCTTTGCCTGCGCCGATGGCTGCTCAGGGCTTCGCTGGAAGAAAGAAGGCGTCGAACAGCGCCACGACCTGCGGAAAGTCGCGCGCGAAGTTCGGCCGGTTCACGAAGTAGGCCTCGCAGGCCACCGCGAAGAATTCGCTGATCGAGGTCGCACCGTAGTCGTCGAGCCAGGGCGGCTCGGCGCCGAAGCGCTCGGCGAGGATGGTCTTTTCGCGAAAGTCGTCGTAGGCCGACTGCAGCACCGCCCTCCAGGCTGCGCGAGCCTCGCGCGCACTGCGCCGGCCCATGAAGCCCGTCGGCAGCGGCGGGCAGCCGTCGGCGATGCCGTTGCGCATGTCGATCTTGTGGGCGAACTCGTGGATCACGACGTTGTAGCCGCCCTCGCTGGTCACGCTGCTCGCGAGCACGTCCTGCCAGCTCAGCATCACGGGGCCCTGGTCCATCGCCTCGCCGGCGACGACTTCCTCGTACTCGTGCACGACCAGCGCGTCATCGACGACCTTGCGCTGTGCCACCACTTCGGACGGGTGCACCACGATGCCGACGAAATCGTCGTACCAGTCGAGCCCGTCCTTCAGGTGCAGCACCGGCAGCACGGCCTGCGCCGCGACGGCCAGCGCCACCTCGTCGGTGATGGCGAAGCCCTGCGTGCCATGGAATTCCTTGTCACGCAGGAACTCGGCCGCGAGTATGCGCAGCCGTTGTTGCTCCGCGGGCGGCAGTTCGCCCAGGAAGGCGTAGCGCGCAAGCGTGGCGCGCCAGGCGGCATCGGGAATCGGGGGCAGGGTGCGCAGACGGCGCAGCCACTTGAACATCGGCGGACGGTGCGCCTAGCGCAGGTCGACGCGCTGCGCGCCGGCGGCCGACAGGCACAGCAGCTGCGCACGCGGCGGATGGGCGGCGGCATCCCAGTCGCTCAGCACGATGCGACGCAGGCCATGGCCCAGGTCGTGGACGGCGGGGCGATGGGTATGGCCGTGGATCAGCGCACTGGCGCCTGCGTGTTGCAGCCATTGGCGGGCAGCGTCCGCGTCCACGTCGGCCCAGAGGGTGGAAGGATCGCGCTTGCGGTCTTCGCTCTGTGTGCGGATGGCGCGGGCGAGGGCGCGGCGCTCTTCCAGCGGGCGCGCGAGGAACGCGGCCTGCCATTCGGGCGTGCGCACCTGGGCGCGAAACTGGAGGTACTCGGTGTCTTCGAGGCAGAGGGCGTCGCCATGGCTCAGCAGCCAGCGTTCGCCATGCAGCACCAGCACCGTGGGGTCGTCGAGCAGCGTGAGGCCGCATTGCGCCGCAAAGGCCTTGCCGACGAGGAAGTCGCGGTTGCCGTGCATGAAGAACACCGGCATGCGCTGCGCCGTGCGCTGCAGCAACTCGACGCACTGCGCCTCGAAGCCGGGCTGGTCGGCGGCATCGTCGCCCACCCACACCTCGAACAGGTCGCCGAGGATCACCAGCGCATCGGCCGGCGTGGTCTGCAGGTAACCCTGCCAGGCCTCGAAGGTGGCCAGTTCGCTGGCCTGCAGGTGCAGGTCGGAGATCAGGTCGACGGTGCGCCACGCGGGCGGCGCCACCAGCTCGGAGAAAGCCGGGTTCGCCATCGGGGTCATGCCGCGCCGCCGTGCCTGAGATGCGGCGGCTGCCGCCGGGCCGCCCCAAGGCGAGCCGCGCCTCCCCCTTGGGGGTGGCGAAGCACACGAAGTGGCAAGCCGGGGGGCTCATTTACTCGGCGGTGACGACAGCCTTTTCGATCACGACGTCTTCGAGAGGCACGTCGTCATGGAAGCCCTTGCGGCCCGTCTTCACGGCCTTGATCTTGTCGACGACATCGGCGCCGCCCGTGACCTTGCCGAACACCGCGTAGCCCCAGCCTTGGGCCGAAGGCGCCGTGTGGTTCAGGAAGCCGTTGTCGGCCACGTTGATGAAGAACTGGGCGGTGGCCGAGTGCGGTGCGCTCGTGCGGGCCATGGCCACGGTGTAGTTGGCGTTCTTGAGGCCGTTGTTGGCTTCGTTCTCGATCTCCGCGCCGGTGGGCTTTTGCTTCATGCCGGGCTCGAAACCGCCGCCTTGCACCATGAAGCCAGGGATCACGCGGTGGAACACCGTGTTGTCGTAGTGGCCCTTCTTCACGTACTCGATGAAGTTGGCGGCCGACTTCGGCGCCTTCTCGGCGTCGAGTTCGAGCGTGATGACGCCGTAGTTCTTGATGTGCAGTTCGACTTGGGGGTTGCTCATGGGATAGCTCCTTCTACGGAAATGAGATTACTTCGCCAGCGTGGCGGATTGGATGGTGAGGGTTTCGACGGGCACGTTCTGCATGCCGCCCTTGTTGCCGGTCTGCACGGCGCGGATCTTGTCGACCACGTCGGTGCCGGCGACGACCTTGCCGAACACGGTGTAGCCGTAGCCGTCGGGATTGGGGGCGTTGAGCGAGTCGTTGTTCTTCACGTTGATGAAGAACTGCGAGGTGGCCGAGTTCGGGTTGCCGGTGCGGGCCATCGCGATCGTGTACTTGTCGTTCTTCAGGCCGTTGTTGGCCTCGAGCGGGATCGGCGGGCGCGTGGGCTTTTGCTGCAGGTCGGCCGTGAAGCCGCCGCCCTGGATCATGAAGCCGTCGATGACGCGGTGGAACACCGTGCCGTCGTAGTGCTTGTCCTTGACGTACTGCAGGAAGTTTTCGACCGTCTTGGGGGCCTTGGCCGCATCGAGCTCGACCACGATGTCGCCCGCCGAGGTGGCGAGCTTGACGCGTGGTGCGGCCTGCTGGGCGTGCGCGCCGGCGGCAGCGCCAAAGGCCAGGGCCGCAGCCAGCGTGAGGGCGCCGCGGCGGCTGAAGCGGGAAAGTGCAGAGGTCGTCAAATGAGGCTCCGTGTGCGGGTGGAGGAGAGGGCGATGGACCTGCAGTTGCGCAGGTTGGGAGGCAACTGTGTGCGCACCGCCGGATTGCAAGGGGCTGTTGGCCGGAACTTGGCCGCTACTTGGTCGTGCGGCCCACGGGCTTGCGCACTTCGGCAGGCGCCGCAGGCAGCACGGCCGCATCGGCCGTGGCCTTGGGTGTGAAAATCTGGCGGATCAGCGAAAGCTTGGGCGCCACGCTCGCGTTGGTGGTCGCGAACTGCTGGGCGCGCATGTATTCCTGGGCCGCCAGGCGCGCGTACACGTCGCCGAGGTTCTCGTGTGCGGTGGCGTAGTTGGGGCTGAGCTTGAGCGCCGTTTCGAGCGCGGCGCGGGCCTGGTCGAACTTGCTTTGCGAGGCGTACAGCGCCGCGAGGTTGTTGTAGGGCTCGGGCAGTTCCGGGAAGTCTTGCGTGAGCTGCGTGAACGCGGTGATGGCCTCGGCGGTCTTGTTCTGCTCGGTGAGGATCACGCCGCGCAGGAAGCGCATCTGCGGGTCGCGCGGCTTGCCGGCGATGTAGGTGTCGGCCTTGGCCAGCGCCTCGGCGGACTTGCCCTGGCGCAGCAGAAGGTTGACGTCGTCGTAGTCGTTGGCGTGCGCGGCAATGCCCCACAGACCGAACAGCAGTGCAAAGGTAATGGGGAGTTTGGAGAACACGGCGTGCTTCATGAAGTCTCGGCAGGATGGGGGGAGCGGGCCTGGAGAACACCCGGATGCTGCGCGGCGGCAGCCGTTTATACTGCGTCGCATTGTAGCCGAGGGGCCACGTCGAACCCCTCGTAGCCACGCCCCCCGTCACCCCTGAAATACACCGTTGTTCGCCCGTGCCGCACGTGCGCGAATCAACGCTTTCCGAGTCCCATGAGTCTGCGCATCTACAACACGCTGTCGCGTGAATTGGAGGAATTCTCCCCCCTGCAACCTGGGCAGGTTCGCATGTACGTGTGCGGCATGACGGTCTACGACCTGTGCCACATCGGCCACGCCCGCATGATGATGGCGTTCGACGTGGTGCAGCGCTGGCTGCGCGCCAGCGGCTATGCCGTGACCTACGTGCGCAACATCACCGACATCGACGACAAGATCATCGCCCGCGCGGTCCAGCGCGGCATCACCATCCGCGCGCTGACCGACGAGGTGATCGCGGCCATGCACGAGGACATCGGTGCACTGCGCATCGAGCCGCCCACCATCGAGCCGCGCGCCACCGAATACGTGCCGCAGATGCTCGGCATCATCGAGACGCTGGAGCGCAAGGGCCTGGCCTACCGTTCGGACAACGGCGACGTGAACTACGCGGTGCGCAAGTTCCCCGGTTACGGCAAGCTCTCGGGCAAGTCGCTCGACGAACTGCACGCCGGTGAACGCGTCGCGGTGCTCGACGGCAAGCAAGACCCGCTCGACTTCGTGCTCTGGAAATCCGCCAAGCCGACCGAACCCGATGATGCCAAATGGGAAAGCTCCTTCGGCACCGGCCGCCCGGGCTGGCACATCGAGTGCTCGGCCATGAGCTGCGCCACGCTCGGCGAGACCTTCGACATCCACGGTGGCGGCGCCGACCTGCAGTTCCCGCACCACGAGAACGAAATTGCGCAAAGCGAAGGCGCCAACGGCAAGCCGCTCTCGCGCTTCTGGGTGCACAACGGCTTCGTGCGCGTGGACAACGAGAAGATGTCCAAGAGCCTGGGCAACTTCTTCACCATCCGCGAAGTGCTGCAGAAGTACGACGCCGAAAGCCTGCGTTTCTTCCTGGTGCGCACGCATTACCGCAGCGCGCTCAACTACAGCGACGCGCACCTCGACGACGCGCGCAACTCGCTCAAGCGCCTGTACACCGCGCTCGACCTGGTGGCGCCGGTGGCCGTGGCCATCGACTGGACGCAGCCCCACGCCGCACGCTTCAAGGCAGCGATGGACGAAGACTTCGGCACGCCCGAAGCCATTGCCGTGCTGTTCGAGCTGGCTGGCGAGGTCAATCGCACCAAGTCTGCAGAGACCGCGGGCCTTCTCAAGGCGCTGGCCGGAACGCTGGGGTTGCTGCAAGGCGACCCGAAAGCTTTTTTGCAAGCCGGCACCACGCTCGACGAAGCCACCATCCAGTCGAAGATCGATGCACGCGCGGCGGCCAAGGCGGCGAAGAATTTCGCCGAAGCCGATCGCATTCGCCAGGAACTCCTCGAGCAGGGCATCGTGCTCAAGGATTCGCCCACGGGAACGACCTGGGCGGCTGCACAGTGAACGGAACGACGAACCCCGTACCTGCAACCCAGCAGACCAGCGTGCGCATCTACACGCCGGACTATTGGGAGGAAGCCTGCAAGCACCTGGCCAAGAAAGACCGCGTGATGAAGCGGCTCATTCCGAAGTTCGGCGAAGCCTGCCTCGAATCGCGCGGCGACGCTTTCACCACGCTGGCGCGCAGCATCGTGGGCCAGCAGATCTCGGTGAAGGCCGCGCAGTCGACCTGGGACAAGTTCGCGACGCTGCCGCGCAAGCTGACGCCGGCCAACGTGCTCAAGCTCAAGGTCGATGACATGCGCGGCGCCGGGCTGTCGGCACGCAAGATCGAATACCTGGTCGACCTGGCCCTGAATTTCGATTCGGGCACCGTGCATGTCGACCGCTGGCAAGACATGTCGGACGAGCTCATCATCGAAGAGCTCGTGGCCATCCGCGGCATCAGCCGCTGGACCGCCGAGATGTTCCTCATCTTCCACCTGATGCGCCCGAACGTGCTGCCGGTCGACGACCAGGGCCTGCTCAACGGCATCAGCGTGAACTATTTTTCGGGCGATCCGGTCAGCCGCAGCGATGCCCGCGACGTCGCCGTGGCCTGGGCGCCGTATTGCAGCGTGGCGACTTGGTATATTTGGCGATCGCTGGACCCCGTGCCGGTCGCATATTGAACAAAACAGGAGAAGACGTTGGCGAAACGAACCTTCCTCGACTTCGAGCAGCCCATTGCTGAACTCGAAACCAAAATCGAAGAACTGCGCTATGTACAGACCGAATCGGCGGTCGACATCTCGGAAGAAATCGATCAGCTCGGCAAGAAAAGCCAGCAGCTCACCAAGGACATCTACAGCGACCTGACGCCCTGGCAGATCACCAAGATCGCGCGGCATCCGGAGCGCCCGTACACGCTCGACTACGTCAACGAAATCTTCACGGACTTCGTCGAGCTGCATGGCGATCGTCATTTCTCGGACGACCTGTCGATCGTCGGTGGCCTGGCGCGCTTCAACGGTGTGCCCTGCATGGTGCTCGGCCACCAGAAGGGCCGCGACACGAAGGAGCGCACCGCGCGCAACTTCGGCATGAGCAAGCCCGAGGGCTACCGCAAGGCGCTGCGTCTCATGAAGACGGCCGAGAAATTCAAGCTGCCGGTGTTCACCTTCGTGGACACGCCCGGTGCCTACCCCGGCATCGACGCGGAAGAACGCGGCCAGTCGGAAGCCATCGGCCGCAACATCTTCGAGATGGCGCAGCTCGAGGTACCCATCATCGTCACCATCATCGGTGAGGGTGGTTCGGGCGGCGCGCTGGCCATTTCGGTCGGCGACCAGCTCGTGATGCTGCAGTACTCGATCTACTCCGTGATCAGCCCCGAAGGCTGTGCCTCCATTCTCTGGAAGACCAGCGACAAGGCGCAGGAAGCCGCAGATGCACTGGGCATCACGGCGCACCGCCTGAAGGCGCTGGGCCTGGTCGACAAGATCGTCAACGAACCCGTCGGCGGCGCGCACCGCGACCATCGCCAGATGGCCGCGTTTCTCAAGCGCGCGCTCAACGATGCCTTCCGCCAGGTCAGCGACCTGAAGACGAAGGAACTGCTGGACCGCCGCTACGAGCGCCTGCAGAGCTACGGCCGGTTCAACGACACCAAGGCCGACAACAGCCGCTGAGCGGCTTTTCCTTTTTCGATCATGAGCGAAGCCTTCGAACGCGCCATGGCCGCGTTCGAACCGGCGAGCCTGCCACTGGCCGTCGGCTTCAGCGGCGGTGCGGATTCGACCGCCTTGCTCGCGGCCTGCGCGGCGCGATGGCCGGGGCGGGTGATTGCCTTTCACGTGCATCACGGCTTGCAGGCGGCGGCTGACGACTTCGAACGGCAGTGCGCGCAACTCTGCGAACGGCTCGGTGTGCCGTTGGTGACGCACCGGGTCGATGCGCGGCATGCCTCAGGCGACAGTCCCGAAGATGCGGCACGCCGCGCACGCTATCACGCGTATGCAGCCATGGCGCAAGCCGATGGGGCGCGGCCTGCGGTGTCGTCCATCGCGCTCGGGCATCACGCCGATGACCAGGTCGAAACGCTGCTGCTGGCGCTGTCCCGCGGTGCCGGCCTGCCGGGCCTGGCTGCCATGCCCGCGCATGCCGTGCGCGACGGATTGAACATCCACCGGCCGCTGCTCGCGGTGCCCGCGGCCGATATCCGAGACTGGCTTGCGCACAAGCAGTTGCCATGGATCGAAGACCCGAGCAACGCCGACGCGCGCTACTCCCGCAACCGCATTCGCGCCGTGCTGCTCCCCGCATTGGCGGAGGCTTTCCCGCAGTTCCGCGCCACCTTCGCCCGCAGCGTCGGCCACGCGGCGCAGGCGCAGCAACTGCTGGGCGAATTGGCGGCGCAGGACCTCGCTGCAGTGGGCGAGCCGCCGCAGATCCGGCCGTTGCAGGCGCTGTCCCGCGCGCGGCAGGCCAACGTGCTGCGCCACTGGCTGATGCAGGCACACGGCTGCGCACCGAGTGCAGCGCAGCTTGACCAGCTGCTGGACCAGGTCCATGCCTGCACCACGCGCGGGCACCGCATCCACCTCAAGGTGGGCGCAGGCTTCGCCGAGCGCAGGGGAGAGCGGCTGCATTGGTACAATGCCCCGCCCTCGCTGAAGACTTCGCTCTGACGGCTTGCAGGGCGCCGCTTTCCAGGCGGCCCTTTATCTTTCTCTGATTTCATCCATGGCATTGATCGTTCACAAATATGGCGGCACGTCGATGGGCTCGACCGAGCGCATCCGCAATGTCGCCAAGCGCGTCGCCAAATGGGCGCGTGCGGGCCACCAGATGATCGTGGTGCCCAGCGCCATGAGCGGCGAAACCAACCGCCTGCTCGGTCTTGCCAAGGAGCTCTCGCCGGGCAAACCCGGCGTGGCCTATCACCGCGAACTCGACATGCTCGCCGCCACCGGCGAACAGGCCTCGTCGGCGCTGCTGGCGATGGCGCTGCAGGCCGAAGGCGCTGAGTCCGTGAGCTACGCGGGCTGGCAGGTGTCGGTGCGCACCGACAACTCGTACACCAAGGCCCGCATCGAGAGCATCGACGACGCCAAGGTGCGCGCCGACCTCGAGGCCGGCCGCGTCGTGGTCATCACCGGCTTCCAGGGCGTGGACGACGAGGGCAACATCACCACGCTCGGCCGTGGCGGCAGCGACACCTCGGCCGTGGCCATCGCAGCGGCCATGAAGGCCAGCGAGTGCCTGATCTTCACCGACGTCGACGGCGTCTACACCACCGACCCGCGCGTCGAGCCCGATGCGCGTCGCCTGAACACCGTGAGCTTCGAAGAGATGCTCGAGATGGCCAGCTTGGGCTCCAAGGTGCTGCAAATCCGCTCGGTGGAATTCGCCGGCAAGTACAAGGTGCCGCTGCGCGTGCTTTCGAGCTTCACGCCGTGGGACATCGACATCAATGAAGAGGCCAAGTCCGGCACGCTGATCACTTTCGAGGAAGACGAAAACATGGAACAAGCCGTCGTATCCGGCATCGCATTCAATCGCGACGAAGCCAAGATCTCGGTGCTCGGCGTGCCCGACAAGCCGGGCATCGCGTATCACATCCTCGGTGCCGTGGCAGACGCCAACATCGAAGTCGACGTGATCATCCAGAACCTCAGCAAGGACGGCAAGACCGACTTCAGCTTCACCGTGCATCGCAACGAGTTCGCGCGCACGGTCGAGCTGCTCGAGTCGAAGGTGATGCCTTCGCTGGGCGCCACCGAAATCGTGGGCGACACCAAGATCTGCAAGGTCAGCATCGTGGGCATCGGCATGCGCAGCCACGTGGGTGTGGCGAGCAAGATGTTCCGTGTGTTGAGCGAAGAGGGCATCAACATCCAGATGATCTCGACCAGCGAAATCAAGACCTCGGTCGTGATCGACGAAAAATATATGGAATTGGCCGTGCGCGCGCTGCATAAAGCGTTCGATCTGGACCAACCGACCGCTTAAGTAATGGCATAATTGCGGTTGCTTTCAGGAACTGTGACCGAGTGGCCGAAGGTGCTCCCCTGCTAAGGGAGTATGGGGTGTAGAGCCTCATCGAGGGTTCGAATCCCTCCGGTTCCGCCAGGATTGGCTTCCTGATCACTTTGCAGTGATCAAACAGCCCTTAAGAGCCCCGCCAGTCGGGGCTTTTTTGCGTCTGCTCGCAACGCACGGCAGTTCCGCCGAAAAGGCGAGGCGATGTCTTCAGGACGGCTGCGGTCCGAGCGTGGACAGCGTCGCGATCGGCGCTGCGTCCACATGCAATTCGTAAGGATCGCAAGGCACGGAAATCTGCCGCCCGTCGAAGCGCACCCTCACGTGCGGATAGGTCGTTCCGGTGATGATGCCGGGCCGGCCTTCACAGACGACGCGATCCCCGCGGCGGAACGACCGACCGAACCGAAGCCTGATTTTTTCAAAGCTCATTTCAGAGTCTCCTGGAGTGCATCCGATGCTCAGCGCACCGGGTCGGATTCGATCGGTGGCCGGACCAGGGTCGCGGCCGTGTCTTGAAGGATCAGCGCGTGATCCGGGTCGTGGCTGAGGTAGGGGCTGGTCAGCAACTGGCCGATCAGCCGGTCGAAGTGGTAGCGGACCTTCGCCGGCTCGGGGTGCGCGGCGTACAGCGCGCGCAGCATCGAGACGACGGCGCTGGTCTGCGTGGCCAGGACCTCCATGGGGCCCAGGCGGCCTGCCGCTTCGAAAACTGCTTGTGGGTCTGTGGGGGGCATCCTGGCCTCCTTTTTTGGGGCGTTGGGATGCTTAACGAAAAAAGAAGCTTAAAGGACTACTTGTGGAAACATCATCCCCGAAACGGGTGACGTCACGCCCTTTAAATGTGATTTATGTCACGAAAAATTGCCTATTGCTTCCTCTCGGGTACTGACCCCAGCAGTCTGGACAGCATCTGCAGCGCATCGGTCGCCAGGTCCGAAAAGCGCACGGAGCACGCGAGCATGAGGTTCAGCGGCAGCCCGAAGTCTTCGATCAGCGTGCCCTCGGGGTCGCGCAAGGTGCCGTCCGGGCCGCGGCCGACGAGGCCTGCCGTGCCGGCGCGCTGTGCGTAGGTGCCCGGCGGGACGCCGTAGGCGGCCACCGGCAGGCCCAGGGCGATGGCCACGCCGACCTCGAACACCGTGCCCGAGTCCGGCTCCAGGCCGCGAAACGGCGCAAGGTTGGCAATGACGCCATCCACCGACCGCAGCAGCTTCATGTTTTCCTCGTAGATCCGGCGCGCCGGGTCGGGGCCGGCGTGCGTGCCGTCGAACGGTGGCACGGCCGTCATGCCGAGCGCGTCGCAGGCCAGCGCCAGCGCGGCAAAGTACTGCGCGGCGTCTGGCCGGAACACGTCGGGGCCCGCGAGATAGACCCGCGGACGCGTGGGGGAGGAGGGCATCTGTCAAGTATGCGGCCGCCCCCGCGAAGCGCCCACGGGAAGGGCTGCGGCCCGGTGGGTTACTTCTTCATCGCCTTGACTTCGGCCACGCCCTGGCTTTCGTCGGCCTTGGCCAGCTTTTCCTTGCCCTTGGCTTCCTCCACGCAGACGTCCTTGGCGTTGTCCTTCATGGCATCGCAGGCGGTGCGGCCGGTTTTGTAGTCGGCCGAGAGCTTGTCGCGGGCCGCCTTGTATTCGGCCACTGCCGGATCGACCGTGGCCGTGGGCGGTGGGTTCACTTGTCGCTCGCACGCCGCCTGTCTGTAGGCGAAGACCGACTGCCGCCAGAACCCCCAGATCTGGTGATGACAGGAGGCGTGCAGCGAGGGGACACTGCATCTTCACGCGCGAAGCCTGGGTGATGATTCGGGCATGCTTCCCACCTTGTCCGAACCGTCTTGATGTCCGCTTTTTCCCCCCAGTCCGAAGGCCCGGCGATGACGCCGCCGCCCAGTCCCGATTTGCCGGTGCCCGTGCTGATCGTCGAGGACGACGCGCTGATGCAGCGTCGCATCGTCGACATCCTGGCCCAACTGGGCTACGCCCGCGAAGCGCTGGTGCTGGCGGGCACGCTGGCCGATGCCCGCATCGAACTCACGCGGCAGCCGTTCGCGCTCGTGCTGGTCGACCTGGGCCTGCCCGACGGCAACGGGGTGGAGCTGATCGCGCAGATGAGTGCATCGATCCACGCGGACGATGGCCCCGGCATCCTCGTGATCTCCGCCTGGAGTACCGACGACCTCATCCTCAACGCGCTGCGCGCCGGCGCCACCGGCTACGTGCTCAAGGAGCGCGACGACCTGGAGCTGCTGTTGTCGATCCGCAGCGTGCTGCGCGGCGGGGCGCCGATCGATCCGTTCATTGCGCGCCGCATCCTCGACCTGACGCAGGCGCCGCCGGCCACGCCGGGGCGCGTCGGCGAAGATGTGCTGACCTCACGCGAGCTGCAGATCCTCCAGCTGGTGGCCGAAGGCCTGACCAACCGCGAGATAGCCGAGCAGATCTTTCTGTCGCGGCACACCGTCGAATGCCACATCAAGAACATCTACCGCAAGCTCACCGTTTCTTCGCGCACGCGCGCCGTCTTCGCAGCGCGTTCGCGTGGCTTGCTGGCCTGAGCCTGTGGTGGTTGTTCGCGCACGCGGCTTCGGCGGCCGGGGCGGCCGAGGCGTGCGCACCGCGCATCGACACTGTGCGGGCCGTGCCCGCCGCGCCCGGCGCCGGGCCTGAGGCACCGCCCCCGATCGACGGTTGGCAGCCGGTGACGCTGCCCGATCTCTGGAGCGAGCGCTGGCCCGGCTTCGAAGGCACCGTGTGGTACCGCATCGACTGGCAGCGCCCCTGCGCGGGCCGCGACGACGAGCCGCAGCTGGGCGTGGCCTTCGACTACCTGAGCATGGCCGGTGCTATCTCGCTGAACGACAACCTGCTCTGGCGCGACGCCAGCCTCGTGGAGCCGCTGAGCCGCAGCTGGAACACGCCGCGCGTCTTCTTCCTGCCGGCCGCGGCCTTGAACCCCGGCACCAACACGCTGTGGGTGCAGGTGGTGGGCGGCAGCATGTACGGCTCGGGGCTGGGCCGCGTGGTGCTCGGCCCGGCGGACGAGGCGGTGGCGTACCACGACGAGCGCCGCCTGTTCGCGCGCGTGCTGCCCGCGGTCAACCTGGTCATGTCGATCACGCTGGGCTGCTTCTTCCTCGTGCTGTGGCTCATGCGCCGGCAGGAAACCGCCTATGGCTGGTACGCACTCAGCGCCATCGCCTGGCTGGTGTTCGCGAGCAACACGGTGGTCAGCACCTTGCCGTGGCCGTTCGGCTCCACCGACGCCTGGTCGCGCTGGATCACGGCGTGGATGGTTCTGTACGTGAGCTGTTTCTGCATGTTCATGTGGCACTTCGGCGACCAGCGCTTTCCGCGCCTGAGCCGTGTGCTGTGGGCGGTGGCCGCACTGGCCGTGGCGGCGATCGCGCTGCTTGCGCAACCCGCGCTGTCGGTCGCGACGCTGGCGGTGTTCATCGTGTATTCGCTGCTCTTCATGGCCGTCTGCGTGCAGTTCATCCTGCGCGCGCTCGACACGAAGAAGACCGAGCACCTGCTGCTGGCCCTGTGCGCCTTCGGCTTCCTGGTGGCCGCCGTGCACGACGCGCTGATGATCCTGCGCGTCATCGACGACCGCTTCGGCTACACCGTGGTCACGGCGCCGCTGATCATGATCGGGATGTCGCTGATCCTGGCGGGCGGCTTCACGCGCAGCCTGCGCCGCGTCGAGAGCTTCAATGACGACCTGGCGCGCGAAGTGCGCGGGGCGCGCACCGAGCTGGCCGACACGCTCAGCCGCGAACACCGCCTGGAGCTCGACAACGTGCGGCTGCACGAGCGCCTGAGCGTGGCGCACGACCTGCACGACGGCCTGGGCAGTTCGCTGGTGCGCTCGATCGCGCTGGTGGAGCAATCGGGCGAGGCGCTGCGGCGGCCGCAGTACCTGTCGATGTTCAAGTCGTTGCGCGACGACCTGCGCCAGATCATCGACACCCACAGCGGCGGCGCGGCGCCGGTCGCTGCCACGCCTACGCAATGGCTGGCGCCGATGCGCCACCGTTTCGGCCGCCTTTTCGAGGAGATGGGCATGCGCAGCCACTGGCAGACGCCCGCGGCCTGGCCCTGCGCGCTGTCCGCGCGCCAGGTGCTGGGCCTCACGCGCCTGCTCGAAGAAGCGTTGGCCAACGTCGTGAAGCACAGCCGCGCGCACACGCTGCGCGTGCAGCTGATGGCCGACGGCGAGGCCGGTGTGCTGCTGAGCATCGAGGACGATGGCGTGGGCTTCGATGCGGTCGCCGTCGGCTCATCGATCGGCGGACTGGGCCTGCGCAGCATGCAGGCGCGCATGACACGCATCGGCGGCACGCTGCAGATCGATGCGGGCGATGGCGGCACGCGGCTGGAGGCGAGGGTGCGGGCGCCCGTGGCAGGCGCTGGCAGCAGCTGAGGCGCGCTGCCCGCGTGATCAGCGCGCCTTCCGGAACGCGCGAACCTCAGGCGCCGGGTGGTCTTCGATGTGCTGCAGCAGGAAATCCAGAAACTCCTGCGCCGACGGCGAGAGCCCGCGGTCCTTGTTGAGCCACACCTGGAACTTGCGGCTGAGCACGGGCGTGACGAGCGGGCGGAATTCGAGCTTCTGGCGCTGCAGCAGTTCGCCTGCATACGGCAGGCAGGTGGTCACGCCCAGGCCGTGCTCGACCATGCTCAGGGCCGTCGTCAGGAAGGCGACTTCGTGCGTCGGGCTGAATTCGAGCCGGCCCGGCGACGCATACAGCTCGGCGCTGAGCAGCTGCGTGTATTCACCCTGCAGCGAGATCACGGGGTAGCGGACCAGGTCGCTCCAGGCGACCCGCTGCTTCTTGGTGAGCGGATGCCCCGGGGGCAGCACCGCCAGAAAGGGCAGGGTGAAGAGCGTGCGCGCCACCACGTTGGCGGGGGCGTCGCGCTCGGGGCCGATGGCCAGGTCGACGTCGCCGTTGATGAGGCGGCCCAGCACGCTTTCCACCATCGAGTCCTGCAGGCGCACGCGGATGCCGGGGTACTTCTGGGCGAAGGCCGCCATGATTTCCGGCATGACCGTGCACGCCATCACCTGCGGCACCGCGATGCGCACGGTGCCGGTGCGCAGCTCCCGCAGGTCGGACACCGCGTCGAGCGCCATGCCCAGGTCCTGGAGGATGCGTTCGGCCATCGGCAGGAACACCTCGCCTGCACTGGACATCTGCAGCCTGCGCGTCGTGCGGTGAAGCATCTGCACGCCCAGGTTGGACTCCAGGTCCTTGATGAGGCCGCTCAGTGCCGACTGCGTGATGTGCAGCCGCAGGGCCGCCTCGGTCACGCTGCCGGCGCGGGCCACCGCGATGAAGGCGCGCAATTGGCGCAGCGTGACATTCATCGGTTTATCCGATAAGTGGGAAAGAAATATCTGATTGAACCATGAATGAAGCTCGCATCCAATCGCAGCGCCATCACAACAACCACTGCAGGAGACATCGTTCATGCCCGTTTCTTATCGCCTGGCGCGCCGCATCTTCCTTTCACTTGCGGCTGGCATGCTCGCTTTCGGCGGGGGCCACGCGCAAGCGCAGGCGCAGGCCTTTCCGTCCAAGCCGATCAAGTGGATCGTCGGCTACCCCGCCGGCGGCGGCAGCGACTTCCTGGCCCGCACCATCGGCGCGCAGATGTCGATCCAGGCCGGCCAGCCGGTGATCGTCGACAACCGGGCCGGTGCCGGCGCCATCATCGGCGCCGAGGTCACAGCCCGATCGCCGGGCGACGGCTATACCGTGTTCACGGCCGACAACGGCGTGCTCGTGTACAACCCCGCGCTCTACAAGAAGCTGCCCTATGCCGTCGATCGCGACTTCGCGATGCTCGGTCTGATGGCCCGCACGCCCCTCGTGCTGGTGGCGGCGCCATCGACCAACCTCAAGACCATCGGCGCCCTGATGGAGCAGCTCAAGAGCAAGCCGGGCACGCTGTCGTACGCCTCGCCGGGCAACGGCAGCCCGCACCACCTGGCGATGGAGCTGTTCCTGAGCCGCAGCGGCCTGTCGACGATGCATGTGCCGTACCGCGGCGCCGCGCCCGCGCTGCAGGACGTGATGGGCGGACAGGTGCCGCTGATGGTCGTCGACACCTCGTCGGGGCTCAGCGCCATCCAGTCGGGGAAGGTCATTCCGCTGATGGCGTTCAGCGCCAAGCGGCTGCCGATCCTGCCCGCCGTGCCCACGGTGGGCGAGCAGGGCTTCAAGGACTCGGAAGCCTACGCATGGCAGGGGTTGGTGGTGCCCGCCAGCACGCCCGTCGCCATCCAGGAGCGCCTTTCCAAGGAGATGCAGGCGGCGGTGGGCAACGAGGGCGTGCGCAAGAAGCTGCAGGAAGGCGGCTGGGAGCCGGTGCCGAGCGACAGCGTGCTGATGAAGACCTACGCCTTTGCAGAGACGAAGAAGTGGCACGCGCTGATTCGTGAGCGCGGCATCTCGCTGGACTGAAGACGCCGCCTCGCGATGAGGCGGGCCGCGGCGCACCGGCGGTGTTGTAGCCTGTCGCCCCATGGATTCCCTCATCGCCGCCTCCGCGCGCGCGCTCGCTGCCGGCGACGCGCTGGGTGCCCTCAAGCGCGTGGCCCTGCGTGACGACCCGCCGGCGCTTGCGCTGCGCGGCATTGCGATGGCGCAGCTCGGCGAGCATCCGCGTGCGCGCGAGCTGCTGCGGCGTGCCGCGAGCGGCTTCGGATCGCACGAAGAACTGGCCCGAGCGCGCTGCGTCGTCGCCGAGGCCGAGGTGGCACTCGCGATGCGCGACCTGGGCGGATCACCGCGCGCGCTGACCGCGGCGGCCGTCACGCTGGAGGCGCGCGACGACCTGGCCAATGCACTGCAGGCGCGGCTCATCGCAGCGCGCCGGCTGCTGCTGCTCGGCCGGCTCGACGAGGCTGCTGCCGCGCTGTCGCTGCTCGACGGGCACAGCCTGCCGCCGTCGCTGGCGGCGGTGGCCGAGCTGGCGTCGGCGGAGCTCGCCTTGCGTTCGCTGCGCACCGGCACGGCACGGGCAGCGCTCACCCGCGCGCATGACGCGGCGGTGCGTGCGCGCGTGCCGGCGCTGCTGGCCGAGGTGGCGGAGGCACGGGCCGCGCTCGAACGTCCCGCTGCACGGCGCATTGCCGCAGACAGCGAACAGCCCTTGCGCCTGGATGAAGTCGAGGCGCTGCTCGCGTCCGATGCGCTGGTCGTCGATGCCTGCCGCCGCGGTGTCGGCGGCGGCGACACCTGGCGTTCGCTCGCACGCCGGCCCGTGCTGTTCTCGCTGGCGCGCGCACTGGCTGCGGCCTGGCCCGGCGACGTCGACCGCGACGCACTGATCGCCGACGCCTTCCGCACCCGCGACCCCGACGAAACGCACCGCGCGCGGCTGCGCGTCGAGATCGGCCGGCTGCGCGCGCTCGTCAAGCCGATGGCGCGCATCGAGGCCACGCCGCGCGGCTTCATCCTCACGCCGCACGATGCGCACCCGGTCGTGGTGCTGGCGCCGCCCATCGACGGCGACCAGGCCTCGCTGGTGGCGCTGCTGTCGGACGGCGCCGCCTGGTCGACCTCGGCCCTCGCGCTGGCCCTGGGCGCGAGCCAGCGCACCGTGCAGCGCGCGCTGGCCGAGCTCGAGGCGGAACGGCGCGTGCGTGCCATCGGGCAGGCGCGGGCGCGCCGCTGGCTGGCCTCGCCGCTGGCGGGATTCACGACGATCTTGTTACTCCCCGCCGCGCTGCCGATTGAATAGAGTCGGGCTCATGCGCTACCCCCTGTGGCGCACCTACAGGAGCCCACCATGAGCAGCAGCAACAGTCAGAGCAGGAAGGCCGGCAAGGACCGGTTCGAAGGCGCGGTGCAGGCCGCGGAGATCGTGCGCGAGTACGGTCCGTTCGAAGGCGTGGAGCGCATCCACGGCGTGACGCACGACGGCCACCAGGTGTGGGCCGCCACCGGCGGGCAACTGGTTGCCTTCGATCCCGCGAGCGGCAAAGCCACACGCCGGATCGACGTCGCCTGCGACGCCGGCACCGCCTTCGACGGCACCTGCTTCTATCAGATCGTCGAGGCGCGCATCGACAAGATCGATGCCGCCACCGGCAAGGTGCTGGCGTCGATTCCCGCACCCGGCAACGGCTCCGACTCGGGTCTCACCTGGGCCGAAGGCAGCCTCTGGGTGGGTGAGTACCGCGACCGCAAGATCCACCAGATCGACCCGGCGACGGGCGCGATCCGCCGCACCATCGAATCGAACCGCTTCGTCACCGGCGTGACCTGGGTCGACGGCGAGCTGTGGCACGGCACCTGGGAAGGCGACCAGAGCGACATCCGCCGCGTCGACCCCGCCAGCGGCGACGTGATCGCGCGGCTCGAAATGCCCAGCGGCGTCGGCGTGAGCGGCCTCGAATCCGACGGCGCGGGGCTTTTCTACGCCGGCGACGGCCGGGCCAGCAAGGTCCGTGCGGTGCGTCGCCCAAAGGCCGCCACGGCCTGAACGAAACACAAGCCAAGGAGCACACACCATGAACACCACGTTGAATCACCCCGTCGTGACCCCCGACCGCTGGATGGACGCGCGCAAGTCGTTGCTGGCGCGCGAGAAGGAGCTGACCCAGCTGCGCGACCGCATCGCCGAGGAGCGCCGCTCGTTGCCCTGGACGCGCGTCGAAAAAGCCTACGTCTTCGAAACCCCCACAGGCCGCCGCTCGCTGGCCGACCTGTTCGAGGGGCGCCGCCAGTTGCTGGTGCAGCACTTCATGTTCGGCCCCGACTGGGAGCAGGGCTGCCAGAGCTGCTCGTTCATGGCCGACCATTCCGACGGCATGCGCGTGCACCTGGAACACCGCGACGTCACGCTGCTGGCCGTCTCGCGCGCGCCGCTGGCTCGCATCGAGGCCTTCCGCCAGCGCATGGGCTGGCAGTTCCCCTGGGTCTCGTCGCACGACAACGACTTCAACCACGACTTCGGCGTGAGCTTCACGCCCGACGAAATGGCCAGCGGTGCGGTCGCCTACAACTACGTGAAGCAGCCGTTCCCGAGCGAAGAAGCACCCGGCATCAGCGTGTTCTTCAAGGACGATGCCGGCGACGTGTTCCACACCTACTCGACCTACGGTCGCGGCGTGGAAGTGATGATGGGCACGTACAACATGCTCGACCTCGTGCCCAAGGGCCGCGACGAGCACAACCCGTCCTACACGATGGACTGGATTCGTCACCACGACCGCTACGAGCCCGCGCCTGTGGCTGCGGCCGGTGGCTGCTGCCACGCGCAGCCGTAAAAAAGTGCGCGACCTGGCGTGTTGTTGAACGGTCCGCATCATGACAAGCCTCTGGCCCTGGCTGGCGGTCGCGGGAATGGGCGTGCTGCACGGCCTGAACCCCACCACCGGTTGGATGTTCGCTGCTGCGTGGGGCCTGCGCGCGCACGACCGGGGGCAGGCGCTGCGGGCTTTGTGGCCGATCGCGGTCGGGCATATGGCTTCGGTCGCGCTCGTGATCGTCGCGGTGGCCTTCGGCCTGTCGATGGACCGGGGCTTGCTGCAGTGGCTTGCCGGTGGGCCGTTCGCGGTGGTCGCGCTCGTTCACCTGTCGGGCCGGCTGCCTGCCATGGCGCGTGCGCCGGCGGGGCACGCGGGGCTGGCGCTGTGGTCTTTCATGATGTCCACCGCACACGGTGCCGGCCTGATGCTGGTGCCGGCGCTGATCCCGCTGTGCATGGGCGATGCATCGAAGGGTGCGATGAATGGTTCGCTCGTGCTGGCGTTCGCGGCCGTCGCAGTCCATACCGTGGCGATGCTCGCCACCACCGGGCTGATGGCCGTCGGCGTCGGCGCGGGAGTTGGCTGGCTGCGTCGCCTCGCTCGGCGAGCGCCTGCGATGCCGCACTGAACGCGCGATGCGCGCAAAGCGCATAAGCAAGCGCGAAAACCGGATTTCCATTCGACCGGCCTGCGGCGCAACACTCGAAGGCTCTCGATCACGCAGGCCTTCGGATGCCCGGTACCTTCACTTCCCCGCGCAAGCGGCTCGGCTTTTTCAGCCTGCTGCTCGACGATGTCCCCGCCGCCGAGCGCTACCGCCTCGTTACCGCGCAGATCGCCCACGCCGAGGCCTTCGGCTTCGATTCCGCCTGGGTGGCGCAGCACCATTTCCATGAACACGAGGGCGGCCTGCCGTCGCCCTTTGTCTTCCTCGCGCATGTGGCCTCGCGCACGCGGCGCATCCGCCTGGGCACGGGCATCGTCACGCTGCCGTTGGAGAACGCGGTGCGCACGGCCGAAGACGCGATCGTGCTGGACCTGCTCTCGGGCGGCCGGCTCGAGGTGGGTGTCGGCACGGGCGGCACGCCGGCGTCCTTCGCGGCCTTCGGGCTGGACAGCGACGACCGTGCGGCGCTGTTCGAGCGACAGCTCGCCACGGTGCGCGATGCATGGGCTGGCCGGCCGCTGCCCGGTGGCGACACGCTGTACCCGGCTGGCGCACAACTGCTCGGCCGGCTCTGGCAGGCGACGTTCTCGGTGAGCGGCGGCACGCGCGCGGGCACGGCCGGCGACGGGCTGATGCTCTCGCGCACGCAGCCGCGTACGGCGCAAGCGCCCGATGCATCGCTGGCCGACCTGCAGGACCCGATCATCGACGCCTACCTGGCCGCGCTGCCGCCGGGTCGCACGCCGCGCATCGTGGGCTCGCGCAGCGTCTTCGTGGCGGACACCCGCAAGGAGGCGCTGCGCCTCGCCGAGATCGGGCTGCGCCGGTCGGTGGTGCAAGCCGCGGCCACAGGACAGATCGGCCTTGCCGACCGCGTTCGCGCCGATGCACCGCTCGACCAACTGATCGCTGCGTACGACGTGCATGTCGGCGCGCCCGACGACGTCATCGCCTCGCTGCGCGCCGACCGCACGCTCGCGCGCGTGACCGACCTCGTGTGCCAGGTGCATTCGGTCGATCCGCCGCACGCGGCCATCCTGCGTTCCATCGAACTGACCGCCACCGTCGTTGCACCCGCCCTGGGCTGGACGCGCGATGCGGGCGTGCCGGACCTTCAATCGCTTGCGCTTCTCTGAGTTTCTTCCCATGAATGCCGTTGTCTCTTCTTCTCCCGTTCTTCAGACCGTCGACGTGATCGATCAGCTGGTGGGCATCGCGCCCGGCAGTACGCTCGACCGCCTGCGCGCGCAGCGCGAGCAGGCGCGCACGCAGGCGCAGCAGAGCTATCTCGCGCTGTTCGCGCCCGCCGAACCCGTGGCCGGGCACTTCGACATTGCGGACCGTTTCGCCGTCGCGACCTTCGTTGCCGGGTTGCACAAGCAGCCCGACGTGGCGCGCTTCTATGCCGAGGCCTTGGCGGAGCAGGGCGTGGCGAAGGCCATCGAGGCCGAGGTCGCACGCGGGGCCACGCAAGGACCGTACGGTCGCTATCCGGCAGGCCCGCTCAGTGTGGAAGACGAAGCCGGCCCGCTCTACGCCGTCGACGACACACACCGCACGGTGTTCGGCGAACGACTGTCGGCCGGCCTCGCGCATGCACACCTGCTCGTCTTCCACCCGCGCGACGCCAGCCCGGCGGCGCTGCAGGCGCTGCTCGACGCGGGATGGCGCACCACCGAGATCGTCACGTTGTCGCAGCTGGTGGCGTTTCTCGCGTTCCAGATCCGCGTCGTCATCGGCCTGCGCGCGCTGGCCACCACTTCCGCATGAGCGCCCCCATGAGCACCGAATCGACCCTGACCCATCCTGACAACGCACACCCGCGCAGCTTCACGCAGGCGCAGCTCGAGTGGCTGCCCTGGCTCGAGCCGCTGCCCGAGGACGAACTGACCGAGCGCCACTACGCAGGCCTCGTGGATGCCTCGCGTGCCAAGTCGCCGTACTTCCGCCTGCTGGCGCGCGACCCCGACATCCTCGGCGCGCGCACCCGCACCGACAAGGACATCTTCTACAACCCCGAGGCCGGCCTGCCGCGCGCCGAGCGCGAGCTGTCAGCCGCTGCCGCCTCGCGCTTCAACGGCTGCATCTACTGCGCCTCGGTGCATGCGCGCTTTGCCTCGCATTTCTCGCAGCGCACGGACGATGTGCAGCGTCTGCTGGACGAGGGCGTGCAGGCCGACCTGGGCGCACGCTGGAATGCGATCGTCGAAGCGTCGGTTGCGTTGTCGGCCACGCCATCGACCTTCGGGCCCGCGCACGTCGTCAAGCTCCGCGCGCAGGGGCTGGACGATCTGGCGATTGCCGATGTCGTGCATGGCGCGGCTTTCTTCAACTGGGCCAACCGGTTGATGCTGTCGCTGGGCGAGCCGCAGGAGCCCGCTTCCAGCTAGCTTCGCAAGGCCGCGCGCAGCTTTGTTGCGGCGGCAAGTGAGCGGGATCACAGTCCGGCGCGCGGCGCGCCTTCGGGTCGGCACGATGACCCGCATGCACACCGACGCCCCTGGGTACGCAACGACACGCCAAGGCCGCGCTCCCGCGCCCGGCCTGGCTTTCGGCAACCCCTTCGTCCGCTGCCGATGCGGACTGGCCGGCCTGGAGCGCATCCACCGCCGGCTGTGGATGAAGTTCCTGCCCAGCCTGCGTTTCTATCGCTGCAGCAACTGCGGCAAGCCGCAATTGGCGCTGAAGCGTGCGGTGCGCGACGCGGTCATTGCGCACAGGAGCGGGCAGCAGAACCAGCGCCAGGCAGCTGGCTAGCGGTTCTTCTTCCGGGGCGCGTCCGTCAGCATCCCGTGCAGCAGCAGGTCGATGGTCTGCTCGGTGTGCTGCTCGGCCTGTTCGGCGCTCATCGGATCGACGTCGTACAGCCGCTTGATCAGGTGCATGGACGACTGCACCGCCGTCAGCAGGCTCGTCATCATGACGCTCGCATAGGCCCGCGGATAGGGCTTGATCAGACCCTCCGCCTGGCATTCGGCAAGCAGCGCATCGAGCAGCTCGTGGAACGGCCGCATGTAGTGCTCGATGATCCAGTCGAGCCGCGGCCCGGCCTGCGCCACCTCGCGCAGCACCAGCGAATGCGCTGCGGGGTGCAGCACGTTGATGATGGCGAACACCCGCAGCGCGCTGCGCAGCTTGGTGAGCGGATCGGCCGTGTCCTCGTCGACCTGCATCGCATCGATGGATGCCATCGCCTCGGTGTAGGTGCTCTCGACCACGGCGCGCCACAGGCCTTCCTTGCCGCCGAAGTGGTAATTGAGCAGCGGCTGCTTCACGTCCGCGCGCCGCGCGATGGCCAGCACCGACGTGCCCTCGAAACCTTTCTCGGAAAACTCGACGATGGCCGCGTCCATGAGGCGCTGCCGCCCCGAGGTATCGGCCACCGGTTGCGTTGCCTCGGTGCGGGCAGGGGCGGCGGTGCGCTTCGGCGTGGTCTTGCCCGTGGGAGTCTTCATGGATGGCGTGCGCTGGCGGGCCGTGGCTGGTTGACGATGGCCGCATTGTCCAACAGTCGCGCGCATCGTCCGGCCGGAAGACGTGCGCGACTTATATAAGTATAAATACGCATCTCGCATTGACTTATATTTGTATAAATTCGCGTGCATGGCAGCCGTTGGTGCTGCCTTCGGTCGAGAGAGCCACAGATGCACGTTTTGGAAGTTCCCGTTTTGATCGTCGGTGCCGGGCCCGTCGGGCTCACGATGGCGGCCCTGCTGGCCGACCAGGGCATTGCGTCGCTGCTCGTCGAGCAGCGCGACGGTCTGCACCAGGCGCCGCAGGCGCATGTCATCAGCGCGAGGACACGAGAAATCCTGGCCGGCTTGGGCATCGCGGACGAGGCGCTGGCGCGCGTGACCACGCCGCCGGCCGATGCGCGCTACGTGACGTGGCGGCGCAACCTCGCCGAAGAAGACATCGCGCGCATCGAGATCGGCGGCGAGGCGCGTTTCGTGCAGCTGGACGCGGTGAGCGGCAAGCGCAGTGCGAACGTGCCGCAGCACCACCTCGAGCGCGTGCTGTTCGATGCGCTGGCCGGTCGCACGCGCTGCGAGACGCGCTTCGGCCAGACTTGGCTGGGGGCGGAAGAAGAGGGTGACGCCGTCGTCTCGCGCATCGAGGACGCCGCAAGCGGCGAGGTCTATGGCGTGCGCAGCCAGTGGCTGCTGGCGGCGGATGGTGCGAGCAGTTCCGTGCGGCGAGGCGCGGGCATCGCGATGGCCGGCGACACGAACCTGGCCCACATGGTCACGGTGAACTTCGAGGCCGACCTGCGCCCGCTCGTGAAGGACAGCCCGTCGATCCTGTTCTGGACCCTGTCGGCGAAGGCGCCCGGCGCCTTCATCGTCCACGACGCCGCGCGCTACGCGGTGTTCATGACGCCGTACTTCCCGCCGCACGAGCAGCCGCGCGACTTTCCGGTCGCGCGCTGCGAGCGCATGCTGCGCGCCGCGCTGGGCACGGCGGACGTGGCGTTTCGCATCACCTCGCTGTCGCACTGGACGATGCAGGCGCACGTGGCCGACCGCTACCGGCAGGGGCGCACATTGCTGATCGGCGATGCGGCGCACCGCTTTCCGCCCACGGGCGGGCTCGGGCTCAACACGGGCATCGCGGACGCGCACAACCTGGCGTGGAAGCTGGCGCTGGTCCTGCAGGGCCGTGCGGGCGAGGGCCTGATCGACACCTACGGCGCGGAGCGTCGCCCCGTGGCCGTGGCGAACTGCGAGGCCAGCGTGAAGAACTTTCACAAGATGCGCGAGGTCACCGCGGCCATGGGCATCGACGACCGCCGGCTGCCGCTGCTGGGCCGCGTGCGCTCGAGTGCGCCGGCGCGCGCGTTGCCGGGTGCGGTGCGCTCGGCGATCGCCGGGATGCTCGTGGCGCCGGTCGAGTGGCGCACGCGCCGCATCGCGAAGGCGGCGTCCGTGCGCTGTGCGGCCATCCGGCAGCAGGTGCAGTGCGCCGCCGAAGACCAGATGGCGCACTTCAGCACCGTGGGCCTCGACCTGGGCCATGCCTACGAGGGCGCGGCCGTGCGGGGCGACGGCACGACCGCGCCGGTCGCGCCAGATCCCGTGCGGGACGTGTGCCAGTCGCTCACACCCGGCGCGCGCTGGCCGCATTTCCACCTTGCGCCCGATGCGGGCGTTGCGTACCGCACCAGCTCGCACGAGCTTCTGAGGCCCGGGCACTTTCTTCTGGCGGGCACGGGCCGCCACGGCGCGGCATGCGAGCGGCTGGCGGCGGCGTTGGGTGTGGCGACCGTGGGCGTGAACCTGGACCTCGCCGCTTCGCACAAGGCGCTCGCACAACTGATCGCCTGGAACGACGGCCATGCCGACGCAACCCTTCTGGTGCGGCCCGACGGCCACATCGCCTGGCGCTGCACCGCGCCGCAACTGCCAGGCCTGGACGACGTGGCGACGGTGCTGCGCGCCATCCTGCAGATCACTCCCTCTCTCCAACCCCTCGACAACAAGGACATGCAATGACGAACCCCATGGACCGTTTTCCCCTTCCTTCGCCCGATCCGCAAGCGAGATCGCCGCGCAAGCTCGCGCACATCGTGCTGGCGACGCGCCGCTTCGAAGAGTCGATTCGGTGGTGGAGCGTGGTGCTCGGTGCGCGCACGATGTTCCGCAACGAGATGCTGTGCTTTCTGAGCTACGACGACGAGCACCACCGCGTGGCGCTGATCAACGCGCCCACGCACAGCCCCGGAAAAGCCGAGACCGCGGGCGTGGACCACGTCGCCTTCACCTACGGCACGCTCGACGACTTGCGGCACACCTACGCGCGGCTCAAGGGCCACGGCATGCAGCCTGTGTGGAGCATCAACCACGGGCCGACCACGTCGCTGTACTACCTCGACCCCGAGGGCGTGAAGGTCGAGTTGCAGGTCGACAACTTCGAGAGCGCAGCCGAGCTGGACGCGTGGTTCCGCGCCGGCGATTTCGCGACGAACCCCATCGGCGTCGAGTTCGATCCCGAGGTGCTGCTCGCGCAGCACATCGCGGCCTGACGCGCATGAAAGGAGAACCTCACCATGCGCCTGTGCACTTTCTCGACCGATGCGTTCCAGCGGCACGTCGGCCTCGCCCTGCCGGATCAGCGGCTGCTCGATGTCAGCGCTGCGTTGTCCGGCGACCCGCGCTTTGCCACGTTGCTGGGCGTGATCCAGCATGAAGACGAAACACTGCCGATGTTGCGGGCACTGCTCGCGTCGACGCCGATGCCGTCGGGCTGCCTGCATGAGCTGAAGGACGTGCGGATCGAGCTGCCTTACCAGCCGCCGCAGATCCGCTGCTTCAGCGTGTACGAGCAGCACCTGAAGAGTGCCTTCCGGCAGGTCGCGGCGAACGTCTCACCAGCAGCCGGTGCGCCGGCGTGGGCGATGCAGATTCCGGCGGCCTTCTACGAGACACCCGTCTACTACAAGGGCGTGCGGCTCAACCTGTCCGGCCCCGGTGCGTCGGTGCGGCGGCCCGCGCCGGGCACGATGCTCGACTACGAGGCCGAGCTGGCCGTGGTGGTCGGGCGCGGCGGCAAGAACATCGTGGCGTCCGGAGCCATGGCGCATGTCTTCGGCTACGTCGTCTTCAACGATTTCTCCGAGCGCGCGCAGCTCATGAAGGAGCTGCGCAGCGGCGTGGGCACCGGACCGGCGAAGGGCAAGGACTTCGACGGCAGCAACAGCCTCGGACCCTGGATCGTCACGGCCGACGAGATCGTTGATCCGCATGCGCTCGACGTGACGGTGCGCGTGAACGGGCAAGTGCGCGGGCAGGGCAGCACGGCGGGCATGACGCACCGCATCGATCGCATCGTGAGCTTCGCTTCGCAGAACGAGACGCTGCATGCGGGCGAGCTGCTGGCCACGGGCTGCGTGCCCGAGTGCGCCGGCGTCGAGCACTGGCGCTTCCTGGACGACGGCGACCGCGTGGAGGTCGAGATCGCGGGGCTCGGGGTGCTGGAGAACACCGTCATCGCCGCCTGATCGGCTGCACGCTCAAAGAAAACAACAACGGAGACAACGATGACAACGACATGGCGGACCCTGGTGTCTGCAGCTGCGCTGTGCCCGGCGCTTGCCGCGGCCGACAACGGCTACTTTCAGATCGGCTACGGCGCGGAGGCGCGCGGCCTTGCGGGCGCCGCGGCCGCATCGACCCGCGATGCCTTCGGCGGCGCGAGCAACCCCGCCACCACGGTGTGGGTCGGCGACCGGATGGAGGGCAACTTCATTGCCACCCGCGGCGACACGCAGATGGTGCGCACGGCGAACATGCCACCGCCTGCGGCTGGCCTGCTCGACACGCGAACTGACAGCATCGGCCGCTGGGAGCCGCTGGCCGAGCTGGCGGTCAGCCGCGTGATCGCACCGGGGCTGTCGGCCGGCCTCGCGGCCTACAGCAACGGCGCCGGCACCTACTTTCCTGCCGACAGCACGCCGTGTCCGTCGCCCACCGGCGCGGTGCAAATGGCGAACGCGGCCTGCGGCACTGGGCGCAGCATCACGACGATCAAGCAGCTGACGGTGGCACCCACGGTGTCGAAGCAGCTGGGCGAGCGCTGGTCGGTCGGCGCCTCGCTGCTGCTCACGGCGCAGCAGTTCAAGGCCGAGGGCGTGCAGCCGCTGGCACCGCAGTCGGCGGCGCCGCAGCACCTGAGCAACCAGGGTGTGGCGTCGTCGTTCGGCGTGGGCGTGCGCCTCGGGGCGTACTGGAGCGCCACCGACACGCTGAGCCTGGGCGCCGCGTGGTCGCCGCGCACGCGCATGGGACGCATCAAGGCCTACGAAGGCCTGCTCGCAGACCATGGCCGGCTCGATGTGCCGATGAACCTGCTCGTCGGCCTGCAGTGGTCGCCGACCGAAGCGCTGTCGGTGTTGCTGGACTACCAGCGCATCGGCTATGCGGGTGTGTCCGGGCTGGGCAACCGGCCTTTCGAGGGTTCGGTGTTGCGCGGTGCGGCGGGTGGTCCGGGCAATGGCTGGAAGGACATGAACGTCGTCAAGCTCGGCGTGCGCTACCAGGCGACGCCGGCCCTGCGCCTGTCCGCGGGCGTGTCGGCGAACAGCGCCGCCTATGCGGACGCGGCCACCAGCGACAACCTCAATTCGCCGTCCACGTTCCGCCGGCACTTCACGCTGGGGCTGGGCTATGCGACGTCGGCGCGCACCGAATGGTCGGTCTTCTATTCGCTCGCGCCGGCGCACTGCACGAGTGGGCCTTCGGCGCTCGCCGCCGCGGTGGGCGCGCAGCTGAACGGCGTGTCGAACCCCTGGGGCCGGGAGAGCCTGGCCACGCGCCAGCAGAGCCTCGGCGTGCAGTACGCGGTGCGTTTCTAGGGGCTGGCCCTCAGGCGTCGTCGTCGGAGGTCTTCGCCTGCAACTGCTGCTGGCGTTCGGCGATGGCCATGTCGCGCGCCACGTCATGTCCGAGCGTGCGCACCGAGAAGGACTTGCTCACGCTGCCCTGGCCCGCAGTGAAGGTGATCGCCACCCAGTACCCGGGATGGCCCGCACGCGGCGTCTTGAACTGCACGCCGCTGACGCCGCTCGTGTTGTTGCGTCGCACGATCTCCGACTTCGAGCGCTTGGCCGGCAGCTCGGCTTCGTCGTCGGGCGGCGGGCGTTGGCGGATGGCTTCTTCGGCGGGGTGCAGCCGTGCGAGGCCGACCATGCGGCCGAGCTGGCGTTGCCGTTCGCCGATGGCGTGCGCGCGGGCCGCCGGGCCCCAGTCGGCGAGGTCGAATTCGGTGCGCAAGATTTCCTCGTGGCCGAGGTAGGTCTTGGCCAGCCAGGCCACGGGCTTGCCCTGCGCTGAAAGCCGGGGGAAGACGCCGGGCTCGCCCGTGCGGTTGTTGCTGCGCAGGGCCTGCGCGCGTTCCTTGCGCGCGACCGGCGGGTGCTCCTTCACGATGCTGTCGCGCCAGGCCTGGGCGCGCCGCAGCGCCTGTTGGGTGCCGCCGTAGCTGGCGTGGCCGAAGAGGCGCGCGTAGCGCACGCCGTCTCGCACGAGCGACACCTCGAAGCCCCAGGGGCGGGGAGAAATGCCGTACATGTCGACGGGGTTCGGAATTCCTTTGGGCATCGTCAGTGTGGGGTCATGGCGTTTCGGGGCTGTCGCCGCTCCAGGTGCAGAGCTCGTCGGACAGCTCGTGGGCTTCCGGCAGCAGGCTGCCGAAATCGGTCGAGGCGAAGGTCGGCGGTACGTGCACGCCCTGGTCGTCGCGGCGCACCAGCCCGCGGCTTTCCATGTCGCGCATCGTCTTGTTGACGACCTCGCGCGACAGCCCCGAGTACGACGCGATCACCGCTTGCGTGATGCGCTTGTCGTAGCCGCCGGTGGCCGCGGGCGCCAGTTGCGTCAGCTCGTGCAGCACGCGGCTCACCAGGCTTTCGGACGACAGCGACGAGATGCGGCGCAGCTGCCCGCGGACCATGGCGACGCGCTTCATCGCGATTTCCAGCAGGCCCATGGTCACCTCGGGGTACAGCGCGCACAGCCGGCGCACCGCAGCCACGGGCAGGTGGTAGACCGACGAGGGCAGGGCGGCCACCAGCGTCGAGGTGGCCTGGTAGCTGTTCTCGCCGAGCGAGGGGCCGAGGAAGAAATCGCCCCGGCGGATGAAGTCGGTCGTCACGTCCCGGTCGACCGCGCGCAGCAGGCCCGTGGCCACGCAATAGATGCGGTCGGTGGGGGTGTCGGCCTGCAGCACGATCTCGTTGCGCCGGTAGGAATGAAGCGCGCTGCTGCGAATCAAGGCGGCGCGCTCGTCGGGCGGCACGCTGGCGATCAGGGGATGGAGATACATGGCCATGGCGGTTGCGAGACCAGCGGCGGTTCATGCGCATGCGCGAATCCACGGACGGCGGTCAAGGAACAGGACGGTGCGGCGCCCCCGGAGCGGCTCGCCATCGAGCGCCCCTTCGCCGGACCGGGCTGCGACGGGCTGAAGGCAACGAAGCCATCTCAGCCGGGCTGGAGCTGCGCGAACAGCGTGTCGATCCGGGCCCGTTCCTCGGCACCTCGCAGACAGCGCTCGCGCAGCCACAGGGCATCTCCCTGTCGCGCGATGCGCAGGTCGTAGACGTGTTCGATGTCGTCCACCACGACGTCGCCCGCAGGCCGCGCCTTGGCCGTGGGCGCGGGATGCGGTTGTGCGGCCCACAGCGCCAGCTCGATCTCGGCGGGGCTCATCGGCCCGCTGTCGCGCAGCGCGATCCAGTCGGCATGCAGCTGCGGCTGCGCCGCGACGCCTTTCACGAGGATCGGCTCGCGCCCGAGCGCCGCGAGCAAGTCGTCGAGCTGCGCGTGGCGGGTTCGCAGCAGAAAGCAGTCGTCGCGCAGGCAGGTGAGGTCGGTGTCGGCGGCCGGCGATGGCGGAAAGGCCGCAAAGAGCCGGCGCCGGACCTCGCGGCTCACGCCCGCCGCCACCTCGGGGCCGTCGGTGTCGGCGAGCTGCGAAAGGTTGGCAATGAAGACCAACGCGCACACCCGGTCCGGCGGCGGCAGAGGAGGAGAAGGCCGCACCGTTTCGGCATCGCGGCGCGGGCCCGGCAGGCAGGACGCCAGCGCTGCGCGCCATCGTGCGCCGAAAGGTTCGATTTCCGTGAAATACAAGGCAGCCATTTCTTCCCCAGTAGAGAGAGTTCCGGTTGACGTTCGATCCGAAGGGATGCTACGAATCGCGCCCTTCTTTGGCATTCGCTTTCGCGGCGTGGATGTGTCGCGAGTCACATTCGGATGCAATTGCCCGCCGGGTGCCTTGGCTGGGACCAGGCAGCCCCGGATCGATGTCCTGAGCGGGAGGCGGTGGGCCGGGGAATCAGGGGGCGCCGTGCAGCTTGCGCCGGTTCGTGCGCTGTTCCACCCCCTCGAACTCCCGGGCTTCCGCTTCTGTTATCTCTGTTATTGTTTGTAAAAATTATCCAAGGTTCCGAGCGAACCTGTCTGGAAAAATCAGGGAGTTCCCGTTTGTGACCCGCAGCTTTTGGCATTGCGCCGGCTGCATGGAGGAAGGGCGTGCCGCATGTCCGAGACCGACAGTCGTATCCAGCGCTTTCACACGGGCATGGTGCCGCGCAAGGACGGGTTCGCGTTCTGGGCCGACGAGATCGGCCCGCTCGTCGGACGGCTGGACAGCCCCGAGCGCACGGACTTCCAGCAGGAACTCACGATCGTCGACACGGCGGGGCTGGCCTTCATGCGGGTGCACGGCAGCGGCGCCACCATCGAGCGCAAGGGCCCGAGCCAATTGATGGGGGCGGAGGTTTACCCCTATCACCTGCTGCTCAAGCTCGACGGTGGCCTTGCCATCAGCGAACAACGCCGGCGCATCGAGCTCGGCACCGGCGACATGGTGCTGATCGACTCCTGGCAACCCTTGCGCCTGAGTTCGACCGAGGCCACCGACTCCTGGTCGCTGGGCCTGCCGGAAGCGTTGGTGAACCGCTGGCTGCCCCATGCGGACCAGTCGACCGACCTGCTGCTGGCGGCCGGCAAGGGCTGGGCCGGGATGCTGTCGGGCTACCTGCGCGCGCTGGACGTCGACCACCTGTGCAGCATCCAGAGCCCCGCGGAACGCCAGTTGCTGGGCGAGCACCTGATGTCGATGCTGTCGTTCGCGTTGGAACAGAACGGACTGGTGGCGCAGCCGGGCGCGCTGGGCGAGCGGGTGTCACCGCGTGACGGCGACCTGCACGCCCGCATGCGGGCCTGGATCCGGGACCACCACGCCGACACCGAGGTCGACGCGCAGAAGCTGGCCGCCTGCTTCAACGTATCGGTGCGCTACGTGCACAAGGTGTTTGCCAAGGCCGGTCGCGGCATGACCTTCCTGGAAACCCTGCAGGGTGACCGCCTGGAGGCCGCGGCCCAGATGCTTCGCAGCGCGGCAGGGGCGCGCAAGTTCGTTGCCCAGGTCGCCTACGACTGCGGCTTTGCGGACCCGGCCTATTTCGGCCTCGTCTTCCGCAAGAAGTACGGCTGCACGCCGCGCTCCTTTGCCCTGCGGCAGGGGCCGGGGCAGGCCGAGGCGGACAGCGCAGTGCTTGTCTGCTGACCGGCGCGCCGCCGGCGCTTTTCGGGCACCGCCTTGCGGCCGTGCCCGATCTTCATATTTCTGTTCCCTTTACTCATACCTGTGAATTTTATTTGGGAATAAATTCATTGCTTGGGACATTCGGCTGCGCGCCAATGTGTTTGTAAAAAAATGCGTCTGCCTTCAACAATTTAGAGCAATTTATTGTGGGAGGGTTGAATGAATAAGGGTAATTCCTCGGCCAACGAGACAAAAATAGAAGTTTGTAACGCCACGGTGTGCAAGGTAATTTTCAATGTTTGAGCAAAACTCCCCGCACATTGCAGTGTTGGATCCCTCTCCCCGAACGCGGTGGCATGCCAGTCGTGCCGTCAAGATGCTGGGTTATACGCCTGTCGCATTTGCGCATATCGACGAATTGATCGAACAAGTCGCCCCCGGCGGAAATTTCGAGGCGCTGCTGCTTTCAATTCCGTCGGCGCCCGACGATGTGCAAAAACTCGTGGGCCAGGTGCGTGAAATGCTGCGCTACAACACGCCATTGATCATGAGCGCACGCAAACGACAAATCCGCGGGTTGTCGCTGTTGCATGCCGGCCCCGACGACGCCGTGCTGCCGGAGCCGTCCACCTTCGAGGAGATGTACTTCATGCTCGAATTCTTCCTGCGGCAGCGCAATCGGCCGGTGGTGCCCCGCAGCCTCGATTGGCAGGAGTTCAGCCTGTTGTCGCCGTTCGACATGGTCGATGTGGCCGGCACCGAGATTCGCCTGACGCCGATCGAATTTGATCTGGCGGCTGAATTCTTCCGCCACATGAACCGGCCGCTGGGTCGCGAGCACCTGGAAATGATCGGCTGGCAAAGCGGTGTGGCCGCCGGCTCGCGCACGCTGGACGCCAACGTGTCGAAGCTGCGTCGCAAGCTGGGCTTGTATGTCGACCAGCCGCACGGCCTGTCGCTGCACGCGGTCTGGGGCATGGGCTACCAGCTCAGCCAGTTGGGCAAGCGCGATGCGCCTGGTACCTGGACGTTCCCGACGGATTTCCGCGTGGAGTCGGCCGCACCGTCGCAGCTGTCGTCCTGAGCGGCGATTCAGCGTGCGGGCGGCTGCTGCGTTTGCGCCAGCACCCAACGCGCAAGGACCTGCGCCTCGGCCTCCGAGACCAATGACTGGCGCGGCATGATCACTCGGCCCCAGGTGCCGACGCTGCCGTTGCGGATCTTGTCGGCCAGGCGCGCCGGCGCGGTGGCATCGTTCCGGTAGCGGTCGGCGATCTGCGCGAAGCCCGGCCCGACCTGCTTGTGCACCAGCCCGTGGCAGGCCATGCAGGCGTTTTTGCGCGCCAGGTCCACGGGGGAAGGTTGCGGCTGTTGGGCCGCGGCGCCGGAGGATGCGGCCATCAAAAGGCCGGCCAGTGCGAGCGGGAGACGGAGGGGAGCGGGAAGCCGGAAGGTGCGGTGCATGGACGGGAAACTCGGAGCAGGTGAAAACTGTACCTTGCCCCTTCGCGCGCCTAGGGTCGCAGGCTGAATGCCCCCGCCCGGACGCCGTCGCTCATTCGCGACAAGTCGACTCAGAAGTAACTATATGTATGGTTAAATCCCTCGCAACTACCGCGAAGAGGACGAGGGATTCCCATGAAGCTGCCGCTCTGCATTGCATTGGCCACCGTGGTTCTGGCCGGATGCGCCAGCGCACCGCCGACCGGACCCGGCCAGGGCACCGGCATGTCGTACATGCCGATGGTCGCCATGGAAGGCGTGGACAAGGTGCGCTACGACAGCGACGTGGCCGACTGCCGCACGGCGGCCACCCGCATCACCGCGCGCAGCGAATCGGGCGACGCCATGTGGGCTGCGCTGGGCCTGGGCCTGATCACGGTGCACGGCCAGGGCATCGTCGCCGCGGCGTCGTACACCGGCATCAGCGCCGCCGTCATCGACTGGAACACCCGCCCCAGCGGCGCGTTGATCGCCGAGCACCAGCAGATCGCCATCGTCCATTGCATGGCCAAGCGCGGCTACCGCAACCTCGACCCGAACGTGCAGGACACGTTCTACGGCAACACCTTCAACCCCGTGCTCGCGCTCAAGCCGCGCCGCACCGGTGTCGACACCTACAACGTCGAGCGCCTGGCCAAGGCCGGCCGCTGCAACGTGCAGCCGCGCGCCGAGATGACGGCCAAGGGGCCGGGCTACGAGACCTACAGCGTGCCGTGCGCGAGCGGCATGGCCTGGGCCGTGCGCTGCGAGTTCGGCAACTGCCGAGTGCTCGCACAGACGCCGATGCGCCCGGCGGCGCCCGTGCGCCGCTCCTGAGCCAATACCGCCCACAGGGCGGATCGGCTCACTTCACGACCATGCCCTTGAGCGCCGGGTCGGGCGGCGGGGCCTTCAGCTTCATGTCGCGCAGCGTCTTCATGAGCAGCTGCGCGATCATCATGTTGCGGTGCCGCTTGCTGTTGGCCGGGATCACGTGCCACGGGGCGTGGTCGCTCGAGGTGGCAACCAGCGCGTTCTGATACGCCTTCTGGTAATCGGCCCACTTGGTGCGCACTTCGAGGTCGCCCATGCTGAATTTCCACTGCTTGCCGGGCGTGTCGATGCGGGCCTGCAGGCGCTCGCGCTGTTCGTCCTTGTCGATGTGCAGCATGCACTTGACGACGACCGTGCCGGTCTCGGTGAGCAGCCGCTCGAAATCGTTGATCTGCGCGTAGCGGCGGCGGGCTTCGTCGCCGTCGATCCAGCCCTCGACCACGGGTACCAGCACGTCTTCGTAGTGGCTGCGGTTCCACACCATGATCTCGCCGGTGCGCGGCACGGCCGCGTGGCAGCGCCAGAGGTAATCGTGTGCGCGTTCTTCTTCGCTCGGCGCCTTGAAGGCTGTCACCCGCACGCCCAGCGGCGAGGTGCGCGAGAACACCCAGCGCACCGTGCCGTCCTTGCCGCTGGTGTCCATGCCCTGCAGCACCAGCAGCACTTTGCGTCGGCCTTCGGCGTGCAGCACGTCCTGCAGTTCGTCGAGTTCGACGGCCAGGGTGTCGACCTCGGCGCGCTGGCCTGACTCGTCGCCTGTGAGAAAGGGCGTGTCGTCGGGGTCGATGCGCGAGAGCTTGAACTTGCTGCCGACGCGGTACTTCTTGAACTTGGACATCTGCGGGCGCTCCGTCAAAAAAGAAACGAAGCCCGCAGGGTACGCGAATCAGCGCTGCGGGCGACCGCGCGGCGGCGGGTGGTCGTCGTCGCCGTTGCTTTCATCGATCGACGCGCTCCAGCGGTTGTCCCACTCGGCCTGGTGGCGCACGCCGTCGATCTCGCGCCGGTCGCGCTTGGTGGGACGGCCCTGTTCGATGGCCAGTGCCGGCTCGCTGCCCATGCGGCGCTGCTCGCGGAAGGCGGCCTGCGCCGCCAGGCTCTCGGGCGTTTCCTCGTACAGCTGCTGGGCCACGGGCGCCGGGCCGCGCTGGCCGCTGAGGCCGCGCACGGTCACGGTCCGCGTGAGCGGGCCCATGCGCAGCGCGACCGTGTCACCGGCCTTGACCTCGCGCGAGGCCTTGGCGACGTCGCCGTTCACCTGGATGCGGTTCTTGCCGATTTCGTCCGCGGCCAGCGAACGGGTCTTGAAGAAGCGGGCGGCCCAAAGCCACTTGTCGATGCGCAGACGGTCCATGAAGGTCGGAAGTGAAAGGTCAGCCATTGTGGCGCGACAGCGGCAGCCGCACCACGGCGTCGAGCCCGGTCACATAGGTGCTGCCGCCGGCGCCGAGCGCGGTGCGGTTGTCCAGGCTGATGCGCCCGCCCAGCGCCAACACGATCTCGCGGCAGATCGCCAGGCCCAGGCCCGAGCCGCTCGAAGTGTTGCCCGCCGCAAACGGCGCGAACAGGCGCTGGCGCAGTTCGGTCGAAATGCCCGGGCCGTCGTCGCGCACGGTGAGCACGGCCTCGTCGCCTTCGGCCTGCACGCGCACCGAGAGCGGGGCGCCGGTGGGGCTGTGCTTGATGGCGTTGTGCAGCAGGTTGCGCGTGAGCTCCTGCAGCATCCACTGGTGCGCGCGCACCGTCACTGCGTCGTCGGCGGCCAGCTCGAAGTCGAGTGCCTTGTCGGCGACGAGCGGCGACAGGTCGAGCGCGATGTGGCGCACCACGTCGCCCAGGTCGAGCAGCGCCGACTCGGGCTGCTGGCGCAGTTGCTCCACCTTCGCGAGCGACAGCATCTGGTTGGCCAGCGTGGTGGCACGCTCGACGGTCTGGCTGATCTCGACCAGCGCCTGTTCGGGCGCCACGTCGCCGCGGCGCGCCGACTGCACCTGCGCCTTGAGCACCGCCAGCGGCGTGCGCAGCTGGTGGGCGCTGTCGCGCACGAAGCGCTTCTGGTGATCGAGCAGGCGCTGCAGCCGGCCCATGACCTCGGTGGTGGCGTCGATCAGCGGGCGCAGCTCGGCGGGCGCGCCGGGCGCGTCGATGGGCGAAAGGTCGTCTTCGGGGCGCCGCTCGATGGCTTCGCCGAGTTCGCGCACCGGCCGCGTGGCGCGCTGCACCACGACCACGGTGACCAGCGCGATCACGCCCATCAGCAGCAGCTGGCGCCAGAGCATGTCGAGCAGCAGCTTGCGCACCAGCGTCTCGCGCAGCTCCAGCGTTTCGGCGACCTGCACCACGGCCATGCCGCGACCGCGCGCGCTGGCCACGGGCTGCAGCAAGACGGCGACGCGCACCGGCTGGCCGCGAAACTCGGCGTCGTAGAAATCGACCAGCGCCGCATAGGCGCCGCGGTCGGGGATGCGGCCGCGCCAGAACGGCAGCTCGGCAAAGCCCGAGACCATCTCGCCGTCGAGCGCCGAGACGCGATAGAACAGGCGGCTGCGGTTGTCGGCCTCGAAGGCCTCGAGCGCGGAGTAGGGCACGATCGCGCGCAGCCGCGCCATGTCGTCATAGCCTTCCACGTCGAGCTGTTCGCCGATGGTCTTGGCCGAGGCCAGCAGCGTGCGGTCGTAGGCCGTGGTGGCGGCTGCCAGGCTCTGGCGGTACAGGCTCACGCTGTTGATCACCACGAACACCGCCACCGGCACGAGGATGCCGAGCAGCAGCCGTGCGCGCAGGGACGACATCATCTGCCGCATGCCAGCCGTCAACTCTCGGCCCGCAGCAGGTAGCCCAGGCCGCGCATCGTCATCAGCACCGTGCCCGTGCCCACCAGCTTCTTGCGCAGGCGGTATACGACGACTTCGATGGCTTCGTACTGCACGTCGGCCTCGCCCGGAAACACCAGCTCGAACAGGCGCTCCTTGGTGACGGCGTGGCCGGGCTTCATCATCAGCGCCTTGAGCAGCGCGAGTTCACGCGGCGTGACCTCGAGCAGTTCGGCGCGGTGGTAGATGGCGCCGTTGTCGGGCTCGAAGCGCAGGCCGCCAACCTCCATCGGATTCATCGCCGCCGCCTCGGGTCCGGCGCTCTGGCTGCGCCGGCGCAGTGCGCGGATGCGGGCCTCGAGCTCGTCCAGGTCGAAGGGCTTGGGCAGGTAGTCGTCCGCGCCGGCGTTCAGGCCCATGATGCGGTCGCCCACCGTGCCGCGCGCGGTGAGCAGCAGCACCGGCGTGCGCAGGCCCTCGGCGCGCGCCTGGGCCAGCACCTGCAGGCCGTCGACGTTGGGCAGGCTCAGGTCGAGCGCAACCACGTCGGGCTCGATGGCGCGCCATTGCGCCAGCGCCTGCGCGCCGTCGCCGCAGATGCGCACGTCGATGTGCCGGCGCCCGAGCGTGCGCTGCAGGGTGAGTTGCATCGAGGGGTCGTCTTCGACGAGCAGCAGCTTCATACGGGGCGCGGGATCGGGAGGGATCGGAGGGGGGCTTCTTCGGTGTTTTCCCCAGTCTGGTGGACAGCCAACTGACAGCGGGGCGGCGCATGATAGCGGCTCAGGTCCAAGTCAGGTTCCATCCGTTCCCAAGTTCTGAGGAGACACCAACAATGCGTCGCGATACCTTTTTGAAGTCCCTGGCCGCACTGGCCGCTGCCGGCGCCTTGCCGCTGTCGGCGCGCGCTGCCGCCAACGTCAAGATGATGATCCCCGCCAACCCGGGCGGCGGCTGGGACACCACGGGCCGCGCACTGGGCAAGGCCCTGAGCGACGCCAAGGTGGCCGACACCGTCACCTACGACAACAAGGGCGGTGCCGCCGGCGCATTGGGCCTGGCCCAGTTCGTGAACGGTTCCAAGGGCGACGCCAACGCACTCATGGTGATGGGCTCGGTCATGCTGGGCGGCATCATCACCGGCAAGCCGCCGGTCAAGCTCGAACAGGCCACGCCCATCGCGCGCCTGACCACCGAATACAACGTGTTCGTGCTGCCCACCAACTCGCCCTTCAAGACCATGAAGGACGTGGTCGACCAGCTCAAGAAGGACCCGGGCAGCGTCAAGTGGGGCGGCGGTTCGCGCGGTTCCACCGAACACATCGCCGCGGCCATGATCGCGCAGAAGGTCGGTGCCGACCCGTCCAAGATCAACTACGTGGCCTTCCGTGGCGGCGGTGAAGCCACCGCTGCCGTGCTGGGCGGCAACGTCACCATCGGCGGCAGCGGCTACAGCGAATTCGCCGAGTACATCGCCGCCGGCAAGATGAAAGCCATTGCTGTCACCTCCGCCCAGCGCCTGCCGGGCATCAACGTGCCGACCCTGAAGGAACAGGGCATCGATGTCGAGATCGGCAACTGGCGCGGTGTCTACGGCGCCCCCGGCATCTCGCCCGAGCAGCGCAAGGCGCTCACCGACATGGTGCTGGCCGCCATGAAGAGCCCCTCGTGGGCCGAGTCGCTCAAGAAGAACGACTGGACCTCGGCCGTGCTGTCGGGCGAAGCCTTCGCCAAGTTCGTCGACGACGACTTCGCCAGCCTGCGCGCCATCATGACCAAGTCCGGCATGGTGTAAGCGCCCCGGCGCCTGCCTGCCCGCTCAACGGCGCGCTGTCCTCGCAAGAGACGACAGCGTGCCGTTTTCAAATCCAGCACCACATTCCGGGAGCAAAAAATGACAACTCCAGATCCCTCGGTCTCGCCGTCTGACGGGGCCGCGCAAGCCGCGGCCGTATGGCCTCAAACATTGGTCGGCGCCGGCGTGCTGCTGACCGGCCTGGCGCTCGCTTTCGGCGCCATCGGCATTTCTTCCGAAGCCGGCTACGGCGGCGTCGGTCCCAACTTCCTGCCCTGGCTGGTGTCGGTGGTGCTCGTGCTGTGCGGCGCGTGGATCCTGTGGGAGGCACGCACCGGCGGCTTCCGCGAACTCGACGCGCCCACCGGCGCGGACCGCGCCTACTGGCCCGGCTTCATCTGGGTTTCGGCGGGGCTGCTGCTCAACGCCGCGCTCATCACCACGCTGGGCTTCATCCTCAGCTGCACGCTGTGCTACGTGCTGGCCGTGCAGGGCTTGCGCCGCGCGAGCGGGCAGGCCGGCGTGAATGCGCCGCGCACCTGGCTCACCGACTTCATTGCGGGCGCACTCATCTCCGCGCCCGTGTTCTGGATGTTCACCCAATTCCTGGCGATCAACCTGCCGGGCCTGACTTCCACCGGGTGGTTCTGACATGGAAATCTTCAACGCACTCATGGCGGGTTTCGCCACGGCGATCACCCCCATCAATCTGCTCTGGTGCCTGGTCGGCTGTGCCCTGGGCACGGCCGTGGGCGTGCTGCCCGGCATCGGCCCGGCCGTCGCGGTGGCGATGCTGCTGCCCATCACCGGCAAGGTCGACATCACGGCCTCGATGATCTTCTTCTCGGGCATCTACTACGGCGCCATGTACGGCGGCTCGACCACGTCCATCCTGCTGAACACGCCCGGCGAAACCGCCAGCATGGTGACGGCGATGGAGGGCAACAAGATGGCCAAGAGCGGAAGGGCGGGCGCGGCGCTCGCCACGGCCGCCATCGGCTCCTTCGTGGCCGGCACCATCGCCACCGTCATCGTCACGCTGTTCGCGCCCTTCGTGGCCGAGTTCGCGGTCAAGCTCGGCCCGCCCGAGTACTTCCTGTTGATGCTGCTGGCCTTCACCACGGTGAGCGCGGTGCTCGGCAAGAGCACGCTGCGCGGCATGACGGCGCTGTTCGTCGGCCTCGCTGCCGGCTGCGTGGGCCTCGACCAGATCTCGGGTCAGGGCCGCTACACGGGCGGCGTGCCCGAGCTGCTCGACGGCATCGAGATCGTGCTCGTCGCCGTCGGCCTGTTCGCCGTGGCCGAAGTGCTCTATGCCGTGCTCTATGAAGGCAAGGTCACCGAAGGCCAGAACAAGCTGAGCCGCGTGCACATGACCAAGCGCGACTGGAAGCGTTCGATTCCCGCGTGGCTGCGCGGCACCGCCATCGGCACGCCCTTCGGCTGCATCCCGGCCGGCGGCACGGAGATTCCGACCTTCCTGAGCTATGCAATGGAAAAGAAGCTCGCCAAGGACAAGGACGCCAAGGCCGAGTTCGGCACCACCGGCGCCATCGAAGGCGTGGCCGGCCCTGAAGCCGCCAACAACGCCACGGTGACGGCCGCGCTGATCCCGCTGCTCACGCTGGGCATTCCCACGTCCAACACCACCGCCATCCTGCTGGGCGCGTTCCAGAACTACGGCATCCAGCCGGGCCCGCAGCTGTTCACCACCTCGGCCGCGCTGGTGTGGGCGCTGATCGCCTCGCTCTACATCGGCAACGTCATGCTGCTGGTGCTGAACCTGCCGATGGTCGGCCTGTGGGTCAAGCTGCTGAAGATTCCGAAGCCCCAGCTCTACGCCGGCATCCTGATCTTCGCGACGGTCGGTGCCTACGGCATGCGCCAGAGCGCGTTCGACCTGTTCCTGCTCTACGGCATCGGCCTGCTGGGCGTGGTGATGCGGCGCTACGACTTCCCGACCGCCCCCGTGGTGGTCGGCATGATCCTCGGCCCGCTGGCCGAAGCGCAACTGCGCAACGCCATGTCGATCGGCGAGGGCAGTGCGGCCGTGTTCTTCCAGCGTCCCATGTCGATCGCCCTGGTGATCATCGTGGTGGCCGTGCTGGTGCTGCCGCGCCTGGCCAAGCGCATGAGCGAACGCAAGCTGAAGCGACTGGCGCAGCTGGACGCCTGAACGCCCGAACACCTCCGGCTGCCACAGGCGCCGCCTCGCACCTCGCGTGCGGCGCGGCGCCTGTGCACTTTCGGGTTCACGCATCCGTCAACTCCCCATAAAATGAGAACTATTCTTATTTGTCGATGAGTGCCGGGCACTCGTGGGAGAAGTGCCATGGCTGCGGCCGAATCCGTCTTGCATCAGGAAGTGCGCGTCTTGTACGGCGACCATCACGGTTGGCTGCAAGGCTGGCTGCGGCGCAAGCTGGGCAGCACCAGCGATGCGGCCGACCTGGCGCACGACGTGTTCATGCGGCTGATGGTGCGCCGTCAGCCGATCGAGATGAACGAGCCGCGGGCCTACCTGTCGGCCATGGCGCGCGGACTGGTCATCGACCACTGGCGCCGTCGCGAGATCGAGCAGGCCTGGCTCGACACCCTGGCGCTCATGCCCGAGCCGACGGCGCCGTCGCCTGAAAGCCGCCTGCTCGTGCTCGAGACGCTGATCGAGATCGACCGCATGCTCGATGCCCTCAAGCCCGCCGTGCGCACCGCGTTCCTTCTCGCGCAGTTCGACGGCCTGAGTTGCCGCGAGATCGGCGAGCGGCTGGGTGTGTCGCTGGCCACCGCCGAGCGCTACGTGGCCAAGGCGCTGCGCGCCTGCTACGCGTACCGCTTCGAGGCATGAGCGGTCAGGCACTGGGCGCGGGCCCGTTCAACGATGACGATCCCCCGGGCGCCTTGCCCGACAGCGTGGTGGACGCGGCCATCCTCTGGGCGGTCCGGCTCGACCATGGCGAGGCCACGCCTCGCATGCAACGCGCCCACGCGCAATGGCTGCAGGCCGATCCGCGCCATGCGCAGGCCTGGCGGCGCGTCGGTGCGCTCCAGCGCGGTTTTGCCGACGTGCCCGCGGCACCCGCACGCGACGCACTGCAGGCCGCGCAACTGCGGCGCGAGGCACGCGATGCACGCGATGCACTCGCCGGACAGGGCCGGCGCGGCGCGCTCAAGCTGCTGTCGCTGGCCGGCGTGACGCTGGCGGCGGGCTGGGTGGTGCGCGAGCACGCGCCGTGGCAGCGGCTCATGGCGGACGCCAGCACCGGTGTGGGCGAACGGCGCACGCTGCAGCTGGCCGACGGCACACGGATCGTGCTCAACACCGACAGCGCTGTCAGCACCGACCTCAGCGGCGAGCGCCGCCTCATCGTGCTGCGGCGCGGGGAGATCATGGTCAGCACCGGCGCCGACGCCGGCGCGGCCTCGAAGCGGCCGTTCTGGGTGTACACGCCGTTCGGCAGGATGCAGGCGCTGGGCACGCGCTTCGTGGTGCGCATCGACGAACGCCGTGCGCGCGTCAGCGTGCAGGAAGGCGCCGTGGCGCTGCATCCCGGCCACGGGCCGGCGCAGGCCGAGGTGCGCCCCGGCGAGAGTCGCTGGCTGTCGGACGACGGCACCGCGCCCGCCGACAACCGTGGTTTCGACGACGACGGCTGGGTCGACGGCGTCATCGCCGGGCGCGACATCCGCATGGCCGACCTGCTCGCCGAGCTGGGCCGCTACCGGCACGGCGTGGTCGCCTGCGACCCGCGTGTGGCCGACCTGCGCGTGTCGGGTGTGTTCCATGTGCAGGACGGCGACCAGGTGCTGCACTTCCTGGCGCAGACGCAGCCCGTGAGCATCCGGCTGCGCACGCGCTTCTGGGTGTCGGTCGGTCCGCGCGGTTGAGGTGCTGCTGCAGATTTTTTGTGGCCCAGGTGAGGGGATTGTGTTTCTCGTCCGGCCTCCTGGATGAACCCGCTCGGCGACGAGCTTCATCCACCTCTCGAGTCCGTCCAGAACCATGAGCTTCCAACGAATCCGCGCCGCCGGCGCACCGACCTTCGCGCTGCATGCCGCGCTCGCCGGCCTGACACTGGGCGCGGCCGTGCTGCCCGACACCGCACGCGCACAGGCCGCATCGCCGGCCCCTGACGCCCGGGCGTTCAGCGTGCCTGCCGGGGCGCTCGACGCGGCACTGAACCGCTTCGCGCGCACGGCCGGCGTCAACCTCAGCTACGACCCGGCGCTCGTGGCCGGGCTCACCACGCGCGGGCTCGAAGGCCGCCACGGCGTTGCGGGCGGGCTCGCCGCGTTGCTGGCCGGCAGCGACCTCGAAGCGGTGCCGCAGCCTGGCGGTGGCTTCTCGCTGCGCAAGGTCGCGGGCGCAACGGGTGCGGCCGCCGTCTCCGGCGGGGCCGCATTGCCCACCGTGACCGTCTCCGCGGAGGCCGACCCCGCCGCATTGCCCGCACCCTATGCCGGCGGCCAGGTGGCGCGCGGCGGCCGGCTCGGCATGCTGGGCAACGCCGACGTCTTCGAGACGCCGTTCAGCACCAAGGCCTACACGGCCGAACTGGTCCGCAACCAGGGCGCGCGCAACGTCAACGACATGGTCGCCAACGACCCATCGATCCGCACCAGCCTGTCGGCCACGTCGCCGCTGGACCAGAGCTCGATCCGCGGCTTCCTCACCAACAGCGATGCCTACCTGTTCGACGGCCTCGAGGGCCTCTTTGCGTACAGCAACATCCCGATCCAGCACTACGAGCGGCTCGAAGTGCTCAAGGGCCCGGCGGCGGGGCTCGTGGGCGCCTCGGGCTACGGCAGCACGGTGGGCGGCAGCTTCAACCTTGTGCCCAAGCGGGCCACCGACACGCCGGTGCGCTCGGTCACGTTGTCGGCCAACGACCGCTCGCTGATCGGCACGCACATCGACATCGGCCAGCGCTTCGGTACCGACAACCGCTTCGGCGCACGCCTGAACCTGAGCGCTGAAGACGGCAAGCTCTACGACGGTGCCGAGCGCCGCCTCGCGGCCGCGCAGGTCGCACTCGACTACCGCGGCGACAGGTTCCGCGCCGTGCTCGACGCGGGCTACACGCGCCGCAGCTCGTCGCCGTTGTTCAACCACTGGCTGCTGCAGGCCGGCGCCGCGCTGCCGCCGCCGCCCGACCCCAAGGTGCATCCCAAGCCCTCGTGGGAAACGCTCGACGTGCGCCAGCCCTTTGCGCTGCTGAGCGCCGAATGGGACTTCGCTGACCACTGGACCGCCTACGCCCGTGTCGGCAAGCTGCGAGAGCACACGCCCGAGCGCCGGTACATCGACCAGACCACCATCGACGGCCTGGGCCGCGTCACCTACACCAGCGCCGCCAGCCTGCTGTGGACGCAGTCGAACCAGGTCACCGACCTCGGCGTTCGCGGCAGCTTCGACCTCGGCCCGACACGCCACAAGGTGGCGATCAGCACGGTGATGCAGCGCCAGCAGCTGCAGGACCTGCGCTCGCAGCTGCTGGCACTGCCGGTGCGCGTGGTCGGCAGCCTCTACACGACCAACCTCGTGCCGAACCCCTACGCGTACGGCGTGCCGGCCGTGCCGGGTGTCGACAGCCCGGCGCTGAGCCTGGACAGCATCGCCATCGCCGACACGATCTCGGCCTTCGACGAACGCCTGTTCGTCACGCTGGCGGCGCGCGAGCAACGCATCAAGAAATACCCGTACGCGCAGTCCAAGCTCACGCCCACGGTGGCCGCGCTGTGGAAGTTCGACAACGGCATTTCCATCTACGGCAACTACGCGGAGTCGCTCGCGCAGGGCGCGGTGGCGCCGACGAGTGCGCGCAATGCGGGCGAGCAGCTGGCGCCGTACCTGTCGCGCCAGCACGAGTTCGGCCTCAAGTGGGACCGCGGCAGCTACGGCCTCACGGCCGCGTACTTCGACATCCGCAAGACCACGGCCTATGTCGACAGCGACAACTACTTTCGCGCCGCGGGCCTGCAGCGCAACAAGGGCATGGAGATCGAGAGCTTCGGCGAAGTTGCCAAAGGCGTGCGGCTGCTGGGCGGCGTGGCCTGGATCGACGGGCGCATGAGCCGCACGGCCAAGGGCGTGAGCGACGGCAAGAAGGCCATCGGCGTGCCCGAGTTCACCGCCAACCTCGGGCTGGAGTACGACGTGCCCTCGGTGCCCGGACTCACGCTGACCGGACGCTACATCTACACCGACAGCGCCTGGGTCGACCTGGCCAACACGCAGCGCGTGCCGTCGTGGAAGCGCATCGACCTGGGCGCGCGCTATGCCACGCGCATCAACGGCGTGGGCATGACGCTGCGCGCGGGCATCTCGAACCTGCTCGACGACACCTACTGGACCATCGCGGGGCGCAACTTCATCGCGGTCGCGCCGCCGCGCACCTGGCAGCTGCAGGCCAGCTTCGACTTCTGAGCGTTCAGGCCTGGCCGGGGGCCGGCCTGTCTTCGACCAGGTCGTCGTCGATGTGCGGATCGGCCGGCTGCCCGCGCAGCTTGCGCACCGTGCGCCGTATCCAGTGCTCGATGTCGTCCACGTAGGTGAACACCGCCGGCACCACCAGCAAGCTCAGCACCGTGGAGGTGATGAGCCCGCCGATCACCGCCATCGCCATCGGCGAGCGGAAGCTCGAGTCGGCGGCGCCGAAGCCGACGGCAATCGGCAGCATGCCGGCGCCCATGGCGAGCGTGGTCATGATGATGGGCCGCGCGCGCTTGTGGCACGCGTCGCGCAGCGCGTCCCAGCGGCTCATGCCGTGGTCGCGGCGCGCCACGATGGCGTACTCCACCAGAAGAATCGAGTTCTTCGTGGCAATGCCCATCAGCATGATCAGGCCGATCAGCGAGGGCATCGACAGCGCCTTCTGCCCGATCAGCAAGCCCACGAAGGCGCCGCCCAGTGCGAGCGGCAGCGCGCACAGGATGGTCACCGGGTGCAGGAAGTCCTTGAACAGCAGCACCAGCACGATGTAGATGCACAGCACGCCCGTGAGCATCGCCAGGCCGAAGCTGGCGAACAGCTCGGTCATCACTTCGGCGTCGCCCACCTCGGCGATGCGCACGCCGGGCGGCAGCTTCTGGATCGAGGGCAGGGCCTCGACGGCGGTCTTGGCGTCGCCCAGGCCCACGCCCGACAGCTCGATCTCGAAGTTGACGTTGCGCGAGCGGTCGTAGCGGTCGATGACGGCCGGGCCGCCTTCCATCGTGAGCGAGGCCACCTGGCTCAGCATGACGGGGCCGCGCGCGCCCGGCACCGACAGGCGCCCGATCAGGTCGAGGTCTTGCCGCGCCGAGTCTTCGAGCTTCACCACGATCGGCACCTGCCGCTGCGCGAGGTTGAGCTTGGCCAGCGCCTGGTCGTAGTCGCCCAGCGTGGCCACGCGCAGCGTTTCGGCGATGGCCGAGCTGGTCACGCCCAGGTCGGCGGCGCGTGCGAAGTCGGGGCGCACGGCGATCTCGGGGCGGATCAGGCTCGCGGTCGAGGTGATGTTGCCCAGGCCGGGAATGGTGCGCAGGTCTTTTTCGACAGCGCTCGCGGCCGCCGACAGCGCCTGCGGGTCTTCGCCCGTGAGCACCAGGATGTACTTCTCGCCCGAGCCGCCCAGGCCCACGGTGCTGCGCACACCGGGCAGGGTTTCGAGCGCGGTGCGGATCTCTTTCTCGATCACCTGCTTGCGCGGCCGGTCGCCGCGCGCATCGAGCTTGATGGTCAGCGTGGCCTTGCGCGTTTCGGGCGTGCCGAAGTTCGCGAACGGGTCGCCGCCCGCGCTGCCACCCGCCACCGTGGTGTAGACGCTCTTCACGTGGGCGATCTTCATCAGGCGGTGGCGCGTTTCCTCGGCGGCGGCCGTGGTCTGCGCCAGCGTGGAGCCCGGCGGCAGCGACAGGTAGACCTGCGTCTGCGAGTTGTCGTCGGCCGGAATGAAGCCGGTCTTGAGCAGCGGGATCATCGCCAGCGAACCGAAGAAGAAGAGGGTGGCCATCACCATCGTCTTGAAACGGTTGTGCGTGCTCCACGTCACGGCGCGCATGTACCAGCGCAGCCAGCCCGGCTCCTTCTCGGCACCGACGATGGGCTTCAGGATGTAGGCCGCCATCATCGGCGTGAGCACCCGCGCCACCACCAGCGAGGCAAACACCGCGAGCGAGGCGGTCCAGCCGAACTGCTTGAAGAACTTGCCGGCCACCCCGCTCATGAAGGCCGTGGGCAGGAACACCGCAATCAGCGTGAAGGTGGTGGCGATCACGGCCAGGCCGATTTCGTCCGCCGCCTCCATGGCCGCCTGGTAGGGCGACTTGCCCATGCGCAGGTGGCGCACGATGTTCTCTACCTCCACGATGGCGTCGTCCACCAAGATGCCGACCACCAGCGAGAGCGCGAGCAGCGAGATCACGTTGACCGAGAAGCCCAGCAGGTACATGCCGACGAAGGCCGGAATCACCGACATCGGCAGTGCCACAGCGGAGACGAAGGTGGCGCGCCAGTCGCGCAGGAACAGCCACACCACGATCACCGCGAGGATGGCGCCCTCGTACAGCAGGTGCAGCGAGCCGTTGTATTCCTCTTCCACCGGGTCGACGAAATTGAAGGCCTCGGTCAACTCCAGGTCGGGCCGCTGCGCGCGCATGTCGGCCAGCGCCTTTTGAATGGCGTGGCCCACTTCGACCTCGCTGGCGCCGCGGCTGCGGGCCACTTCGAAGCCCACCACGGGCTTGCCGTTGAGCAGCGCGGCGGCGCGCGGCTCGGCAATGGTGTCGCTGATGCGCGCCACCTGGTCCAGACGGATGCGGCGGCCGTCGCTCAGCGCGATCTGCATGTCGGCGAGCTGGTCGGCCGACTGCACGGTGGCCATGGTGCGCACCGGCTGTTCGCTGCCGCCCAGGTCGATGCGTCCGCCCGCGCTTTCGGTCTGCACCTGGCGCAACTGGCGCGAGATGTCGGCCGCCGAGGCGCCCAGCGCCTGCAGCTTGCTCGGGTCGAGGTCGATGTGCACCTGGCGCGTGACGCCGCCCACGCGGCTCACCGCGCCCACGCCGGGCAGCGCGAGCAGCTTCTTGGTGACGTCGTTGTCGACGAACCAGCTCAGCGCCTCGCCGTCCATGCGCGACGACGCGATGGTGAAGGCCAGCACCGGCTGGGCCGCGAAGTCGAGCTTGGTGACGACCGGGTCGCGCACGTCGGCGGGCAGGTCGGCACGCACCTTCTGCACGGCCGAGCGCACGTCGTCCACGGCTTCCTGCACGGGCTTCTCGAGGCGGAACTCGACGATCAGCGTGGCAGCGCCGTCCTGCACCTTGGTCGTGATGTGCTTCAGGCCCTGGATGGTGGCGATGGAGTTCTCGAGCTTGCGCGCGACGTCGGTCTCCAGCTGCGACGGCGCGGCGCCGGGCAGCGAGACCGAGACCGTGACGGTCGGCAGATCGATGTCCGGGAAGTTCTGCACCTTCATGGCGTTGAACGACAGCAGCCCCCCGAAGGTGAGCAGCACGAACAGCATCACCGCCGGAATGGGGTTGCGTATGGACCAGGCGGAAACGTTCATGGCGTGTCCTTTGTGCTTGCTTATTTAGGAGACGGGGCAGATGCCGCCGTCTTTGCTGGCGTCGCCGTGGGCGTGGCATCCACCACACGCACCAGGTCGCCGTCGTTGAGGAAGCCCGCGCCCTGCACCACGATCTGCACGCCCTCGGGCAGTGCGTTGGTGATTTCCACGCGGTCCTTCAGGCGGCGGCCGGTCTGCACCTTGAGCTGCGCCACGCGGCCGTCGGGCAGCAGCGTGAAGACGTTGTTGAAGCCGTCGCGCGGCACGATCGCGCTTTGCGGCACGGTCGGCGCGGAACTGCGGCCCAGTTCGAAGTCGCCGCGCGCGAACATGCCGGCCTTCACGCCGGTGTTCTGCTGCACGTTGGGCAGGTCGACGTAGACCAGCGCCGCGCGCGTCTGCGGATCGACCGTGGGCGCGATGCTGCGCACCATGCCCTTCACCTGCGCGCCGCTGGCGCTGACCACGAAGGCCGGCGTGCCCACGGCGATGCGGCCCAGCTCGGCCGAGGTGACTTCGGCACGCCATTCGAGCCGGCCCTGGCGGATCAGTCGGAACAGCTCGGTGCCGGCGCTCACCACGCTGCCGACCGTGGCGGTGCGCGCGGAGATCACGCCGTCGTCCGGTGCCAGCACCTGCGTGTTGCGACCGCGCACCTGCTGTGCGGCCAGCACGGCCTCGGCCGCTTCGGCGCGCGCCTTGGCGGTCTGCTCGGTGGTCTGGTACTGGTTGATCTGCTGCTGGCTCAGCGCGCCCGTGGCTTGCAGCGTGCGGGCGCGCGCGGCGTTGCCGGCGGCGTCGGCGGCCGAGGCGCGGGCCTCGGCGAGCGAGGCCCGCGCCTGCGCGATGTCGGCTTGCACCGTCTCGGGCGAGAACACCGCGAGCACCTGGCCCTTCTTCACGGTGTCGCCCACGTTGACGCGCACCTCGGCCAGCTTCAGGCCGTTCGATTCGGAGCCGATCACGGCCTCCTGCCAGGCCGCCACGTTGCCGTTGGCCGCCAGTGTGACGGTCAGTTCGGTGGCCTCGGGCTTGGCGACCGAGACGGTCAGCGCGGGGCGCTGCGCTGGGCCTTTTGCCGCGGGTGCGGCTTTGTCATCGGCCGGCTTGCGCGTGAGCCACAGGCCGGCGGCAACGACGACGATCAGCGCCAGCAGCGCGATGAGGAGGGTGGAACGCTTCATTGTTTTCATGGCGACGTCGCGACCTTGGCGGCCGGGGTAGAGGTCATTGGGGACGATGCTTCGGCGGGGCGGCTCCAGCCGCCGCCCATCGAGCGGTACAGCGAAACCCAGGCTTCGGTGCTCTCGCGCTGCAGCGAGACGCGCGCGGTCTGTGCGGCGAACAGCGTGCGCCGCGAGTCCTCGAGCTCGAACAGGCTGGCCAGGCCGCTGCTGAAGCGGGCCTGGGTGGCGTCGAACGAGGCCTGGTAGTTCTTCACCGCGCTGTCGGCGTCGGTGCTGCGCGCGGTGGTGGCGTCGAGGTTCACCAGCGCTTCTTCGACCTCGCGCACGGCCTGGCGCACGCTGGCGCGGTAGAGCGACACGGCCTCGGTGTAGCGCGCCTTGGCGGCCTCGGTGTTGGCGGCGCGGGCGCCGCCGTCGAGCAGCGGCACGGTGAGCGACAGCGGCCCGACCGTCCAGGTGTCGAGCGATTCGCGAAAGCCGCTGGTGCGGATCTGCATGCGGCCGATCGAGCCCGAGAGCGTGAGCTTGGGGTAGCGCTCGGCCTCGGCCGAGCCCACCTCGGCGCTGGCCGAGGCCACGCCGAGTTCGGCCGCGTACACGTCGGGCCGCTGCGAGAGCGCCTGCGCCGGCACGCTGGCGATGGCACCGACCACCGGCAGCGCGCGCTGCGTGGGCGAGGCCGCGAGCTTCTGCACGAGCGTGGGTTCGTCGAGCCCGCTGAGTGCGACCAGCGCCTTGCGCTGCACCGCGCATAGGGCGCGCTGTTGCGTGAGGCGGCCGGAGGCGTCGGAGGCGCTGGCACGCGCGAGTGCCGCATCGGCTGGCGCGGTGAAGCCGGCGCGCGCCGACAGGTCGGTGAGCCGCGCCGTTTCGCTGCGCGATTTCGCATCCGATTCGGACACGGTCAATTGCAGCTGGCAAGCGCGCTCGGCGAAGTAGGCATTGGCCGTTTCGGCCGCCACGGCGACGCGGGCGTCGTGCCACTTGGCGGTGGCGCTGTCCAGCTTCTGCTGGGCCGCATCGCGGTCGGCGCGCAGGCGGCCGAACAGGTCGATCTCCCACTTCGATTGCAGGCCGGCCTGCAGCGTGGTGACGGGCGCGATGGCGGTGCTGGAGCTGCTGCTACTCGAAGACCCGCCCGATCCGAACGACGATCCCGAGACGCCCCGGCTGGCCGACGCCGTGCCGTCCAGGCTGGGCAGCAGCGCCGCGCCGGCCTGCACGCGCGTGAAGCGCGCCTCGGTGACGCGCGCGGCGGCGCTCGCGAGGTTGGGGCTGGCGGTTTCGGCGGCGGCGATCAGCTCGACCAGCAGCGGGTCGTCGAGCTGGCGCCACCAGTCGGCCAGCGCGGTGAGCGAGCCGCCGTGGGGCAGGGGCGCGTGCCACTGCGCGGGGAAGGGCGCCTGCACGGAGGCAGGCGGGCGCGTCAGGCCGCAGCCGGCAAGGCCGAGGCTCAGCGGCAGGCAGAGAAGGGCAATCCGTCGGAGTCGTCTCATGGCTTCTTTCTTTGCTCGGTGGCCGCCCGGCGACGGCGTGTGGCTTCGGCCTGGACCAGCGCCATCGCGTAGCCCGTGAGCCGGTCGGCCCAGGTGTCGATGGCGCGCGGCGTGCGCAGCAGCGACGGGCGCAGGGCCTCGATGAAATCCTGGCTCACGTACAGCTGCATCGACAGCCCCGTGATCGCGAAGGTCAGGCGGTGGATGTCGTCGTCGGCGCGCGCCACCTGCAGGTGGCGGCACAGCAGCTCGGCGATGGCGCGGTGCGGGCCCTTGATGTCGCGCTCCAGCTCTTTGGCCCATTGGCTGGTGGGCTCCAGCATCTCCCGCATGTGCAGCTGGATGCACTGGCGCACGATCTCGCCCTGCTTGAGCGGATCGATCATGGCCGCCATGCAGATGCGCAGCGTGTCCTCGAGCGACTGGCCGGGCACGTTGCAGGCGGCCACCAGGTCGTTCGAATCGCTGCCCATCGGCTCGTTGAAGGTGGCGGAGTACAGCCCCTCCTTGTCGCCGAAGTAGTAGCTGATGGCCGAGACGTTCACGCCGGCCTCGCGCGCGATCTCGCGGATCGAGGTCTTGGCGAAACCGTTCTGGGCGAACAGCCGCAGCGCGGTGTGCAGCAGGCGGTGGCGCGCCTCGGCACCGTCGCTGCGGGGGGCGCGGCGCGGGGGCGACGAGGGCGCTGGCGTGAGGGGGTCCCTGGCGTTCATCGGCGCGATTAGAGCACGGTCGAAATCAAACGATTGATTTACTTAAGGCTTGCTGAAGGCTTTTGTTTTGGTTGCATTTCGGGGGTGAGCGAGGGCGGCCCGTGCAGGGCAGGGCGCCGCACACAGTACGATCCGCGCATGCCCGTTGCTCCCTCCGCCGCCGCACCGCCGCCCGCCTTGCCCCTGGACGCCGAAGGCATCCTCGCGCTCGCCGCGCGCTCGATGTTTCATTTGTTTTCGAGCATCAGCCAGGGCATGTTCCTGGTCGACCGCAGCGGGCGCATCGTCTGGGTGAACGAGGGCTACCGGCGCTTCCTGCCGGCGCTGGGTTTCTCGTCGATCGACGAGTTCATGGGGCACATGGTCGAGGACGTGATTCCCAACACCATGATGCGCCGCGTGCTGGAAACGGGCGAGCCGATCCTCATCGACCTGCTGACCAACAAGGCGGGCACCTTCGTCGTGAGCCGCATCCCGCTGCGCGAAGAACGTGAGGACGGCGACCGGGGCCTGGGCGACGTGATCGGCGCCATCGGCATCGTGCTGTTCGACCAGCCCGAGACCACGCTGCAGCCGCTCATCAGCAAGTTCGCGCTGCTGCAGCGCGACCTCGACGACGCGCGGCGCGAGCTGGCCAGCCAGCGCAACAACCCGCTGTACCAGCACGCACCCGACGGCCAGCGCCGTTCCAAGTACACCTTCGCGAGCTTCATCGGCAGCAGCCCGGCGGCCGTGGAGGTGAAGCGCCACGCGCGCCGCGCCGCGCAGTCCACCAGCCCGGTGCTGCTGCTCGGCGAGACCGGCACTGGCAAGGAGCTGCTGGCGCATGCGATCCATGCCTCGTCCACGCGCGCCAAGGGGCAGTTCGTCAGCGTCAACATCGCGGCCGTGCCCGACACGCTGCTCGAGGCCGAGTTCTTCGGCTTCGCCCCCGGCGCCTTCACCGGTGCCGACAAGCGCGGGCGCGAAGGCAAGTTCAAGCTGGCCGACGGCGGCAGCCTGTTCCTCGACGAGATCGGCGACATGCCGCTGGGCCTGCAGGCCAAGCTGCTGCGCGCGTTGCAGGAAGGCGAGATCGAGCCGCTGGGTTCCAACAAGCTGATCCCGTTCGATGCCCGCGTGATCGCCGCCACCTCGCGCGACCTGCCCGAGCTGGTGCGGCGCGGGCTGTTCCGCGAAGACTTGTATTACCGCCTCAACGTGCTGCCGCTGCGCGTGCCGCCGCTGCGCGAGCGGCGCAGCGACATCCCGGCGCTGGTCGAGGCACTGGGCGAAGACATGGCGCTGCGCAGCGGCGAGGCGCCGCCCGAACTCACGCCCGACGCGCTCGCGCTGCTGGCCGGCCAGCACTGGCGCGGCAACATCCGCGAGCTGCGCAATGTGCTGGAACAGGTGACGATGCGCAGCGACTCGCAGCGCATCGACGCGGCGCAGCTCGAACGCATCCTGCGGGAGGCGGGGCTGGAACAGATCGAGGCGCCCGACACCTCGCACAGCCTGCGCGACATCGACCAGGAAGCTGCGCTGCTGCGCCCGCTGTCGCAGCAGGTGGCCGAGCTGGAGCGCAAGGCGATCGCCGCCGCGCTCGAAAGCACGGGCGGCAACAAGCTCGCGACCTCACGGCTGCTGGGAATCTCGCGCGCCACGCTCTACGAGCGCATGACCGGGATGGGCTTGTCATGAGCGTGAAGGCATTGCGTTCCACCTTCGGCCCGAACTGCCATTGGTGCGGTCTGCCGATGGACTTCGACGAACCGCATGGGCGGCCCGAGTCGGCCACCATCGAACACCTGCTCGACGCCACGCTCGGCGGCGTGCGGCAGCAGAAGCACCGGCGCCTCGCGCACGCGGTGTGCAACCACACGCGCAACGAGTTGCGGATGCGGGCCGAACGCGAGTTCGAAGGCTGGCTCGCGGCGCGCCGCGACTCTGCTGGGAAACCCTGACTGATCAACAGACAGTTGTCTGAAAACAAGACAATACGAATGCACTGAAATCAGGCGAAACCGGTTGCGCCCGAGTGAGGAAGCCTTTGTTATCAATGGCTTAGGTGGGTGGCACGAACTGTGCAATATTCAGTCACCTTTATCAGGAGACAAGACATGCACCGTCGCCACCTCATCGCCCTGGCCGCCCTGGGCGCCACCGCCGCAACCCTGCCCGCCTGGGCCCAATCGAACGAGATCCGCATCGCCCACGTCTACAGCAAGACCGGCGCGCTGGAAGCCTACGGCAAGCAGACGCAGACCGGCCTGATGATGGGCCTGAACTACGCCACCGGCGGCACGATGATGGTCAACGGCAAGAAGCTCGTGGTCCTCGAGAAGGACGACCAGGGCAAGCCCGACCTGGGCAAGTCGCTGCTGGCCGCCGCGTACTCCGACGACAAGGCCGCGCTCGCGGTCGGCCCGACCGCTTCGGGCGTGGCACTGGCGATGCTGCCGGTGGCCGAGGAATACAAGAAGATCCTGATCGTCGAGCCCGCCGTGGCCGACTCGATCACCGGCGACAAGTGGAACAAGTACATCTTCCGCACCGGCCGCAACTCGAGCCAGGACGCCATCTCCAACGCCGTGGCCATCGACAAGGCCGGCGTCACCGTTGCCACGCTGGCGCAGGACAACGCCTTCGGCCGTGACGGCGTGAAGGCCTTCGGCGCCGCGCTGAAGAAAGCCAAGCTCGCGCACGAGGAATACCTGCCGCCCACGACCACCGACTTCACGGCCGGCGCGCAGCGCCTGATCGACAAGCTGAAGGACCAGCCGGGCCGCAAGATCATCTGGATCGTCTGGGCCGGCGCGGGCAACCCGTTCAAGATCGTCGACCTCGACCTGAAGCGCTACGGCATCGAGATCGCCACCGGCGGCAACATCCTGCCGGCCATGGCGGCCTACAAGTCGCTGCCGGGCATGGAGGGCGCGGCGTACTACTACTTCGGCATCCCGAAGAACCCGGTGAACGAGGCGCTGGTCGCGGCCCACTACAAGGAATTCAAGACGCCGCCGGACTTCTTCACGGCCGGTGGTTTCTCGGCCGCGATGGCGGTGGTGACGGCGCTGAAGAAGACCAACGGCGACACCAACACCAACAAGCTCATCAGCACCATGGAAGGCATGAGCTTCGACACGCCCAAGGGCAAGATGACCTTCCGCAAGGAAGACCACCAGGCGATGCAGTCGATGTACCACTTCAAGATCAAGGTCGACCCCGCCTTCGCGTGGGGCGTGCCGGAGCTGGTGCGCGAGATCAAGCCGGAAGAGATGGACATCCCCATCAAGAACAAGCGCTGAACACGGCGCTGGTCACCCCCTGAACCCGCGGCGCGCATGCAGGCGCCGCCCCCTTTTCGCCCCGGATGGCCGCCGGGCGAAGCGCCAGCCTGCGTCCGCGCCAGCTGTCGTGCGCCACGGTCGATTCGTCAGTCTGCAAGCAAGCGTTCGATACATAAACCAACAGGAGACAGCGATGCCAGCGATGCGAAGAAATGCGATGTGGAAGGGGTGGGCCGCCGCGGCGGTCATGGCTTGGGCGGCGCAGGCCGCCACAGCGGCCGTGCCGCTGCCGGCGCTCGGCGCCAACCCGGCCGAGGTGAGCGTGTCCGGCCTGTCGGCGGGCGGCTTCATGGCGGTGCAGCTGCACGTGGCGTATTCGGCCACCTTCAAGCGCGGCGCGGGCGTGGTCGCCGGCGGTCCGTACTACTGCGCCGAGGGTTCGGTGACCAACGCCACCGGGCGCTGCATGACGCACAGCACCAGCATTCCGGTGTCGACGCTCGTGAGCACCACCAACAGCTGGGCCGCCAGCGGTGCGATCGACCCGGTGTCGAACCTCACCAACTCGAAGGTCTACCTGTTCTCGGGCACCTCCGACAACACCGTCAAGCAGCCGGTGATGGACGACCTGAAGACGTATTACCAGAGCTTCGTGCCGGCCGCCAACACGGTCTACAAGAACAACCTCGGCGCGGGCCATGCGATGGTCACCGACGACTACGGCGGCGCCTGCAGCACCACGGCCGCGCCGTACATCAACAACTGCGGCTTCGATCTCGCGGGCGAGATCCTCACGCAGCTGTACGGCCCGCTGAACCCGCGCAACAACGGCACGCTCGGCGGCACCTTCACCGAGTTCAACCAGTCGGAGTTCGTCTCCGGCCACGGCGTGGCCGCCACCGGCTGGCTCTACGTGCCGCAGGCCTGCACCACCACCTCGTGCCGCGTGCACCTGGTGCTGCACGGCTGCAAGCAGAACTACACCGACGTGAGCGACCAGTACGTCAAGAAGACGGGCTACAACCGTTGGGCCGACACCAACAACATCATCCTGATCTACCCGCAGACCAGCACCGCGGCCACCAACAGCTGCTGGGACTGGTGGGGCTACGACAGCGCCAACTACGCCAAGAAGTCGGGCCCGCAGATGGCGGCCATGAAGGCCATGATCGACCGCGTCACCGGCACGGCCGGCGGCGGCGGGCTGCCGGCGCCCACGGGCGTGGGCACCTCGGGCGCGACCAGCAGCAGCATGGTCGTCGGATGGGCCGGCGTCTCGGGCGCCAGTGGCTACAACGTGTACCGCGGCGGCAGCAAGGTCAACGCCTCGCCCGTGACGGCCACCAGCTACACCGACACCGGCCTGGCAGCGTCGACCAGCTACAGCTGGACCGTGGCCGCGCTGAACGCGGCCAACGTCGAAGGCGCGATGTCGGCGGCCGCCACGGGCGCGACCACGGCGGGTTCGGGCGGCGGCGGCACCTGCTACACCGCGAGCAACTACACGCACACCATCGCCGGGCGCGCCTATGCGCTGTGGGGCCTGACCTATGCCAACGGCTCGGGCCAGTCGATGGGCCTGTGGAACATCTACGCCATGACCACGCTGAAGCAGACGGGCACCAACTACTACGTGATCGGTACCTGTTGAGGCCGCTCACCCACTTCTGATTTTTTCGATTCGCAAGGACCTTTCCACAATGCTTGAGACCCGGGATCTGACCATCCGCTTCGGAGGGCACGTGGCCGTCAACGGCGTGAGCTGCGCATTCGCGCCAGGCACGCTGACGGCCATCGTCGGCCCCAACGGCGCGGGCAAGACCACTTACTTCAACCTGATCTCCGGGCAGCTCAAGGCCACGGCCGGCACGGTGTCGCTCGACGGGCAACCGTTGTCGCACCTGTCGCCGTCGGCGCGCACGCACGCCGGGCTGGGGCGCGCGTTCCAGCTCACCAACCTGTTCCCGAACCTCACGGTGCTGGAGAACGTGCGGCTCGCCGTGCAGGCCACGCGTGCCGGCGCGCACCGCCACGGGCTCAACCTGTGGAGCATCTGGAGCGACCACAAGGCGCTGACCGAACGCGCCGACCAGATCCTGACCGACGTGGCGCTGGAGCCGCGCGCCCACGCCACCGTGGCCAGCCTGCCGCACGGTGACCAGCGCAAGCTCGAGGTGGCGCTGTTGATGGCGCTCGAACCCAAGGTCTTCATGTTCGACGAGCCCACGGCCGGCATGCATGCGGCCGAGGCGCCCGTCATCCTCGACCTGATCCGCAAACTGAAGCAGGACAAGACCAAGACCATCCTCTTGGTGGAACACAAGATGGACGTGGTGCGCGAACTCGCGGACCGCATCATCGTGCTGCACAACGGCACGCTCGTGGCCGACGGCGAACCGGCCGAGGTGATCGCCTCGCCCGTGGTGCAAGAGGCCTACCTGGGCATCGCGAAGGAGGCCGCTGCATGAAGACGGCCCCGATGAATTCGAATGTCTCCCTCCCCTCCCGGGGGAGGGCAGGGGTGGGGGCTCGCGGCCTCCACACCACCGCAGCCTTGCAAGCGCCGCTTGCCCCCATCCCAGCCTTCCCCCGGAAGGGGAAGGAGCAAGACCTATGAGCACTCCGAACCTCCTGACCCTCGAAGGCGTGCAGACGCACATCGGGGCGTACCACATCCTGCACGGCGTCGACCTCGCCGTGCCCCGGGGCCAGCTCACCATGCTGCTGGGCCGCAACGGCGCGGGTAAGACCACCACGCTGCGAACCATCATGGGCCTGTGGCATGCGTCGCAGGGCAGGGTGCAGTTCGACGGCAAGGACATCACGGCCATGCACACGCCGCAGATCGCTGGGCTCGGCGTGGCCTACGTGCCTGAGAACATGGGCATCTTTTCCGACCTCACGGTGAAGGAGAACATGGTGCTGGCCGCGCGCGGCGCGAAGAACGCCGACGCCATCGACGACACGCGGCTGAAGTGGATCTTCAAGCTCTTCCCCGCGGTCGAGAAGTTCTGGAACCACCCGGCCGGCAAGCTGTCGGGCGGGCAGAAGCAGATGCTGGCCGTGTCGCGCGCCATCGTCGAGCCGCGCCAGCTGCTCATCATCGACGAGCCCAGCAAGGGCCTGGCGCCCGTGATGATCAACAACATGATCGAAGCCTTCGGCGAGCTCAAGGCGAGCGGCGTGACGATCCTGCTGGTCGAACAGAACATCCACTTCGCCCAGCGCCTGGGCGACACCGTCGCGGTGATGGACAACGGCCGCGTGGTGCACAGCGGCTCGATGGCCGCGTTTTCTGCGGATGCGCAATTGCAGCAATCTCTCTTGGGTCTCGCGCTATGACGAATTCAATGTCTTGTTCCCTCTCCCGCTTGCGGGAGAGGGCTAGGGTGAGGGTGAACGGCCTGTGCAATGGCCACGCCCTCTTTTCGGTGCCGCTGGCCCTCACCCCAACCCTCTCCCGCAAGCGGGAGAGGGGGCAAGAAAAAGGAGCGCAGCAATGAAGGCACTCGATTTCGACTGGAAGCCGCTGCTGCTCGCACCGGTACTCGCCCTCATCGCGCTGCCGCTCACCGGCTCCTTCTCCACCTGGCTCACGCTCACCGTTGCCGGCCTGGCGATGGGCATGATCATCTTCATCATCGCCTCGGGCCTCACGCTGGTGTTCGGGCTGATGGACGTGCTGAACTTCGGCCACGGCGTGTTCATTGCGCTGGGCGCCTTCGTGGCCAGCAGCGTGCTCGGCCTCATGGGCGACTGGACCGGCTCGGGCGAGCTGTGGCGCAACCTCGTGGCCGTGTTCCCGGCCATGCTGGCCGCGATGGCGGTGGCCGGCGCCATCGGCCTGGCCTTCGAGCGCTTCATCGTGCGGCCGGTGTACGGCCAGCACCTGAAGCAGATCCTCATCACGATGGGCGGCATGATCATCGGCGAAGAGCTCATCAAGGTGATCTGGGGCCCGGCGCAGATTCCGCTGCCGCTGCCCGAGGCGCTGCGCGGTTCGCTGCTGATCGGCGACGCCGCCATCAGCAAGTACCGCCTGCTCGCCGTTGCGGTCGGCGTGGTGGTGTTCGGCGTGCTCGCCTGGACGCTGGGCCGCACCAAGATCGGCCTGCTCATCCGCGCCGGTGTTCAAGACCGCGAGATGGTCGAGTCGCTGGGCTACCGCATCGGACGCCTGTTCGTCGGCGTGTTCGTGGTGGGCAGTGCGTTGGCCGGCCTGGGCGGCGTGATGTGGGGCCTGTTCCAGCAGAACCTGGTGCCGCAGATGGGCGCGCAGGTCAACGTGCTGATCTTCATCGTGATCATCATCGGCGGGCTGGGTTCGACCGGCGGCGCGCTGCTCGGCGCGGTGCTCGTGGGGCTCATGACCAACTACATCGGCTTTTTGCTGCCCACGCTCACGCAGTTCGCGAGCATCTTCCTCATGGTGGCCGTGCTGCTGTGGCGCCCGCAGGGCGTGTACCCCGTGGCGAACCGTTGAGGAGAAAGCCGTCATGTTCCTGAAACGACTTCTCTCCAACGACATGCCGCGCAGCCGCCTGCTGGCGCTGCTGCTGGTGGCGCTGTTCCTGGCGCTGGCCTTTGCGCCGTTCCTGTTCCCGGGCGTGAAGGCGCTCAGCGTCGCGGCCAAGATCCTGGTGTTCGTGGTGCTGGTCGCGAGCTTCGACCTGCTGCTGGGCTACACCGGCATCGTAAGCTTTGCGCACACGATGTTCTTCGGCATCGGCGCCTACGGCATCGCCATCTCGGCCTCGCGGCTCGGGCCCAACTGGGGTGCGGTGCTGGTGGGGCTGGGTGCGTCGCTCGCCATCTCGCTCGTGCTCTCGCTGGCCATCGGCCTGTTCTCGCTGCGGGTGCGCGCGATCTTCTTCGCGATGATCACGCTGGCCGTGGCCTCGGCGTTCCAGACGCTGGCCTCGCAGCTCTCGGACTTCACCGGCGGCGAAGACGGCCTGACCTTCAAGTTGCCCGAACTGATCTCGCCGAGCTTCGAGTTCGCCGAAGAGCCGTTCCTCGGCGTCTCGCTCGACGGTCGGCTGCTGTGCTACTACCTGCTGTTCGTGGCGGCGGTGGTGCTGGTGCTGGCGATGCTGCGCATCGTGAACTCGCCCTTCGGGCGCGTGCTGCAGGCCATCCGCGAGAACGAGTTCCGCGCCGAGGCCATCGGCTACCGCGTGGTGGTGTACCGCACCACGGCGGCCGTGCTGTCGGCGCTGTTCGCCACGCTGGCCGGCGCGATGCTCGCCATCTGGCTGCGCTACAACGGACCCGACACCTCGCTGAGCTTCGAGATCATGATCGACGTGCTGCTCATCGTGGTGATCGGCGGCATGGGCACGATCTACGGCGCGGCCATCGGCGCGGTGCTGTTCGTGGTGGCGCAGAGCTACCTGCAGGACCTGCTGCGCCTGGGCAACGAGGCCGCAAGCGGCCTGCCATGGCTCGCAGCGCTGCTGTCGCCCGACCGCTGGCTGCTGTGGCTGGGCGTGCTGTTCGTGCTGTCGGTGTATTACTTTCCCACGGGCATCGTCGGCAAGCTGCGGGCGAGGGCGGCGAGATGAGCGACGGCAACAACAACAGCACCATGACGCCGACATCGCACTACGCCCAGCTCTGCGGCCGTGAAATCCACTGGCTCGATTGGGGCGCCGCCAACGCGCCCGTCGTCATCGCCTGGCACGGCCTGGCGCGCACCAGCCGCGACATGGACGAGCTGGCGCAGCACTTCGCGGCGCGCGGCTTCCGCGTGATCTGCCCTGACACACTGGGGCGCGGCCTGAGCCAATGGAGCCCGGCACCCGACGACGAATACACGCTCGCGTTCTACGCGCGCCTGGCCAATGCGCTGTGCGACGAGTTGCGGCTGGGCCGCGTGCATTGGGTGGGCACGTCGATGGGCGGCGCGATCGGCACGGTCTGCGCGTCGGGCCTGTTCGAGCCGCGCATGAAGGCGCGCATCGCCAGCCTCACGCTCAACGACAACGCACCGCAGCTCGCGCAGGCCGCCATCGAGCGCATCCGCGCCTATGCCGGCGACCCGCCGGCCTTCGACACCGTGGCCGAGCTCGAGGCTTTCTTCCGCACGGTCTACAAGCCCTATGGCTGGCTCAGCGATGCGCAGTGGCGCCGGCTGACCGAAAGCTCCACGCGCCGCCTGGCCGACGGCCGCGTCACGCCGCACTACGACCCGGCGATGGTCAAACAGTTCAGCGCGCACGACAACGACTACCTGATCTGGCCGCACTACGACGTGATCGAGGCGCCGGTGCTCTGTCTGCGCGGCGCCGAGTCCGACCTCGTGCTGCCCGAGGTGATCGACGAGATGCACCGGCGCGGGCCGGGTGCGGCCGGGCGCCTGCAGGTGATCGAGGTTGCGGGCTGTGGCCACGCGCCCGCGCTCAACGTGGCGGAACAACTGGACCCGATCGAAGGGTTTATTCGCGCGGCGGGTCGTTGAAGGCGCGGCCGGATCACAATCCGGCCGACTTCAACTCCAAGATCACCTCGCCATGGCCCTCTCGATGTACGACCTGTCCGTGCCGGTTTTCACCCGCGGACTCGGCCAACTCACCCACCTGCTCGACAAGGGCCTCGCGCATGCGAAGGCCCAGGGCATCGATCCGGCGACGCTGGTCGACGCGCGCCTCGCGCCCGACATGCTCACGCTGGCCGGCCAGATCCAGCGTGCGAGCGACGCCTCGAAGCTGGGCACGGCGCGCATCGCGGGCATCACCGCGCCGAGCTTTCCCGACGAGGAAAAGACCTGGGACGATCTGCTGGCCCGCATCGCGAAGACGCAGGATTTCCTGGCGACCGTGGACCGCGCGCTCATCGACGGCCAGGAAGAACGCCCCGTGACCATCAAGGCGCGCGAAGGCGAGGCGCACTTCACCGCGCAGCGCTACCTGCTGCAGTTCGCACTGCCGAACTTCTTCTTCCACGTGACCACCGCCTACGACGTGCTGCGCCACAAGGGCGTGCCGGTCGGCAAGATGGACTTCCTCGGCCGCTTCTGAGTTCGTTCAGGCGCGGCGTGCCGCCAGCGCGTACATCAGCGGAATGCGCGGCATGCCTTCGGGCGGTGCCATGCGGCGTCCGCCCATGTCGCGCATGCCCTCGAAGGGCTTCCAGCCGTTCGTGTACGGGTACTCCTCGAAACGCTCGATGGCCAGGCCCGCCTGCGCGAGCGCGGTCGTCACCTGGCCCACGCCCCAGGTGAACTCGAAACTCGGGTGCGGGTTGCGAAAGCCCTGCACGCCGGGCACCGGGCGATCGTCCGGCACGAGGCCGTCGCCGGATTCGGCCACGTAGTCGCCCACGCCTTCCTCGGGCACGGGCGCGTCGTTGAAGTAGTCGTAGTGGAACTGCCACTGCGGGTCGAACACCAGCGCAAACGGGTGGAACTCGACGATCACGAAGCGCCCGCCGGGCTTGAGCAACTGCGCCACGCCGCGCGCCCAGGCACCGAGGTCGGACAGCCAGCACAGCGTGCCGTACGAACAGAACACGAGGTCATGGCGCTCGCCGCGCGCGGCGGCGGCCTCGAAGTAGTCGTAGACGTCCGCACGCTCGAAGCGCGCCGCAACGCCCGAGTCGGCCGAGAGCCGGGTGGCGAAGTCGATGGCTTCGTCGGAGATGTCGACGCCCGTCACGCGTGCGCCGCGGCGCGCGATGCTCAGGCTGTCCTGTCCCGCGTTGCATTGCAGGTGCAGCACCGAGAGGCCGTTCACGTCGCCGAGCAGGGCGCTTTCCTCGGGGAACAGCGTGGAGCCGCCCGCGCGGAAGAAGGCGGCCTGGTCGCCCTTGTGGCTGTTGTGTGCGACCGTGGCTGCGTTCCACGACTGGCGGTTGGCTTCGTGCAGGTCTTTCTTCATGGTGTGGTCGTGTGGGGTCGGGTGGGCCAGCCCGCCAGGTGGCGTTCGGCGATGCCCGCGAGCGCGGTGATCCACGCCGGGCTGTCGTTGAGGCAGGGGATGTAGCCGAAGCGTTCACCGCCCGCGTGCAGGAAGGCTTCGCGACCTTCCATCGCGATTTCTTCGAGCGTTTCGAGGCAGTCGGCCGGAAAGCCGGGGCACACCACGTCGACGTGCTTCACGCCGCTGGCGCCGAGTTCGCGCAAGGTCGGCTCGGTGTAGGGCTCCAGCCACTTGGCGCGGCCGAAGCGCGACTGGAAGGTCGTGCGGTACTGCGTGGACGCCAGGCCCAGCCGCGCCGCGAGCAGGCGCGCGGTCTCGAGGCACTGCGCCTCGTAGGGATCGCCGAGCGCGATGTTGCGTGCGGGAATGCCGTGGAAGCTCATCACCAGCAGCTCGCCGCGGCCTTCGGTCTTCCAGTGCTTCTCGATGCCTTGCGCGAGCGCCTCGATGTAGGCCGGGTCGTCGTGGTACTGGTTGACGAAGCGGAACTCGGGCACGCGGCGCTGGCGGCGGCTCCACGCGTTCACCGCGTCGATCACGCTGGCCGTGGTGGTGGCCGAGTACTGCGGATAGGCCTGCAGCACCAGCACGCGCGTCGCGCCCTCGGCTTGCAGCGCATCGAGCCGCGAGGCGATCGACGGGTTGGCGTAGCGCATCGCGTCGCGCACCGTCACGCGATGGCCGCGTTCGCCGAGCCAGCCGGCCAGCAGGGTGGCCTGCTTCTGCGTCCAGACCTTGAGCGGCGAGCCCTCGGGCAGCCAGATGCTCGCGTACTTGGCGGCCGACTTCGCAGGCCGCGTGCGCAGGATGATGCCGTGCAGGATCAGCGCCCACAGCACCCTGGGGATCTCGACCACGCGCGGGTCGCCGAGAAATTCGGCGAGGTAGGGGCGCACCGCGGCGGCGGTGGGGGCATCGGGCGAACCGAGGTTGCACCAGAGCACGGCGGTGCGGTCGTTCTTGCTGTTCTGACTGTCTTGGGGGGCGAGAGGCATGCGATATTCTCAGGCATGACTTCCGCTTCCCCGGCGCCCGGCGGCGCCACGCCGCTCGACATCTCGCGCATTTCGGCGATCTCGCTCGACCTCGACGACACCCTGTGGCCGATCTGGCCGACCATCGAACGCGCCGAGCGCGTGCTGCACGAATGGCTGCTGCGCGAGGCGCCCAAGACGGCCTCGCTGCTGCTTACGCCGGGCGTGCTGCGCGAGTTGCGCGAAGCCACCGCCAAGGAGCGCTCCGACCTCGCGCACGACCTGAGCGCGCTGCGCCGCGAGTCGATCCGCACGGCGCTCACGCGCGCGGGCGAAGACCCGGCGCTGGCGGACCCGGCCTTCGACGCTTTCTTTGAAGAGCGCCAGCGCGTCACGCTGTACGACGACGCGCTGCCGGCGCTGAAGTGGCTCAGCGAGCGCTATCCGCTGGTGGCGGTGTCGAACGGCAATGCCGACATCCACAAGACCGGCGTCGGCCGGTGGTTCCGCACCGCCTTCAATGCGCGCGCCTTCGGCAGCGGCAAGCCGCACGCGCCGATCTTCCGCGCCGCGGCGGCCTCGGTCGGCCTGCTGCCGAAAGACGTGCTGCACGTGGGCGACGACGCCGCGCTCGACGTGGTGGGCGCGCTCAACGCCGGCATGCAGGCGGCGTGGCTGGTGCGCGACGAGCGCCCGTGGGAACACGGCGCGCGTCCGCAGCTGATCGTGCCCAACCTGCACGCGCTGTGCATCGCGCTGGGCGCCTGAGCTTTCTTCGGGTCAGCGGAACACGGGTCGGAAGAAGCTGCGCTCGTAGCTGACGATGCAGCGGGTTTCCTCCGCGTAGCGGAAGGCGGCCTGGCAGTCGGCGTCCTGCATCGAATCGGCGCGGTAGGTTTCGTACGCAGCCAGGCTCGGGAAGCTGAACATCGCCAGCGCCACGTTGTTCGCGCCTTCGGACGGCAGGAAGTAGCCGTGGTGCTGGCCGCCGAACTTCTCGACCAGTGGAATCCAGAGCTTGCCGTAGTGCTCGAATTCCTTGAGCTTGAAGGGATCGACGATGTAGCGCAGGTAGCAGGTGATCATGGGTGACGGGGGTCTAGGGACTATCGGCGCGGCCCGAGCGGCACGCGGCTGCCCGGACTATAGTTTTGCGGCTGCCTCCTTTCACTGCTTTCACGCGAATTTCCTCCCATGCATCTTTCCACCTGGCTTCTCTTTTGCGGCGTGACCCTGCTCGTCGCCTTCACGCCCGGCCCGGCCGTGCTGCTCGCGGTCTCCAATGCCATCACTGTCGGCCCGCGCCGCGCGATGATCAGTTCGCTGGGCAACGCCTGCGGGCTCTTCCTGGTGTCGGCCGCCGCGATGGGCGGGCTGGGCGTGGTGCTCAACACCTCGGCCACGGCCTTCATGGTGCTGAAGGTGGCGGGCGCGGGCTACCTCGTCTACCTGGGCATCCGGCAGTGGCGCAGCCGAACGAGCGTGTTCGCCGAGCTGCAGCCTTCGGGCGCACCGGCACCTTCGCGTTCCGCACGCCGGCTGTTCGGGCATGGCGTGACGGTGGCGTTGACCAACCCCAAGGGCATCCTGTTCTTCTCGGCGCTGTTCCCGCAGTTCCTCACGCACGACGCGCCGATCCTCACGCAGTTCGCCGTGCTCACCACGACCTTCGCGGCCGGCTCGGTGTTGGCGCATGGGTCGTACGTGGTGCTGGCGCGCCTGCTGAAGAAGCAGTTCGCGAACCCGAAGCGCGCGAAGCTGTTCAACCGCGTGTCGGGCGGCGCCTTCGTGCTGCTGGGGTTGAGCCTGCTGCGCCTGCGCAACAAGACGGCCTGAGTCGGCTGTAGCTTTTCAGTCGAGCCCGAAGCGCTCGCGCAGCGCCGCGCAGAAGTCGGCGGTGCCGCTGAGCGAGAGCGTGAGGGTGTCCAGGCGCGGGTTCTCTTCCCGCGTGCGCTGCACGTCGCAATCCCACATCGCACCTTCGTCGAGCGCGCCGCGCGCGCCCGGGAAGGTGGCCTCGGCCCAGGCCAGCACCAGTGCGATCTCGGCTTCCACCTCGGGCGTGCGCTCGGGCGGGGTCGAGGCCATGGCGTCGAAGGTGCCGTGGTCTTCGGTGTCTTCGCTGTAGTCGAAATCGAGGTAACGCAGGGTCGTCGTCATAGGGTCAGGGCGTGGCAAGCGAGCGCGCGACGGCCAGTCCGTTGAGGACGGCGCCTTCGAGCGTGGCGGGATAGGGGCCTTCGGTGTAATCGCCGCAGGCCAGCAGCCCCGGCGCGATGGCGGCCGGCGGGCGTGCCAGGCCGGGCGTGCAGGCGAAGGTGGCGCGCTTCTCGACCACGGTCTGGATCGGCGTCAGCCCCGGTTGGCCGAGCTGCGTGCCGGCTTGGGCGAGCACCTGTTTCTCGAGCGTCTCGCGCGACGTTTCATTGGCGCTCACGACAAAGGCGAGCACGCCTGCTGGTCCGCCGAGCTGGCCGCGATCGAACACGAACTGGGCCGGTGCGCTGCCCGGCTGGCTGCGCAGCGCGAGCATCGGCTCGGCCAGCGGCGCGGCGCCGCGCACGTAGACCGTGGCGATCGCCTCGAAGCGCAGCGATTCGGTGACGTTGCACCAGCGCGAAGCAGCAGGCAGGCCGGTGGCGCGCGCGAGCCGTGCGGCGTCCCAGGGCGCGCCGGCGAGCACGGCCTGGTCGAAGACTTCGTCGTCGACGCGCCACTGCTCACCTTCGGGCGCGATGGCGCGCACGCGGTGGCCGATGCGCACGGTGGCGCCATGCTGGGTGAGCCACGCCAGCGCGGCGTCGGGCAGCAGGGCGCCGAGGTCGACGCGCGGCAGCAGCAGGTCGGCACCGCCGCGTCCGCTGAACAGCGCGTCGTGCAGCACGCGCAGGAACACCTGGCCGCTCGACTGCGAAACCGGCGTGTTGAGCGCGGAGACGCACAGCGGCTCGATCAGCTCCTGCATCACGCGCGGCGTGAGGCCGGTGCAGAGCGTGGCGACGCTGGTGCCGGGCGCGCAGCGAAAGCCCGCGAGGCGCCAGCGCACGGCGGTCGACAGCAGCGCGGCCTTGTCGCGCCAGCGCCAGCCGCGCGCGGTGAAGATGCCGATGAGCAGATCGAGCGGCGGCGGCCGGCCCGCGGGCAGCTGCAGCCCGCCGCCGTCGGCAAAGCGCAGCGAGAGCGGCAGGCGCTGCAGGGCGATGTCGACCTCCACACCCACGTCGCGCATGAGCGCCAGCGTGGCGGTGTAGGCGCCGATCAGGATGTGCTGCCCGTTGTCGAGCGCCATGCCATGCATGTGATCGACCCGCCGCGCGCGCCCGCCGGCCATCGGCGCGGCTTCGAACAGGGTGACGGCGTGGCCGAGGCGCGTGGCCTCGACGGCGCAGGCGAGGCCGGCCCAGCCGGCGCCGATGACGGCGAGCCTCATGGGCACGAAGGGTGGGGCGTCATATCCGGCCGAGGGCCTGGACTTTCCACGCCAGCCAGAGCTTGCGCACCGGCGTCAGGCTGACGCGCTGGTTCAGCACCTGGAAGTCGTCGCTTTCGATCTCGCGCAGCAGCGTGCGGTAGATGCTGGCCATCATCAGGCCGGGCTTCTGGGTGCGGCGGTCGGCCAGCGGGAGCAGGGCCAGCGCTTCGTCGTAGGCGGCGTGGGCGCGTTGGGCCTGGAACTTCATGAGCGCGACAAAACGGTCGGAATGGATGCGGTTGAGGATCTCGTGCGCCTTCACGTCGAACTGCTGCAGCTCGTTGACCGGCAGGTAGATGCGACCGCGCAGCGCGTCTTCGCCGACGTCGCGCAGGATGTTGGTGAGCTGCAGCGCCAGGCCGAGCTTGTGGGCGTAGGCGGTGGTCTGCGGATCGGTCTGGCCGAAGATGCGCGCCGCGACTTCGCCGACCACGCCGGCCACCAGATGGCAGTAGCGCGCGAGGCCGGGAAAGTCGAGGTAGCGGGTCTGGTCCAGGTCCATCTGGCAGCCGTCGATCACCTCGTGGAGCTGGCGGGCCTCGATGCCGTAGGCCGCGGCATGCGGCATGAGCGCCTGCATGACCGGGTGGCGCGGCGTGCCGGCAAAGGCCTGGGCGACCTCGGTGCGCCACCAGGCGAGCTTGGTGGCGGCCACGCCGGGGTCGTGGACCTCGTCGACCACGTCGTCGACCTCGCGGCAGAAGGCATAAAAAGCCGTGATCGCGGCGCGCCGCGGCTTGGGAAGGAACAGGAAGGCGTAATAGAAACTGCTGCCCGAAGCGGCGGCCTTGTCTTGCACGTATTGCTCGGGGTTCATCGGGGAGGCGCTGCTTTCATGGGGCGTGATTGTCTCCGCATCCGCCATGCCTTCCAGAGCAGCACGGGCGCGTCGGCCTTGCCGACGGTGGGGCGCTGCGAGAAGGTGTCGAAGCCCAGGTCCTCGATCTTGTCGAGGATGCGCAGGCCGCCCTGCACGACAAGGCGCAGCTCCCAGCCCACGCGGCCCCGCAGGCGGTGCACGAGCGGTGCGCCTTCGGTCATGAGCTCGCGCGCCCAGAAAGCCACCACCGCTATCAGATTGATAGCTTCCTGCGGCGGCGGTGCCGGCGACAGCGGTTCGAAAACCTTGAAGTGCTCCGACGTCAGGCCGCGCCTTTCGCAGTCGGTGCGCGGAAAGTAGAAGCGCCCGCGCGGCAGGTCGACGCTCGGGTCCTGCCAGAAATTGATGAGCTGCAGCGCGCTGCAGATGGCATCGCTCTGGGCCAGCGCCTGCGCATCGGTCACGCCGTACAGGTGCAGCAGCAGCCGGCCGACCGGGTTGGCGGAGCGGCGGCAGTAGTCGAGCAGCTCGGCGCGGTCGGCATACGTGCCGCGGTCGCGGGTTTTTTCGATGTCCTGCATGAAGGCGCTGAGCAGGTCGGCGAGCAGGTCTTCGGGCAGGCGGTACTCGGTGATGGCCCAGGCCAGCGGGCCGAACACATGGGGCCAGCGCGAGTCGGGCAGCGCTTCGCCGCGCGCGGCGGCGGCCAGTTCCTCGCGGTAGGCGCGCAGCTCGGCCAGGCGCGCATCGGGCGAGGCGTCGCCTTCGTCGGCGATGTCGTCGGCGGTGCGGGCAAAGTGGTAGATCGCGGCGATCGGCGGGCGCAGGTGCGGCGGGCACAGCCACGAGGCCACGGGGAAGTTTTCGTAATGGGCCGGCGCGGCGGCATGACGGGGATTGGCGGGGGGAGTGGCGGACACGCCACGATTGTCGGCGACGTCATGTCCGGGCACTATGCTCATGGCGTCGCCACTTTCCATCACTCTTTCGCCCATGACGATGAAAGCAACTGCCGCGGCTTCCGGGACTTTGCCTCCCGCTTCGGGCGACACGGCACATCCGGCCGGGCCGGGTCTGATGATCGCGGCGCTGGGCGTCGTCTTCGGCGACATCGGCACCTCGCCGCTGTACGCCTTCAAGGAGACGATGAACCCCGAGCACGGCGTGCCGTTCTCGCCCGATGCGGTGCTGGGCCTGCTCTCGCTGATCTTCTGGGGCCTGATGTTCGTGGTGACGCTCAAGTACGTGGTGTTCGTGCTGCGCGCCGACCACGACGGCGAAGGCGGCATCCTGGCGCTGCAGGCGCTGGCGCGCAATGCGGTGTCGGGCCCGAAGACCCGGCCCTGGGTGTGGCGCGGGATCGGGCTGCTGGGCCTGGTCGGCGCGGCCATGTTCTACGGCGACAGCCTGATCACGCCGGCCATCTCGGTGCTGTCGGCGGTCGAGGGCCTGGAGGTGCAGGCGCCGGTGCTGCAGCGCGCGGTGATCCCGATCACGGTGGCGATCCTGATCGGGCTGTTCATGGTGCAGAAGAAGGGCACGGGCGTGGTCGGCAAGATCTTCGGGCCGGTGATGCTGCTGTGGTTCCTGGTGCTGGGCCTGGCCGGCCTCTGGCAGGTGCTGCAGCAGCCGCAGGTGCTGGCGGCGCTCGATCCGCGCCGGGCGGTGGGCTTCCTGGTCGAGCACCGGGCGCAGTCTCTGGCGGTGCTGGGCGCGGTGTTCCTGGCGTTCACAGGCGGCGAGGCGCTGTATGCCGACATGGGGCACTTCGGCGCCAAGCCGATCCGGCTGGCGTGGATCTTCATCGCGCTGCCGGGGCTGGTGCTCAACTACTTCGGGCAGGGCGCGCTGGTGCTGGGCAACCCGGCGGCCATCGACAACCCGTTCTTCCGGCTCTTTCCGTCGTGGGGCGTGCTGCCGATGGTGGTGCTGGCCGCGATGGCGACGGTGATCGCCTCGCAGGCGGTGATCTCGGGTGCTTTCTCGCTCACCGCGCAGGCGATGCGCATGGGCTACCTGCCGCGCATGCGCGTGGTGCAGACCTCGGGCACGGCCATCGGGCAGATCTACGTGCCGGCAGTCAACTGGCTGCTGATGGTCGGGGTCCTGTTGCTGGTGCTCGGCTTCCGCAGCTCGGGCGCGCTGTCGGCGGCGTATGGCATCGCCGTGTCGATCACCATGGTGACGACCACGTTGCTGGCCGGCATCGTGGCTTGGGGCCTGTGGCGCTGGAACAAGGTGGCGGTGGTGGTCGGCGTGCTGGCCTTCGCGGCGGTCGACCTGACCTTCGTGGTGTCCAACAGCCTCAAGGTGGCCGAGGGCGGCTGGCTCACGCTGGCGGTGGCGGCCGGGGTGATGGTGCTGTTCACCACCTGGGCCAAGGGCCGGCGCCTGGGCCTGGAAGCGGCCGAGGCCGACAGCCTGCCGCTGCGGCCCTTCGTCGAGTCGCTGGCGCTGAACATGCCGCACAGGGTGAGCGGCACGGCGGTGTTCCTGAACCCCGACGCCACGGCGGTGCCGCACGCGCTGCTGCACAACCTCAAGCACAACCAGGTGCTGCACGAGCAGGTGATCGTGCTGCGCGTGCTCTCGTGCGACACGCCGCGCGTGGACGCGCGCCTGCGCATCGAGGCCGACCAGCTCATGGACGGCATCTGGGTGGTCACCGCGCGGCACGGCTTCATGGAGCGGCCCGACGTGCCCGAGTTCATCCGCATCCTGGCCTACCAGAAGACCCTGGCTATCGACTCGATGAAGACCTCGTACTTTGTCTCCCGCGCCTCGGTGGGCGAGGAGAACCTGCCGGGCATGAACCCGGTGCGACGGGTGCTGTTCGGCTGGCTGCAGCGCAACGCGGGCCGGGCCTCCGATTACTTCGAGCTTCCGGACAACCGGCTGGTCGAAATGGGGCAGAGAACTTAGCGCAGACATTGCTGCGGACAGGGTCAACTGACCGGCGGGTCATTGACACTGTTTAACGTTTACCCTAGATTACTAACCGGTGGGTCATTAATGACCCGGTTCCTCTCTTCTTGGGTGTCTCATGACCGCCTCCGCCGCCTCACTCCGTGCCCGCAGCGCCGCCTGGCTGCTGCTTCCCGCCATCTTTTTGGCCGGCTGTTCGCCGAAACCGCCTGCCCAGGAGCCCGTGAGGGCGGTCAAGTTCGTGACCGTCGGCACCAGCGACTACGACGCCCAGCCCGAGTTTTCGGCCGAGGTGCGGGCCCGCGTCGAATCGCGTCTCGGGTTCCGCGTCGCCGGAAAAATCACCAGACGCCAGGCCGAACTCGGCCAGCACGTGCAGGCCGGCCAGGTGCTGGCGCAGCTCGATCCGCAGGACTACCGCCTGGCCGCCGAGGCTGCCCGTGCACAGCAGGCCGCCGCGCAGACCAACCGCGACCTTGCCGCCGCCGACCTGAAGCGCTACACCGAGCTGCGTTCGCAGAACTTCATCAGCGGCGCCGAACTGGAACGCCGCGAAACCACCTGGAAGGCCGCGCAAGCGCAGTTTGAACAGGCGCAGGCGCAACTGGCCTCCCAAGGCAACCAGGCCAGCTACACGACGCTGGTGGCCGATGTGGCGGGCGTCATCACCGCCATCGAGGCCGAGCCGGGCCAGGTGGTGCAGGCCGGCACGCCGGTCGTGCGCATCGCCCAGGACGGCGCGCGCGACGTGGTGTTCGCGGTGCCTGAAGATCGCGCCGCGCTGATCAAGTCCGGCTCGCCGGTCGCGGTGCGCGGCTGGTCCGGCGGCGAGGTGCTGCAGGGCAAGGTGCGCGAGGTGGCGGCCAGTGCCGATGCGGTCACGCGCACCTATTCGGTCAAGGTGTCGATCGACGCGGCCACGTCGCCGGCGCTCGGCGCCACGGTCTACGCAAGGCCGCAGGCCCTGGCGCGCACCGACGTCGCGGTGATCAAGCTGCCGACCAGCGCGCTGCGCCAGGAAGGCAAGGGCTCGGCGGTCTGGGTACTCGAAAAAGACAGCATGACCGTGCGCTCGCAGCCGGTGCAGGTGGTCACGGCCGACGGCAATGAAGCGGTGATCGGCGCGGGCCTGGCGCCCGGCATGATGGTCGTGGCCGCGGGCGTGCACGTGCTGTCGCCGGGGCAGAAGGTCACGGTCTACCAGTCGAAGGAGGCCATGGCGGCCGCCGCCAACGGCCAGCAGCAGGCGCAGGCGCAGCAGCGGGCCGTCGAGGCCGTGGCCGCGACCAAGAAGGAGATCGCAACGGGTGCCGCCAAATGACGGAAGGCCCTGCGACCCCTGAAACTCCCGTGACGCCTGAGCACAAACCCGCCGGCTTCAATCTTTCCAAATGGGCGCTGGACCACGCGCCCCTCACGCGCTACCTGATGGTGGTGCTGATGGTGCTGGGCGCGTTTGCGTACTTCCAGCTCGGCCAGGACGAAGACCCGCCGTTCACCTTCCGCGCGATGGTCGTGCGCACCTACTGGCCCGGCGCGACCGCGCAGCAGGTGGCCGAGCAGGTCACCGACAAGCTGGAGCGCACGCTGCAGGAAGCGCCGTACGCCGACAAGATCCGCAGCTATTCGAAGCCGGGCGAGTCGCAGATCATTTTCCAGATCAAGGATTCGTCGAAGGCCGCCGAGGTGGCCAACGTCTGGTACACGGTGCGCAAGAAGATCGGCGACATGCGCGGCACCTTGCCCGCGGGTGTGCAGGGGCCGTTCTTCAATGACGATTTCGGCGATGTCTACGGCGTGATCTACGCGCTGGAGAGCGAAGGCTTCAGCTACGCCGAATTGAAGACGCTGGCTGACGACGTGCGCCAGCAATTGCTGCGCGTGAAGGACGTGGCCAAGGTCGACCAGTTCGGCGTGCAGGACGAAAAAGTCTTCATCGAGATTTCGCAGAAGCGCCTGGCGCAACTGGGGCTCGACTTCAACGCCGTGCTGGCGCAGCTCGGCTCGCAGAACGCGGTGGAAAGTGCCGGCACCATCCAGTCGCCGCTCGATGTGGTGCAGGTGCGCGTGGGCGGCCAGTTCACCAGCGTCGAGCAGCTGCGCGACATGCCGATCCGCGGCAGCTCGGGCAACCAGATCAAGCTCGGCGACATCGCCGAGATTCGCCGCGGCTATGTCGATCCGCCGGCCGTCAAGGTGCACCACCAGGGCAAGGAAGTGATCGCGCTCGGCGTGTCGATGACCAAGGGCGGCGACATCATTGCGCTGGGCAAGGCGCTGAGGGCCACCACCGCCACCATCGACCAGCGCCTGCCGGCCGGCGTGAAGCTGGCGCAGGTGCAGGACCAGCCGGTGTCGGTGGCCAGCTCGGTCAACGAATTCGTCGGCGTGCTCATCGAGGCCGTGGCCATCGTGCTGGCCGTGAGCATCATCGCGCTCGGCCTGCACAAGGGCGGGCGCTTCGGCTGGTACATCGACATGCGACCGGGGCTGGTGGTGGCGATCACCATTCCGCTGGTGCTGGCCGTGACCTTCCTGGCCATGAACTACTTCGGCATCGGGCTGCACAAGATATCGCTGGGGTCGCTGATCATCGCGCTCGGCCTCCTGGTCGACGACGCGATCATCGCGGTCGAGATGATGGTGCGGAAGATGGAAGAGGGCTACGACAAGGTCCGCGCCGCCACATTCGCCTACGACGTGACCGCCAAGCCGATGCTCACGGGCACGCTCATCACGGCGGCGGGCTTTTTGCCGATCGGCATCGCCAAGTCGGTGACGGGCGAGTACACCTTCGCGATCTTTGCGGTGACGGTGATTGCGCTGGTGCTGTCGTGGATCGTGTCGGTGTATTTCGTGCCGTACCTGGGCACGCTGCTGCTCAAGGTGAAGCCGCACGACCCCGACGCGCCGCCGCACGAGCTGTTCGACACGCCGTTCTACAACGGCTTCCGTCGCGCGGTGAACTGGTGCGTGCAGCACCGCTGGCTGACCATCGGCGCCACCGTGCTGATCTTCGCGCTCGGCATCGTCGGCATGGGCAAGGTGCAGCAGCAGTTCTTCCCCGATTCGAGCCGGCCCGAGATCATGGTGGACATCTGGTTCCCCGAAGGCACCTCGTTCGCGGCCAACGAAGAAGTGGCCAAACGCGTCGAACAGCGCGTGATGAAGGAAGAGGGCGTGAAGACCGTCAGCACCTGGATCGGCTCCGGCGTGCCGCGCTTCTACCTGCCGCTGGACCAGGTCTTTCCGCAGACCAACGTGTCGCAGCTCATCGTGCTGGCGCAGGACCTGAAGGTGCGCGAGCGACTGCGCCTGCGCCTGCCCGCATTGCTGGCCGAAGAATTCCCCGAGGTGCGCGGCCGCGTCAAGCTGCTGCCCAACGGCCCGCCGGTGCCGTACCCGGTCCAGTTCCGCGTGATCGGCACCGAGCCCGCCCAACTGCGCGCCCGCGCCGACGAGGTGAAGGCCGTGCTGCGCGAGAGCGCCAACATGCGCGGCGTGAACGACAACTGGAACGAGTCGGTCAAGGTGATCCGCCTCGAGATCGACCAGGCCAAGGCGCGAGCGCTCGGCGTGACCAGCCAGGCGATCGCCCAAGCCTCGCGCACCATGTTCAGCGGCACCACGGTCGGCCAGTACCGCGAGAACGATTTGCTGATCGACATCGTGCTGCGCCAGTCGGCCGACGAGCGCGAGGCCATCTCGGACATCGGCAACGCCTACATCCCGACGACCACGGGCCGTTCGATCCCGCTCACGCAGATCGCCCGTCCGGTGTTCACCTGGGAGCCCGGCGTGATGTGGCGCGAGAACCGCGACTACGCGATCACCGTGCAGGGCGACGTGGTGGAAGGCCTGCAGGGCGCCACCGTGACCGAACAACTGCTGCCGCAACTGCGCAAGCTCGAGGCCGGCTGGCATGCGGCCGGGCAGGGCGGCTACCGCATCGAGGTGGCGGGCGCGGTCGAGGAAAGCAGCAAGGGCTCGGCCTCGATCGTGGCGGGCGTGCCGATCATGCTGTTCCTGGTGTTCACGCTGCTGATGCTGCAGCTGCACAGTTTCAGCCGCTCGCTGCTGGTGTTCATCACCGGCCCCATGGGCATCGCCGGCGTGGCCGCCGCGCTGCTGCTGCTGAACCGGCCTTTCGGCTTCGTCGCGCTGCTCGGCGTGATCGCGCTGATGGGCATGATCCAGCGCAACGCCGTGATCCTGATCGACCAGATCGAGAGCGACCGCGCGGCCGGCGTGCCGGCCTGGGACGCGATCGTCGAGTCGGCCGTGCGACGCCTGCGCCCCATCGTGCTGACCGCTGCGGCGGCGGTGCTGGCGATGATTCCGCTGTCGCGCAGCGTGTTCTGGGGGCCGATGGCCGTGGCCATCATGGGCGGGCTGATCGTGGCCACCGTGCTGACACTGCTGGCGCTGCCGGCGATGTATGCCGCGGCCTTCCGCATCAAGCGGGAGCCGCAGACGGCCTGAAAAGGCGCTTTCCACGGGCCGTTTTCGGGCGGCCCGTATCCCTTGCGCGAGAGTGGGTGAAATCCCCAAAAGGGGGAAGCCGGAAGGCCCCCATTCTTGCGTTTAAAATGCGCGGTTGACCGATTTCAGGCGGACGGTCTTGGGCCAGCGGTTTTTCCGCAGCGCCGAGGCCGTCCGCCTTTGCATTCACCTGAAATTTGGCATCGCGCGGGTGGCGAAATTGGTAGACGCACCAGGTTTAGGTCCTGACGTTCGCAAGAACGTGCCGGTTCGAGTCCGGCCCCGCGCACCAGCCACACCCCTCACAAGGAAGACACCATGACCGTGAACGTTGAAACTCTCGAGAAGCTCGAACGCAAGATCACGCTGACCCTGCCGGTCGGCACCATCCAGAACGAAGTCGATTCGCGCCTCAAGAAGCTCGCGCGCACCGTCAAGATGGACGGCTTCCGTCCCGGCAAGGTGCCGATGAACGTCGTGGCCCAGCGCTACGGCTACTCGGTGCACTACGAAGTCATGAACGACAAGGTCGGTGAGGCCTTCTCGCAAGCCGCGAACGAAGCCAAGCTGCGCGTCGCCGGCCAGCCCCGCATCACCGAGAAGGAAGAGTCGCCCGAAGGCCAGCTCGCCTTCGACGCGGTCTTCGAAGTGTTCCCCGAAGTCAAGATCAACGACCTGTCGGGCGCTGAAGTCGAGAAGCTGTCGGCCGAAGTCGGCGACGAAGCCATCGACAAGACCCTGGACATCCTGCGCAAGCAGCGTCGCACCTTCGCCCAGCGCGCCCAAGACGCCGTGGCCGAAGACAACGACCGCGTGACGGTCGACTTCGAAGGCAAGATCGACGGCGAGCCCTTCCAGGGCGGCAAGGCCGAAGACTTCCAGTTCGTCGTCGGCGAAGGCCAGATGCTCAAGGAATTCGAAGACGCCGTGCGCGGCATGAAGTCCGGCGACAGCCGCACCTTCCCGCTGTCGTTCCCGGCCGATTACCACGGCAAGGACGTGGCCGGCAAGCAAGCCGACTTCATGGTCACCGTGAAGAAGATCGAAGCGTCGCACCTGCCCGAAGTCAACGAACAGCTGGCCAAGTCGCTCGGCATCGCAGAAGCCACCGTGGAAGGCCTGCGCGCCGACATCAAGCGCAACCTCGAGCGCGAAGTGAAGTTCCGCCTGCTGGCCCGCAACAAGAACGCCGTGATGGACGCTCTGGTGGCCAATGCCGAGCTCGACCTGCCGAACGCCAGCGTGCAGTCGGAAGTCGCCCGCATGATCGAAGGCGCCCGCGCCGAGCTCAAGCAGCGCGGCATCAAGGACGCCGACAAGGCCCCGATCCCCGAAGAAGTGTTCCGTCCGCAAGCCGAGCGCCGCGTGCGCCTGGGCCTGGTGGTGGCCGAACTGGTGCGTGCCAACGAACTGCAGGCCAAGCCCGAGCAGATCAAGGCCCACATCGACGAGCTGGCCGCCAGCTACGAGAAGCCGCAAGACGTCGTGCGTTGGTACTTCAGCGACAACAACCGCCTGGCGGAAGTCGAAGCCGTGGTCATCGAGAACAACGTGACCGACTTCGTGCTGGCCAAGGCGAAGGTCACCGAAAAGTCGGTGTCGTTCGACGAACTGATGGCGCAGCAGCAGTAAGCTGGTTTCCGTCGCTGCATGCAGCAACGCCGATGGGGCTTGTGCTTTGCGGCACGAGCCCCATTTCACTCAGGCGTACAGTTCAATCAGAGCGAACGAATCCATTTTCCGGAGAGCAAATTCATGAGCGCACAGGAAATTCAAGGCCTCGGCATGATCCCGATGGTCGTCGAGCAGTCGGGCCGCGGCGAGCGGTCGTATGACATCTACTCGCGTCTCCTCAAGGAACGCATCATCTTCCTGGTGGGCGAGGTCAACGACCAGACCGCCAACCTCGTGGTGGCCCAGTTGCTGTTCCTCGAGAGCGAGAACCCGGACAAGGACATTTCGTTCTACATCAACTCCCCGGGCGGCAGCGTGAGCGCCGGCATGGCGATCTACGACACGATGCAGTTCATCAAGCCGTCGGTGTCGACCATGTGCCTGGGCTTCGCAGCCAGCATGGGCGCCTTTCTGCTGGCGGCCGGCGAGAAGGGCAAGCGTTTCTCGCTGCCCAACTCGAAGATCATGATTCACCAGGTGCTGGGCGGCGCACGCGGCCAGGCCACCGACATCGAAATCCATGCGCGCGACATCCTGCGCACCAAGGACCAGATGAACCGCATCCTGGCCGAACGCACCGGCCAGCCGCTGGAAAAAGTCAAGTCGGACACCGAGCGCGACTACTTCCTGACGGCCGACGAGGCCAAGGATTACGGTCTGGTCGACCAGGTTGTCTCCCAGCGCGGTTAATGCCGCCCGGCGCCTCGGGCGCCAGAATGGCAAAAACGGCGTTTCCCACACGGGAAACGCCGTTTTTGTTTAGTTATCATTGTCCATACCCTGTCACGAGGCAAAAGTCCATGGCCGAAAAAAAAGGCACCTCCAGCGAAAAAACGCTTTATTGCTCGTTCTGCGGCAAGAGCCAGCACGAGGTCAAGAAGCTGATCGCGGGCCCTTCGGTCTTCATCTGCGACGAATGCATCGACCTGTGCAACGAGATCATCCGTGACGAGCTGCCGGCCGGTGAGGAAGCACGCGACGCGCGCAGCGACCTGCCCACGCCGCTGGAGATCAAGACCAACCTCGACAACTACGTGATCGGCCAAGAGCCGGCCAAGCGCATGCTGTCGGTGGCCGTTTACAACCACTACAAGCGCCTGCGCCACAAGGAAAAGAACACCAAGGGCGACGAGGTCGAGCTCAGCAAGAGCAACATCCTCTTGATCGGCCCCACGGGTTCGGGCAAGACGCTGCTGGCGCAAACGCTCGCGCGCATGCTCGACGTGCCTTTCGTGATGGCCGACGCCACCACGCTGACCGAAGCCGGCTACGTGGGCGAGGACGTCGAGAACATCATCCAGAAGCTGCTGCAAAGCTGCAACTACGAGGTCGAGCGCGCCCAGCGCGGCATCGTCTACATCGACGAAATCGACAAGATCTCGCGCAAGTCCGACAACCCCTCGATCACGCGCGACGTGTCGGGCGAGGGTGTGCAGCAGGCGCTGCTGAAGCTCATCGAAGGCACCATGGCCAGCGTGCCGCCCCAGGGCGGGCGCAAGCACCCGAACCAGGACTTCCTGCAGATCGACACGACCAACATCCTGTTCATCTGCGGCGGCGCCTTTTCGGGCCTCGAGAAGGTCATCGAAAACCGCACCGAGGCCTCGGGTATCGGCTTCGGCGCCGCGGTCAAGAGCAAGGCCCAGCGCAGCATCACCGAGGTGTTCCGCGAAGTCGAGCCCGAAGACCTGATCAAATTCGGCCTGATCCCCGAACTCGTGGGCCGCATGCCCGTGGTCGCCTCGCTGGCCGAACTGAGCGAAGACGCGCTGGTGCAGATCCTGACCGAGCCCAAGAATGCGGTGGTGAAGCAGTTCACCAAGCTGCTGCAAATGGAAGGCGTGGACCTCGAAATTCGTCCCGCGGCGCTCAAGGCGATCGCACGCAAGGCCCTGGCCCGCAAGACCGGCGCGCGCGGCCTGCGCTCGATCCTTGAACAGTCGCTGATCGACACCATGTTCGAATTGCCGAACGCGACCAATGTCGACAAGGTGGTGGTCGAGGAATCGACCATCGACGAAAACAAGCCCCCGCTGCTCGTGTACCGCGAAACGGCGAAAAAGGCCTAAAGGACAAGGACGCTCATGTCTGGTCATACCCCATTGCCCCCCGAGGCCCTCGACCTGCCGCTGCTGCCGCTGCGCGACGTCGTGGTGTTTCCCCACATGGTGATCCCGCTCTTCGTGGGTCGCCCGAAGAGCATCAAGGCGCTCGAGCTGGCGATGGAAGCCGAGCGCCGCATCATGCTGGTAGCCCAGAAGGCCGCCGCCAAGGACGAGCCCTCGGTCGAGGACATGTTCGAGGTCGGCTGCGTCTCGACCATCCTGCAGATGCTCAAGCTGCCCGACGGCACCGTGAAGGTGCTGGTCGAAGGCCAGCAGCGCGCCCGCGTGAACCGCATCGATGACGGCGAAACCCATTTCTCGGCCAACGTGACGCCCGTCGAGGCGCTCGAAGGCGGCGAGAAGGGCACCGAGGTCGAGGCGCTGCGCCGCGCGGTGATGCAGCAGTTCGACCAGTACGTCAAACTGAACAAGAAGATTCCGCCCGAGATCCTGACCTCGATCTCGAGCATCGACGACGCCGGCCGCCTGGCCGACACCATCGCCGCCCACCTGCCGCTCAAGCTCGACAACAAGCAGGCCGTGCTCGACCTCGACGACGTCAAGGCGCGCCTGGAAAACCTGTTCGGCCAGCTCGAGCGCGAAGTCGACATCCTGAACGTCGACAAGAAGATCCGTGGCCGCGTGAAGCGCCAGATGGAGAAGAACCAGCGCGACTTCTATCTCAACGAGCAGGTCAAGGCCATCCAGAAGGAGCTCGGCGAAGGCGAAGAGGGCGCGGACATCGAGGAGATCGAGAAGAAGATCAAGCTCGCCAAGATGTCCAAGGAAGGCCTGAAGAAGGCCGAGGGCGAGCTCAAGAAGCTCAAGCTCATGTCGCCCATGTCGGCCGAAGCCACGGTGGTGCGCAACTACATCGACGTGCTCATCGCCCTGCCGTGGAGCAAGAAGACCAAGATCAAGCACGACCTGGCGAACGCCGAGGCCGTGCTCAATGCCGACCACTACGGCCTCGAGAAGGTCAAGGACCGCATCCTTGAATATCTTGCGGTGCAGCAACGCGTCGACAAGGTGAAGGCACCCATCCTGTGCCTCGTGGGCCCACCGGGTGTCGGCAAGACCTCGCTGGGGCAGTCGATCGCGAAAGCGACCGGCCGCAAGTACACCCGCATGGCGCTGGGCGGCATGCGCGACGAAGCCGAGATTCGCGGCCACCGCCGCACCTACATCGGCGCGCTGCCGGGCAAGGTGCTGCAGGGGCTGAGCAAGATTGGCACGCGCAACCCGCTGTTCCTGCTCGACGAAATCGACAAGCTGGGCACCGACTTCCGCGGCGACCCATCGAGCGCGCTGCTCGAGGTGCTCGATCCGGAGCAGAACCACACCTTCGGCGACCACTACGTGGAAGTCGACTTCGACCTGAGCGACGTCATGTTCGTCGCCACCTCGAACTCGATGAACATCCCGCCGGCGCTGCTGGACCGCATGGAAGTCATCCGCCTCTCGGGCTACACCGAGGACGAGAAGACCAACATCGCGATCAAGTACCTGCTGCCCAAGCAGCTGAAGAACAACGGCGTGAAGGACGACGAGCTGGCCGTCACCGAATCCGCTGTGCGCGACATCGTGCGCTACTACACGCGTGAAGCCGGCGTGCGTTCGCTCGAGCGCGAGCTGTCCAAGATCTGCCGCAAGGTGGTGAAGGGCCTGCTGCTCAAGCAACTGACGCCCAAGGTCACGGTCGACGGCGAGAACCTCAACGAGTTCCTCGGCGTGCGCAAGTACAGCTTCGGCCTGGCCGAGAAGCAGAACCAGGTCGGCCAGGTGGTCGGCCTTGCGTGGACCGAAGTCGGCGGCGATCTGCTGACGATCGAAGCGGTCACCATGCCCGGCAAGGGCGTGATCAGCCGCACGGGTTCGCTCGGCGACGTGATGAAGGAATCGGTCGAGGCTGCACGCACCGTGGTGCGCAGCCGCTCGCGCCGCCTGGGCATCAAGGACGAGGTGTTCGAGAAGCGCGACATCCACATCCACGTGCCCGACGGCGCGACACCCAAGGACGGTCCGAGCGCGGGCGCGGCGATGACGACGGCCTTCGTGTCGGCGCTCACCGGCATCCCGGTGCGTGCCGACGTCGCGATGACCGGCGAGATCACGCTGCGCGGCGAAGTCACGGCCATCGGTGGTCTGAAGGAAAAGCTGCTGGCCGCACTGCGCGGCGGCATCAAGACCGTGCTGATCCCCGAAGAGAACGCCAAGGACCTGCAGGACATTCCCGAGAACGTGAAGAACGGCCTCGAGATCGTGCCGGTGAAGTGGATCGACAAGGTGCTCGAGATCGCACTCGAGAAGATGCCCGAGCCGCTGTCCGACGAAGAGGTGGCCGCATCGGCTGCTGCGGTGGCCGAACTGGCCAAGCAGCGGGCGGGGTCACCGGCTTCCGAAGGCTCGGTCAAGCATTGATCGATTGATTGCAGAACTTGTGAAGCCTCGAAAAACTGGTATATAATTTGAGGCTCGAAACGCGGGAATAGCTCAGTTGGTAGAGCGCAACCTTGCCAAGGTTGAGGTCGAGAGTTCGAGACTCTTTTCCCGCTCCAGTTTTTGAAAAAGGGAAGCAACCAGCTTCCCTTTTTTTCGCAGTTCGATTTCGTTATTCAGCGTGGCGCGATAGCAAAGCGGTTATGCAACGGATTGCAAATCCGTGTAGCCCGGTTCGACTCCGGGTCGCGCCTCCACTCTCTCATCAAGACCGATCGGCTCCGATACACAAGCCCCGCCAACCGACGTTGCCGGGGCTTGTTTCATTTGGGTTATCGTCGATGTTCAACCTGTGGCCCGGATGGTGAAATTGGTAGACACATCGGACTTAAAATCCGCCGCTTCCTTGATCGGGGCATACGGGTTCGACCCCCGTTCCGGGTACCACCATATTTACAAGGGAGTATTTGATGCCTCGCTACAACGCTCCATTTGAGATCCATGTGCATGGCGATGTGCCGCTGCGCGCGGACGCGAGCTTCGAGCAAATCCAGGAGGCGCTGAAGCCGCTCTGGAAATACGCGGGCGCCAAATCGCTGGCCGACGGTGCCACCAGCACCTACGAAGAAGAACCCGGCATTCGTTTCGAGCAAAAGGATCACACGCTGCAGATCTGCTGGACCGTGCCGGGCGACGAAGACTTCCGCCAGGCGCTCGACGAGATGTGCATGGCCCTGAACGAACTCTCCGAACGCGGCGCCGCGATCGAAGTCACCTTCTACGACACCGATTTCGACGAGGAAGAGGGCGACCCCGACGAAGAATCGCGCGACGATTTCCTGATGCTGTTCGTGGGCCCCAACCCCGCCGCGATCATGCAGGTGCAGCGCGACCTGCTGGTCGAAGACGTGGTCAACCTCATGGAACGCCACTTCGACGGCGCCGAGTTGGGCGGTGTGGTCGCCGAGATCGATCGCCTCTTCAGCGACCGTTTCGACGCCCTCGTGAACTCGCTCGAAATCGGCAAGCGTCCGCGCGGTGCCGGTGGGGCCGGCGGCGGCAGCGGTGGGGGTGGTCACGGCGGTGGCCGTCGTCCGCGCCACCTGCACTGATCCTTCTCTTCGCCCGGCGCTAAGGCCGCATGGCCCTGTTTCCAGCCTCCGCGTTGCGCCCCGGCGTGCGCAAGCGCGAGGTGTTCGGCTGGGCGATGTACGACTTCGCGAACTCGGGCTACACCACGGTCGTGATCACGGCGGTGTTTGCCGCCTACTTCGTCGGTGGCATCGCCAAGGGCGCGCCATGGGCCACCTTTGCGTGGACCGCGGCCCTCAGCACCTCGTACGCCATCGTGATGTTCACGATGCCCGCCATCGGCGCCTGGGCCGACCTGCACGGCGCCAAGAAGCGCGTGCTGGTCATGACGACCACAGGCTGCGTGCTCGCCACTGCGGCGCTCGCACTCACGCCAGGCTTTGCGGGCGGTGCGATCGGCGTCGCGTTCGCGATGACGCTGGTGATCGTCTCCAATGCGTTCTATTCCTACGGCGAGTCGCTGACAGGCGCGTTCCTGCCCGAGCTGGCGACGGCCGAAGGCATGGGCAAGGTGAGCGGCTGGGGCTGGGCCTTCGGCTATGTCGGCGGCATGCTGGCGCTGGGGCTGTGCCTGGCCTACGTGCTGTGGTCGCAAGCGCGCGGGTTGCCCGCGGCGCACTTCGTGCCGGTCACGATGCTGATCACGGCGGCGATCTATGGCGTGGCCGCCTGCGCGACTTTCGCCTTGCTGCCTGAACGCGCCGTGCCGCAGGCGAGTCGCGGCCAGGACAGCGCCTGGAGGCAGCTGCGCGCCACCTTCCAGCAGGCCCGCGCCTACCGCGACTTCATGTGGCTGCTGGTCTGCACCGTCTGCTACCAGGGCGGTGTGGCGGTGGCGATCACGCTGGCGGCGATCTACGCGGAGCAGGTGATCGGCTTCGTCGCGAGCGAGACGATGGTGCTGATCTTCGTGCTCAACCTCGCGGCTGCGCTCGGCGCCTTCAGCTTTGGCTACGTGCAGGACCGCATCGGCCACAAGGTGTCGCTGGCCGCGACGCTGCTCGCGTGGATCGCGGTGTGCGTGATTGCCGCGTGGGTCACGACCAAGGGCGGCTTCTGGTGGGCCGCCGCCATCGCGGGGCTGGCGATGGGCTCGAGCCAATCGGCCGGTCGCGCGATGACGGGCTACCTTGCGCCGCCGCAGCAGCTTGCCGAGTTCTTCGGGCTCTGGACCTTCGCCACGCGCCTGGCCAGCATCATCGGCCCGTTGAGCTTCGGTGCGATCACCTGGGCCACCGGCGGCAACCAGCGCATCGCGATCCTCTCGACCGCGGTGCTGTTCATCGGCGGGCTGTTGCTGCTGCTGCCGATCGACATGCAGCGCGGCCGCAAGGCCGCACTGCAGGCTCGCTAGCCCACGACGCTCAGGGCAGCTTGTCGCCGAACAGGCTGTCGCGGGTTAGCGGGTAGCCGGCTTCCGGCGCGTAGCGCTGGACCCAGTTGGCCGGGTTCTTCACGCGTGCCGCGAAAGCGCCCAGGTCCGAGCGATCGAGCGAGCCGTTGTAGATCGCATTGGTCTGGTTGGCCGGGCTCACCGTGAAGCTGAACGCCGTTCCCGCCGCCGTGAGCGCATCGGGAATGGTGCCTGCGGCGCCGCCGAGCGTGATGCTCGCGAGGTAGTTGCCGACCGCCGTGATCTTGCCCGCCTTGCCTTCGCCGACGCCTTCGATGGTGCCGCCCGCGATGGCGTAGACCGTCTCCGACTTGCCGATGCCGCCCGGCGAGCCGAGCGTGTAGCCGATGTCCGCGATCGGGCTGCCCACGACATCGGTCTGGATCGTCACGATGGTGCCGGCCGGCAGGTTCTGGTTCGCGGTCCAGAAAAAGGCGGTTTCGTTGGTGATGTCGGTGAACTCGGCCGCGTCCTTCTTGCGGTCGCGGTCTGTGAACAGCACCTGCGTCCCACCGTTCACTGCCTTCAGCAGCACGAAGGCATAGGCGTCGGGCGTCTCGGCGTTGGCGGCCATGAAGAGCAGGTCGCCGGCTGCCAGCGGCGTCGGCACGCCGGCCGTCGTGAAGCCCAGCGACGTCGTGTCGTTGATGCCCGCGAAGGCATTGCCGGCTGCGTCGGTGATGGCGTTGGCATCGACCGTGACGTAGTAGCCGGCGTTCATCGCGAGCTTGGCCGTCGGCACCAGCGTGAGCACGTTGAACGCCACCTGCACGCGCGCGGCGGGGCTGTTGGCGTGGAAGGTCTCGACCACGGCACCGTCGGCCGCGTGCAGCACGATGCGCCCGGACCCGAGGCGCACGGCCTCGTTGAACGACAGGATGACCGAGGTGTCGAGGTTGACGCCCACGCGGCCGGCCGGCGGCGAGGCCTTCTTCAGCTTCGGTGCGGCCGTGTCGACCCACGGGGCGCCCAGGCGCACCACAAAACCGTCGAACTTCTGCTCGGCGGCGGGCAGGTCCTTCGAGGCGGTCTTGCCGTCCCACTTCGTGTCGCCGTTGTCCAGCAGCAGCTGCACCTGTGTGCCGGCCTTCACCGGGCCCGGCACTTCGACGACGGATTCGAAGCTGCCGCCCGTGGCCTTGCGCAACGCGTCGAGGTCGTTCGACAGTTCGACCGGTGCGCTGCTTGGGTTGCCGTCCCAGGCGAACAGCGCGAAGTTGCGGTCCACGTCCGGCACCGCGGCGCCCGCAGGGCCCGCGACGATCAGGTAGTTGCCGTCGGTGCCCTTGTCGATCGAGCGGATGCCGCGGCCTCCCAGCTCCAGTTCGATGGGCGCGCCGAAGACGGCTTGCGTGGCAGTGCCGGCCATCAACGCGGCGTGGTTCTGCAGCGGCACGATCAGCGCCTTGGCGCGCACCGAGGCACCGGTCTGTGGTGCGCGGAAGCCCAGCCACAGAGCGGTGTCGTCCGGCGCGCTGGTCATGCCTTCGATCGAGAAGCCGTCGATGCGCTCCGGCACGATGCCGGCGGCGGCCGACGCGGCAAAGCCGAAGTGGCTGGCGCCGAGTCCATGGGCGTTGCTGGTGTCCCAGGCGATGAGCTGCGCTTCGAGCAGCGAGAACTGGCCCACGTAGTCGAAGGTGGTGGCCGCGCCCGTGCCGCCGACCTTCACTGCGAAGAGGTGCGAGCGGTCGGCTGCTGCGTCGCCGCCGTCCTTCTTGTTGCTGTTGGAGCCGGTGAAGTACAGCGTGTCGCCGATGCGCGTGCCGGCTTCGAGGTCGAGTTCCTTGGCGAGCTTCGGGCCTTCGTCCTTGTAGCTCCATTCCTTCACCGCGGCGCCGCCGGCGCGCGGGTACACGCGCAGCACGTTCGCTTCGTCGTCAGCCACGAGCATGAAGTCGCCGGGCAGGGCGATGGCGGTCGATGCGTCGGACGAGCCTTCGGTAGTGCCTGCGTTGGGCGTGAACTGCGCCTTCGACACGAGCTGGTCGGGCTCGGGGTGCACCACGGCCGGCGGCGTGGTCGGCGGGTTGGCCGTGGGCGGGGAGAAGCCGTTGAAGCCGCCGCCGTCACTGCCGCCGCCGCAGGCAGCGAGCAACAACGAGAGGGCGCCGGCGAGCAGCATGGGTTGGAAGGGAATGCGGGACGGGAGGGAAAGCGAACTCATGGTACGTGGCCGTTCTTGGGAACAAACCGCGCATGCTGTTACTTTCGTATGACGGGTCCATGAAAGACCAGCCAGGTTTCAAGTGCTCGTCAGGGCATCTGCTGCAGCGACTTCGGCACCTTGTAGCGCTCGCCGTCATAGCGCAGCGTCACGGTGCTGAACTTCGCGGGCAACGCCTTCTCGACGCAGCCCTGGTCTTCCTGTTCCTGCGCACGGCTTTGCACCAGCGTGCGCGACAGCTGCAGGTCGGCGAAGCCGTTGCTCGTCGTGCGCGCGACCGACAGCATGGTGCGCAGCTTCTCGAAGTGGCCGGTGCAGGTGGCGTCCCAGCCGCCGTTGTCGTGGTCGAGCTCGACCTCCTGCAGCACCTGGCGCAGCTTGTTGCCGTGCTGCACGTAGAGGCGCACGGTCTCGCTGGCCTGCGGGCCCGAGGTCGGGCTGTTGCCGCGGTAGCGCACGCGCAGGCCGAAGGCGCGCGTGTCGGACGACAGCACGTAGCGCGAGGTGTCGACGCGGATCTCCTGGATCGCGGTGGTGGCGTCTTCGTCGAGCGCCTCGGGCAGGAAGATCCGCCCGATCACCGTGTCGCGGTCGGTGTTGCCGTTGTCGGGCCGCTGGATCAGCAGCAGCGCGAGGTCGAAGACCTTGGCGCCCTTGTCGGTGGTTTCGCGCGGCATCGGCAGCACCACGATGCTGCGGCCGGGAAACGCCGGCCAGACCTTGCAGGCCGCGAGCCGTTCGTCGAGCGGCTGCTTGGGGTAAAGCTTGGCATGCATGCGCTCGGCCAGCCCGCTTTCGCAGGCGGCGTGGCTCAGGCCGACGGCCGAGGCCAGGCCCAGCAGGAGCAGCGCATGACGCAGGAAGAAGAGGGCGCGCATTGCCAGTCGTGAGGTCAGGCGGCGTTTGCCGCAGGCACTGCAGCGGGTTGCGAACGTGCGGGAAGCCAACGCGTGGCGGCTGCTTCGAGCACTGCCAGATTGCCGCTGCTCTCGAGCACCAGGCCGCCTTCGCTGCGTTCATCTGCCAGCCGGCCGAGCGAGGTCAGCACGCGGCGGGTCTGCTGCGCGACCGGCGCGCCGGTGTCGATGAAGCGCAGCGTCGGCGGTGCGTGGCGCTGCAGTTCGTCTTTCACGAGCGGGTAGTGCGTACAGCCGAGCACCACGGTATCGACCTGGCCTGGGCCCTCGCCGAAGGGGCCTGCTTCCGCCATGTAGCGCTCGCACAGCGCTGCGATGGTGGCACTGTCGAAGCCTTCGATGGCCTTCACGAGCCCATCGCACGGCACGGGCCGCACGGTCGTCGCGCCTGCAAAGGAATCGCGCAGCGCCGCGTACCGGGCGCTGGCGAGTGTGCCGCGCGTGGCCAGCACCGCGATGTTGCCGGTGCGACTCGTCGCCACAGCGGGCTTGAGCGCCGGCTCCAGACCCACGATGGGCAGGGCGGGGAATTCGGCGCGCAGCACATGGATCGCCGCCGTGGTGGCCGTGTTGCAGGCCACCACCAGCGCCTTGATGTCGTGCGCGCGCAGCAGGTGTTCGACCACCTGGCGCGAGTGCGCGATGACGTAGGCGTCGCCGCGCTCGCCATACGGCGCGTTCGCGGTGTCGGCGAAGTAGACGAAGCGTTCGGTCGGCAGCTCGGCCTGCAGCGCGGCGAGCGTGCTCAGCCCGCCGACGCCGCTGTCGAACACGCCGACCGGGTTCAAGCGACTTCCAGCGGAATGGTCTTGAACTCGCCGCTGGCAATGCGCTTTTGCCACTCGGCCGGGCCGGTGATGTGCGCGCTGGTGCCGCCGGCATCGACCGCCACGGTTACCGGCATGTCGACCACGTCGAATTCGTAGATGGCTTCCATGCCCAGGTCCGCAAAGCCCACGACCTTGGCGGTCTTGATGGCTTTGCTCACGAGGTAGGCGGCGCCGCCCACGGCCATGAGGTAAGCGCTCTTGTGCTTCTTGATGGCCTCGATGGCGACCGGGCCGCGCTCGGCCTTGCCGATCATGGCGATCAGGCCGGTTTGCGCCAGCATCATCTCGGTGAAGCCGTCCATGCGCGTGGCGGTGGTCGGGCCGGCGGGGCCCACGGCTTCGTTGCCGACCGGATCGACCGGGCCGACGTAGTAGATGACGCGGTTCGTGAAGTCCACCGGCAGCTTCTCGCCCTTGGCCAGCATGTCCTGGATGCGCTTGTGCGCGGCGTCGCGGCCGGTGAGCATCTTGCCGTTCAGCAGGATCGTGTCGCCCGGCTTCCAGCTGGCGACTTCGGCGGGCGTGAGCTTGTTCAGGTCGACGCGCTTGCTCTTCTTTTCGTCGGGCGCCCAGTTCACGTCGGGCCACAGGTCGAGCGACGGCGGATCGAGGTAGACCGCGCCGCTGCCGTCCATCACGAAGTGCGCGTGGCGCGTGGCCGCGCAGTTGGGGATCATCGCCACGGGCTTGCTCGCCGCGTGCGTGGGGTACATCTTGATCTTGACGTCGAGCACGGTGGCCAGGCCGCCCAGGCCCTGCGCGCCGATGCCCAGGGCATTGACCTTCTCGAACAGCTCCAGGCGCAGCGCCTCGACCTTGCTCAGCTCGGCGCCCGAGGCGGCCTTGGCCTGCAGCTCGTGCATGTCCAGGTCGTCCATCAGGCTTTCCTTTGCCATGAGCGCGGCCTTCTCGGCGGTGCCGCCGATGCCGATGCCCAGCATGCCCGGCGGGCACCAGCCGGCGCCCATGGTGGGCACGGTCTTGAGCACCCAGTCGACCACGCTGTCGCCGGGGTTCAGCATGACCAGCTTGCTCTTGTTCTCGCTGCCGCCGCCCTTGGCGGCCACCGTCACTTCGACGGTGTTGCCGGGCACGATCTCGGTGAAGATCACCGCGGGCGTGTTGTCCTTGGTGTTCTTGCGATCGAACTGCGGATCGCCCACGACCGAGGCGCGCAGCGTGTTGTCGGGGTGGTTGTAGCCGCGGCGCACGCCTTCGTTGATGGCGTCGTCCAGCGAACCGGTGAAGCCGCCCCAGCGCACGTCCATGCCCACCTTGAGGAACACGTTGACGATGCCGGTGTCCTGGCAGATCGGGCGGTGACCCGTGGCGCTCATCTTGCTGTTGGTCAGGATCTGCGCAATGGCGTCCTTGGCGGCGGGACTCTGCTCGCGCTCGTAGGCCTTCGCCAGGTGGGCAATGTAGTCCGCGGGGTGGTAGTAGCTGATGTACTGGAGCGCGGCGCTGATCGATTCGATCAGGTCGGCCTGCTGGATCGTGGTCGTCATGGTGGGGAGTCTTATTGGAGGGGAACGCCCTCGATTATCTCAGCCACCAATACCGCAGGCCGGCGCCGGGCGAAAGGGCGCCGGCGCGGGTGTGAGTCGGTGTTACCGGGCGGCGGCGCGCGCCTCTGCAATCCACCCGTCGAAGGTCGCCTGGTGCACCCGAATCCAGCCGTCGGTGTGGCGCGTCACGTCCTGCATGCTGTTCGCGCCTTCGCTCATGCGCAGGTTCTGCGCGTTGATGTCGGCGATCGGCAGCTTCATCACCTCGAACAGGCGGCCGGCGGCGGGGTTCTTCTCGATGAAGGCCCGGTTGGCAACGATGCGCTGCTGGTTGGCCAGGAAGCCGTAGTTGCGGCCGTTCGACAGCCGCGTGTTCACCGGCTCGCCGGCCTGCGGCGGCGAGAACGGCACCTGCAGCCAGACCACGTCAGCGCCCGGACGCAGCACGGCGCTGACCCAGTAGGGCGTCCAGGTGTAGTAAAGGATTGGCTTGTCCTGCTTGAAGCGCGCGATGGTGTCGGCCATGAGCGCGGCGTAGCTGCCCTGCTTGTGGGTCACGCTGTCGCGCAGCTGGTAGGCGCTCAGGTGGCCCTCGATGGCCAGCTCGCAGCCCCAGCCGGGGTTGCAGCCGGTGAGGTCGGCCTTGCCGTCGCCGTCGGCATCGAACAGCTTGGCGATGGCCGGGTCTTTCAGCTGCGCGAGGCTGGTGATGTTGTACTGCTCAGCGGTCTTGCGGTCGATCAGGTAGCCCTGCACCGCGCCGTCGGAGTACACGCCCTGGTGCCACAGCTTGGCGTCGCCGCCGCTGTTCTTGTAGAAGTCGGCGTGCAGCAGGCTCCAGTGGTTGGCCATGAACGTGGCGTCGCCATTGGCAATGGCCAGGTGCTCGGTGGCGGGCTCGAGGTCCTTCATCGGCTCGACGGTGTAACCGAGCTTCTCGAGCGCGCGCATCACCAGCAGCGTCTGGAAGGCTTCCTCGGCGAGCGAGCTTTTCAGCGGCTGCACGGTGACGCCCTGGCCGGGCAGGTCATTGGCGGCCTGTGCGGTCGCACCGAAGGCGACGAAGCCCAGCGCCAGGAGGCCGCGGGCGAAGAAAAGGCGGGTTGTCTTCATGCGTGGATGTCCTCCGTGACGGTCAGTGCGCTTGCGTGGAAAGGGCGGGCACGGCGTCGTCGGCGTGCGAGCCGCGCGAGGGCGTGCCGACAAGGCGCTGCAGCGTGCGCAGCGCAAGGCCGGCCGGTCCCGTGTACCACCAGCGGTGGCCGGCGCTGCGGCGCGACTTGCCCATGGCCTGCGTCAGGCGGTCCAGCGTGATCGCCAGCAGCACGATGCCCAGGCCGCCGACGGTGGCCAGGCCCATGTCGAGCCGGCCGATGCCGCGCAACACCATCTGGCCGAGGCCACCCACCGCGATCATCGAGGCGATCACCACCATCGACAGCGACAGCATCAGCGCCTGGTTGATGCCGGCCATGATCGATGGCATGGCCAGCGGCAGCTTCACCTTCAGCAGCATCTGCCAGGGCGAGGCGCCGTAGGCGCGCGCGGCCTCGATGAGGTCGGGCCGCACCTGGCGCAGGCCAAGGTTGGTCAGGCGCACCAGCGGGGCGAGCGCGAAGACGATGGTCACGATCACGCCCGGCACGTTGCCGATGCCGAACAGCATCACCACCGGCACGAGGTACACGAAGGCCGGCGTGGTCTGCATCGCGTCGAGCACCGGGCGCATCACGCGCTGGGCGCGGTCGTTGCTGGCCAGCAGCACGCCCAGCGGCAGGCCGATGACCATGCAGAACACCAGCGAGGTCAGCACCAGCGACAGCGTGACCATGGCCTCGGGCCAGATGCCGAGCATGGTCACCAGCATCAGCGACACGACGGTGCCGATGGCCAGCGCGCGGCCGGCGAACTGCCAGGCGAGCAGGCCGATGATCGCAATCATCGGCAGCGCGGGCAGGGCGGTGAGCAGGCTTTGTACCGAGTTGAGCGTGCTGTCGATGGGCAGGCGCACGGTCTGGAAGAAGGGGCGGAAATGCTCGACCACCCAGCCCAGGCCCTGGTTGATCCAGGCCTCGACGGGCAGCGAGCCGTCCCACAGGCGGTGCAGCGAGAAGCCACTGGTGGCGGTGTCGGCTTGGCCCGCGAGGGCGTGTGCGGTGTTCGCCGGCGCATCGAGCCAGGCGCTGGCGGTCGAGGTGTCAGGCGCGGCCGAGATCGCTTCCCACGGGTCGAGGGCAGGGGTGGGCGCGGGCGCGGCGGGCGTGTCCAGAATGGGTGCGTCCATCAGGGGCGCGTTCAGGTCGGAAGGCAATGTGGTGTCGTTCATCGTTCAAGGTCCTTCGTGAATTCAGTGCGGCTCGGCGGCGAGTGCGGGGGCGGCGTGCGGCGAGACGGGTTCGATCGGCGGCGTGTCGCGGTCCAGGAACTTGAGCAGCGTCGTCTTGCTGATCGCGCCGCAGAAGCGGCCGTCGCCGGCCACCACCGGCAGGGCGCACGGCGCCTGCGCGAGCTGGCCGATGAGGCCGGCCACGGGGGCTTCGGCGTCGATGCGCGGCAGTTCGTCGAGAAAGGCGTGGTGCAGTCCGAGCGGGCCCGAATGCCCGTCGAGCGCGCCGCGCAGCGTGTCGGCCGAGACCACGCCCAGGAAGCGCTTGGTCGGGCTGGTCACGTAGGCGAAGTCGCGGTCCTGGTCTTCGAGCAGCTTGAGCGCCGCGTGCGCGCCGCGCTCGGGGTGCTCGCACACCACGGTGAGCGATTTGCGCGCGATGTCGGCCGCCTTGAACACCGCCGCCGCGTCCACGCCGCGCACGAAGCTGCGCACGTAGTCGTCGGCCGGCCTGCGCAGAATCTCGTCGGGCGTGCCGACCTGGATCACGTGGCCGTCCTTCATGATCGCGATGCGGTCGCCGATGCGCATGGCTTCGTCCAGATCGTGCGAAATGAACACGATGGTGCGGCGCTGCACCTGCTGCAGTCGCAGCAGCTCCGACTGCATCTCGGTGCGGATGATCGGGTCGAGCGCCGAAAAGGCCTCGTCCATCAGCAGGATCGACGGGTCAGACGCCAGCGCGCGCGCCAGGCCCACGCGCTGCTGCATGCCGCCCGAGAGCTCGTCGGGGTAGCTGTCGCCCCAGCCCGAAAGGCCCACCTGCGCCAGCGCGAGGTCGGCCTGCGCGAGGCGGTCTTTCTTGCGCGTGCCCGACAGCTCCAGGCCGAAGGCGGTGTTCTCGCGCACCGTCATGTGCGGCATCAGCGCGAACGACTGGAACACCATGCTGATGTCCTTGCGGCGCAGCGCGCGCAGCTTGCTGTCGGAATGCTCGTTGATGTCGGCGCCATCGATCACGATGCGCCCGGCGGTCGGCTCGATCAGGCGGTTGAGCAGCCGCACCAGCGTCGACTTGCCCGAGCCCGACAGGCCCATGATCACGAAGATCTCGCCGGCCTGGATCTCGAAGGTGGCGTCGAACACGCCGATCGACTGGCCGGTTTGCGCCAGGATTTCCTTTTTCGAAAAACCTTGGCGGACCAGCTCCAGGGCTTGTTCGGGCGAATCGCCGAACACCTTGAAGACATGGTCGATGAGAATTCCTTTGGCCATATGCCGGGGCTCCTTGAGTGAAGGGTGGACACAGCACCGCCCCGAAGGACGGCAACGGCCACGCCATCAGCCCGATGAGGGAGCTGCCCGACAGCGCGCATGAAGATTGCGCATGCGCATGCAATGGCCCGGCGAGCCCCGAGGGCTGCCGACAGGCACTGAAAACGACGTGGCGACGAAGCCAGTGCCCGCCGGATGCTTCATTCGCAGACAACGGGCCTGGTCGAGGGGCGCCGCCTGGATGAGCGTGACGTGGCAATGGGGCCGGAAAAAGATCCGGCCGGTTTGCCGGGCTGGGCCCGGCGTGGAGGGCCTTGCACCGCGACGGGATTCACAGATCCGCGAGTAGTGCAAGGGTGACCAACATGACTTGTTGGTCGTCGGAAGCCCATGATTATAACTTTTTGGCATGATGCGAGTCAACCCACGGGCGTATCGTGTCTGTGGGATTCGGGCTAAAGGCCTCGTCAGATGCGAGCTATTCTTATCGAGCCGATACTCGGGCCCGCGCCCGACCAGGCGGCGCAACCATCCAAGACTGCGGAGCCATTTTTCTCATGACGACTTCTCCCAAGACCCGTGCCGAGCGCGACACCTTCGGCCCGATCGACGTGCCGGCCGACAAGCTGTGGGGCGCGCAAACGCAGCGCTCGCTGCAGAACTTCGACATCTCCGGCGAGCAGCAGCCGCGCGAGATCATCAAGGCGCTGGCCCAGGTCAAGCGCGCGTCGGCCGTGGTCAATCACGCGCTGGGTCTGCAGGACGAAAAGAAGACCCAGGCCATCGTGGCCGCGGCCGACGAGGTCATTGCCGGCAAGCACCCGGGCGAGTTCCCGCTCGTGGTCTGGCAGACCGGCTCGGGCACGCAGAGCAACATGAACGTCAACGAGGTGCTGGCCAACCGCGCCAGCGAAATCCTCGGCGGCGAGCGCGGGGAAGGGCGCCTCGTGCACCCGAACGACGACGTGAACCGCAGCCAGTCGAGCAACGACGTGTTCCCGACCGCCATGCACGTGGCGGCCGTCGAGGCCATCACGCACAAGCTGCTGCCCGCCATCGCCAAGCTGCGCGGCACGCTGGCGAAGAAGGCCGAAGACTTCGCCGACATCGTGAAGATCGGCCGCACCCACCTGCAGGACGCCACGCCGCTCACGCTGGGCCAGGAGTTCTCGGGCTACGTGGCGCAGTTGGCGCACGGCGAGGCGCATGTGCGCGCCGCGCTGCCGCACCTGTGCGAACTGGCGCTGGGCGGCACGGCCGTCGGCACCGGGCTCAATGCGCCCAAGGGCTACGCGGAGCAGGTCGCGGCCGAACTGGCGAGACTCACCAGCCTGCCGTTCGTCACCGCGCCGAACAAGTTCGAAGCCATGGCCAGCGTCGATGCGTTGGTGCATGCCCACGGCGCGCTGAAGACGCTCGCCGCCAGCATGAACAAGATCGCCAACGACGTGCGCTGGCTCGCCAGCGGCCCGCGCAGCGGCATCGGCGAACTGAGCATTCCCGAGAACGAACCCGGCTCGTCGATCATGCCGGGCAAGGTCAACCCGACCCAGAGCGAGGCCGTCACGATGCTGGCCGCGCAGGTGTTCGGCAACGACGTCGCCATCAACATCGGCGGCGCGTCGGGCAACTTCGAGCTGAACGTGTTCCGCCCGATGGTGGCGCACAACTTCCTGCAGAGCGTGCGCCTGCTGGCCGACGGCATGGTGAGCTTCAATGACCACTGCGCCGTGGGCATCGAGCCGAACCGCGAGCGCATCACCGAGCTGGTGCAGCGTTCGCTGATGCTGGTGACGGCGCTGAACACGCACATCGGTTACGACAAGTCGGCCTACATCGCGAAGAAGGCGCACAAGGAAGGCACGAGCCTGCGCGAGGCTGCGATTGCGTCGGGGCACCTGACGGCCGAGCAGTTCGATGCGTGGGTGGTGCCGGAGAACATGACCGGTCGCTGATCGGTTCGGCACCCCCCCCATGAAAAAAGGACCCGCGAGGGTCCTTTTTCGTTGGCGCTTGATCGATCGATCAGTAGCCGATCGTGTAGCGCTGGCGCGAATGCGCGGGCTTCTCGAGTTCGTCGATGAACGCGATTGCGTAGTCCTCGAACGTGATCCAGCTGCGGCCTTCCGCGCTCACCAGCAGGTCGTCGGTGCCGAGGCGGAACTTGCCCGTGCGCTCACCTTCGACGAACTCGGCGGAGGGCGACAGGAAGGTCCAGTCGAGGTCCTTCTCGTTGCGCAGCGCGTCCAGGAACACGCCGCCGGCCGTGGCTTCGGCGCGGTAGGCATCGGGGAAGTTCGGCGTGTCGATCACCTTCAGGCCGGGCGCCGCGAACAGGCTGCCGGCGCCGCCGACCACCAGCAGGCGCTTCACGCCCGCGCGCTTGACCGGCTCGATGACGGCCGCGGGCGGCACGGTGGCGAAATGCGCGGCGCTGAACACGGCGTCATGGCCGGCCACGGCCTTTTCGAGGGCGGCGGCGTCGAGCGCGTCGACATCGACAGCCTTCACGTTGGCGCGGCCCGACAGCTTTTCGCTGGCCTGGCGCGCGATGGCGGTGACGGTGTGCCCGCGGCGCAGCGCTTCTTCGAGAAGGCGGCTGCCGGCGCGTCCAGTGGCTCCGATGATGGCGATGTGGCTCATGAGGGACTCCAGTCAAAAGGTTGGGAAGGGGATGAACCGCATCTTAGGTTTCTGGTTTCGAAAGAAATACCTCGAATTCCGCGCTTCTTTATTCCTAAAATCGTTCGAATGGATCGATTGAATGCAATGCGAGTGTTCGTCACCGTCGTGGATGCGGGCAGCCTTTCGGCCGCGGCCGACAAGCTCGACATGTCTCGCCCGGTGGTCACGCGCTACGTGGCCGAGCTGGAGCAATGGACCGGCGCACGCCTGCTGCACCGCACGACGCGGCGCCTCAGCCTCACGGCGGCGGGCGAGGAACTGCTGCCGCGCTGCCGCCAGGTGCTGGAACTCGCGGGCGACATGCAGGCGGCGGTGCGCCATCCGGCCGAGGCGCCGAGCGGGCAGCTGCGCATCACCGCCAGCACCTCGTTCGCGCAGGCGCAGCTGGCCCGCGCGGTGGCCGATTACGTGCGGCGCTACCCGGGCGTGGCGGTCGACCTGGTGCTGCTCGATCGCGCGGTCAACCTGGTGGACGAGCGCATCGACCTCGCGATCCGCGTGTCAGCCGAGATCGATCCGAACCTCATTGCGCGCCGCCTCTCGGTGTGCCGCTCGGTGGTTTGCGCGACGCCCGATTACCTGAAGGTGCACGGCCAGCCGCAGCGCGTGGAAGAGCTGGCGCAGCGCAACTGCCTCACGCATTCGTATTTCGGCCGCAGCCTCTGGAACTTCACGCGCAAGGCCGACGGCCTGCCGGTTTCGGTGGCGGTGGCAGGCAACCTGTCGACCAACGACGCGGCCAGCCTGATGGCGCTGGCGCAGGCCGGGGCGGGCATCGCGATGCTGCCCACCTATCTGACGTCGGGGTTGCTGCAATCGGGCGAACTGGTGTCGCTCTTTCCCGATCACGAGCCGCAGGTGCTGGGGGTGTATGCGGTGTACGCCTCGCGCAAGCACATGCCGTCTGCGCTGCGCACCTTGCTCGATTTTCTGGCCGAGCGCTTCACCGAAGTGCCGGCCTGGGATACGCCGTCTTAGTGGCGCGTGTTGGCGGCGGCCGCCTCGTTCATGAGCTTGTCGGTGTAGGCGATGGCCATGGCCGAGAACAGGAACGCGATGTGGATCACGGTCTGCGCGATCAGCACCTTGTCGGTGTAGTTGTCCGCGTTGATGAAGGTCTTGAGCAGGTGGATCGAGCTGATGCCAATGATGGCGGTGGCCAGCTTCACCTTCAGCACCGAGGCGTTCACGTGGCTCAGCCACTCGGGCTGGTCCTGGTGGCCTTCGAGGTCCATGCGGCTCACGAAGGTCTCGTAGCCGCCCACGATCACCATGATCAGCAGGTTGGAGATCATCACCACGTCGATCAGCGCCAGCACCACCAGCATGATCACCGTCTCGTTGAGCGCGCCGACCGGGGCGGTGGTCTTGTAGCCGATGCTCGCGATGAGGGCCTGCAGCGCGTCCTTGTTGCCGAAGGCGGCTTCGACCAGGTGCAGCAGCTCGACCAGGAAGTGCACCACGTACACACCCTGCGCCACGATCAGCCCCAGGTACAGCGGCAGCTGCAGCCAGCGGCTCGCGAAGATGAGCCGGGGCAGGGGCTTCAGCGGGGAACTGCGCGCTGGTACGGGCGCGTTCCGGGCGTCGAAAGGATCGGGGGCGGACATGAAGTAAGAAGACAGATGTAAAAAGTCGGGCGATTTTAGAGGTCTCCCAGTGACGCACTCGTGATAACCCTGCGAACTAACATCGACCCCGTCAGTGGCCCGTAAGTGCGTGCCCCGACATTACGGCCGCATTCAATCAGGAGACAAGAGCATGAGCAGCGCATCGAAGAACATTGAATCCGTCCTCGTGGAGAACCGTGTGTTCCCGCCCGACGCCCGCGCCACCGAAGGCGCCCGCATTGCCAGCATGGCCGCCTACGAGGCATTGTGCAAGGAAGCCGAACAGGACTTCGAAGGCTTCTGGACCCGGCTGGCCAAGGACAACCTCCAGTGGACCAAGCCCTTCACCCGCACCCTCGACGAATCGAAGGCGCCGTTCTACGAATGGTTCGGTGACGGCGAGCTCAATGCCAGCGCCAACTGCCTGGACAAGCACATCGGCACCCCCGTCGAAAACAAGACCGCCATCGTCTTCGAAGCCGACGACGGCGCCGTCACCCGCGTCACCTACAAGGAACTGCTGGCCCGCGTGAGCCAGTTCGCCAACGCGCTCAAGGCGCAGGGCATCCAGAAGGGCGACCGCGTCATCATCTACATGCCGATGACCATCGAAGGCGTGGTCGCCATGCAGGCCTGCGCGCGCATCGGCGCCACCCACAGCGTGGTGTTCGGCGGCTTCTCGGCCAAGGCGCTGCAGGAACGCATCATCGACGCGGGCGCCGTGGCCGTCATCACCGCCAACTACCAGCTGCGCGGCGGCAAGGAACTGCCGCTGAAAGCCATCGTCGACGACGGCATCGCGCTGGGCGGCTGCGACACGCTCAAGACCGTGCTCGTGTACGAGCGCACGCCCACCACGTGGAACCGCGTCGAGGGCCGCGACAAGACCTTCACCGAAGCGATGGCAGGGCAGAGCACCGAGTGCGCGCCCGTGCCGGTCAATGCCGAGCACCCGCTGTTCATCCTCTACACCTCGGGCTCCACCGGCAAGCCCAAGGGCGTGCAACACGCCACCGGCGGCTACCTGCTGTGGGCCAAGCTCACGATGGACTGGACCTTCGACATCCGCCCCGAAGACGTGTTCTGGTGCACCGCCGACATCGGCTGGATCACCGGCCACACCTACGTCGCCTACGGCCCGCTCGCGGCCGGCGCCACGCAGGTCGTGTTCGAGGGCATTCCGACCTTCCCGCACGCGGGCCGCTTCTGGGAAATGATCGAGAAGCACAAGGTCTCGATCTTCTATACCGCGCCCACCGCGATCCGCTCGCTCATCAAGGCGGCCGAAGGCGACGAAAAAGTGCACCCGAAGAACTGGGACCTGACCAGCCTGCGCATCCTCGGTTCGGTCGGCGAGCCGATCAACCCCGAAGCCTGGATGTGGTACCACCGCAATATCGGTGGCGAGCGCTGCCCGATCGTCGACACCTTCTGGCAGACCGAAACGGGCGGCCACGTCATCACGCCGCTGCCGGGCGCCACACCGCTGGTGCCGGGTTCGTGCACCTTGCCGCTGCCGGGCATCATGGCCGCCATCGTCGACGAGACCGGCAAGGACCTGCCCAACGGCGCAGGCGGCATGCTGGTCATCAAGCGGCCCTGGCCCTCGATGATCCGCACCATCTGGAACGATCCCGAGCGCTTCAAGAAGAGCTACTTCCCTGAGGAAATGGGCGGCACCATTTACCTGGCCGGCGACGGCGCGGTGCGCAGTGCCGACCGCGGCTACTTCCGCATCACGGGCCGCATCGACGACGTGCTGAATGTGTCGGGCCACCGCCTGGGCACGATGGAAATCGAATCGGCGCTGGTGTCCAAGACCGACCTCGTGGCCGAAGCCGCGGTGGTGGGCCGCCCCGACGACGTGACCGGCGAGGCCGTGTGCGCCTTCGTCGTGCTCAAGCGCTCGCGCCCGACCGGCGAAGAGGCCAAGCAGATCGCCAACGAACTGCGCGCCTGGGTCGCCAAGGAAATCGGCCCCATCGCCAAGCCCAAGGACATCCGCTTCGGCGACAACCTGCCCAAGACGCGCAGCGGGAAGATCATGCGGCGTTTGTTGCGCAGCATTGCAAAGGGTGAGGCGATCACGCAGGACACGTCGACGCTCGAAAATCCGGCGATCCTCGATCAGTTGTCGGAGACGAACTGACCCACGGATTGGTCGAATCCGGCCAATCCGGAACAGTTGTCACGAACCGGCTGTTGAGAGGTGTAGGACATGGCCGTTTGTGCGGCCGTGTGCACCAAAGCGGGCTCTTTGCTGAGGTAAAACCGATGTCGTCACCGCGCGCCATGACAGGCGCGCGGCTTTTGTCATCGTGACCGGCTGTTTGCAAGGAGGCGCCACATGGGCGTGAGATCCGCTTTTCTTTTTGTCATCGTGCTGCTCATCGCGGGGCTTGCCGCGCTGAACTGGGGCACGCTGTCGGCCCCCACCGACGTGTGGCTCGGCTTCATGAGCGTGTCGGCGCCGCTGGGGCTGATCATGCTGGGGCTCACGGCCGTGCTCGCGGCCTTCTTCCTCGTGTATGTGCTGTACCTGCACAGCTCGGTGCTGCTGGAGACCAAGCGCCACACGAAGGAAATGCAGACCCAGCGCGACCTCGCCGACAAGGCCGAGGCCTCGCGCTTCACCGAACTGCGCAACTTCCTGGAAGCGCAGGAGAAGCAGCACATGTCGCACAACGCCGACCGGCACACGGCGCTGCTGGCCCGGATGGAGCAGCTGGAACGCGCGGTCAAGCTGCGTTCGGACCAGACCGACAACACGGTGGCGGCGCACATCGGGCAGCTCGAAGACCGCATCGAACGCCGTCCGCTGCCCAGCGACATCAACCCGACGCTCTGACCGAGCGCGTCGGGCGTTTCTTTTCTTACTTCGTCGACAACACCCAGGCTGCGAGCTTCTTCGCATCGGCTTCGCTGACCTGGTTGTTGGCCGGCATCGGCACCGGGCCCCACACGCCGGAGCCGCCCTTGATGATCTTGGTGGCCAGCGTGTTGGCTGCACCCTTGTCGTCCTTGTATTTGGCCGCGATGTCCTTGAACGACGGCCCGAGCACCTTGCGTTCGACCGCGTGGCAGCTCATGCAGTTCTTCGACGTGGCAAGGGCCAGGTCGGCAAAGGCGGGCGCCGCGAGGCCGAGGCCCAGGGCTGCCATCAACATCGTTCTTTTCATGGGGACTGTTTTCGTAAGGGCTGAGTTACATTCGATCCAACGCGATTGTAGGTAGCGCGGTGCACACGCACCGGCGGCGATACCGACCAACTCGGAGGGTATTCGCGATGTGGTTTCTGCTCTTGGGCCTGCTTGGCATAGCCCTCAGATATTTCGAAGTGGGCATGGTCGCCGGCTGGAGCTGGTGGATCGTGCTGAGCCCGTTCGCGCTGGCCCTGGCATGGTGGGCCTGGGCCGATTCGTCGGGTTACACGAAGCGCAAAGTTATTGAGCGCGAAGAGCGCCGCAAGCAGGCGCGCATCGACCGCCAGAAGACCAACATGGGCCTTCGCACCAGCAACGGGCAACAGCGCCCGCGCCGCTGACCACGCGGCTCCGTCACCCCCCGCGCTGCATGCCGACAGGACGCGCGCCATGGACGACGAAGCCGCCACCCACGCCTTGCTCGTCTTCGGGCTGTCGCTGCTGGTCGGGCCGGCCGTCGGCGCATTGGTCGGGCGCTTCAAGACCTTCTTTTGGGGTGCTGGTGTCGGCGCACTGCTGATCGGCTGCGCCGGCCTGTACGGCGCGATCACGGTGGGCTGGCAGCGCTACCAGTCGATCGCGGGCACGGCCCCCACGCAAGGCAGCCTGGTCGAGTTCGTGGAAGAGCGCAGCAAGGACAGCAAGGGCGACGTCATCACCACGCGCGCGCCCGTCGTCGAGTACACCGCCGGCGATGGGCAGAAACGCCGCGTCAAAGGGCTCGGCGGCAGCCTGTCGGAGAAAGAGTGGGGCGACGCGGTCGAGGTGCGCTACAGCACCGCCGACCCGGCCCAGGCCCTGGTGGCCGACTTCCAGAACATGTGGGGCATCGTCTGGGGGCTGGGCCTCTTCGGCGGCTTTCCGACGATGTTCGGCCTGTTCTTCACCGGCCTGGCGCTCAAGGAAGGCCGCAAGGGCCAGCCGGCGCCGGTGCGCGAGCCGACACCCCTGCAGAAGAGATGGCGCACGCGCGGCACGGTGCTGGCGAACGTGGTGTTCCTTGCCGGCTTCGCGCTGGTGTTTCTCTACCCCGATGCGAGCGCGATGAAGCAGTTCGGTGCGGGTTTTCTCACCATCGGCGCGGGGGCGCTGCTGCACTTCGTCGTGCAGAGCTTTCCCCCGGCGATGGACTTCGAAGCCCGGGCCATCTTTGCGATCGTCGGCCTGGGCTTCATGGCCTTCGGCTACGGCGCGTGGATGATGGGCTGAGTTCGTCTTAGAACTTGTCGAGCACCGCGCCCGAGCTCGCGCTCGAGGCGTTGAACGCGAACTTGGCCTGCACGCCGCGCGTGTAGCGCGGGGCCGGCGCCTTCCAGCCTTCGCGGCGCTTGGCAATTTCGGCTTCGGGTACGTTCAGTTCGAGCACCAGCTTGTGCGCGTCGATGGTGATCGAGTCGCCTTCGTTCACGAACGCAATGGTGCCGCCCGCTGCCGCTTCCGGTGCGACGTGGCCGACCACCATGCCCCAGGTGCCACCCGAGAAGCGGCCGTCGGTGATGAGGCCGACGCTTTCGCCCAGGCCCGCGCCGATCAGCGCGCCCGTCGGGGCCAGCATTTCCGGCATGCCCGGGCCGCCCTTGGGGCCGAGGTAGCGCAGCACCATCACGTCGCCGGCGACGATCTTGCCGGCCAGGATGGCCTGCAGCGCCGACTGCTCGTCGTCGAACACGCGGGCCGGGCCGGTGATGACAGGGTTCTTCAGGCCAGTGATCTTGGCCACGGCGCCTTCGGGCGACAGGTTGCCCTTCAGGATGGCCAGGTGGCCTTCGTCGTACATCGGCTTGTCGATCGGGCGGATCACGTCCTGATCGGCGCGCGGCACGTCGGGCACGTCCTTCAGCACTTCTTCGATGGTCTGCCCGCTGATGGTGATGCAGTCGCCGTGCAGCAGGCCGGCTTTCAGCAGCACCTTCATGACCTGCGGAATGCCGCCGGCCTGGTGCAGGTCGACCGCGAGGTACTTGCCCGAGGGCTTCAGGTCGCACAGCACCGGCACCTTCTTGCGCATGCGCTCGAAGTCGTCGATGGTCCATTCGACTTCGGCCGCGTGCGCAATCGCCAGGAAGTGCAGCACCGCGTTGGTCGAGCCGCCGGTGGCCATGATGACGGCCACGGCGTTCTCGATGGCCTTCTTGGTCACGATGTCGCGCGGCTTCAGGTCTTTCTTGATCGCCTCGATCAGCACCTTGGCCGACTCCTTGGCCGAGTTGGCCTTCTCGTCGTGCGGATTCGCCATGGTCGACGAGTAGGGCAGCGAGATGCCGAGCGCTTCGAACGCGCTGGACATGGTGTTGGCCGTGTACATGCCGCCGCAGGAGCCCGTGCCGGGAATGGCGCGCTTCTCGATCTCGTGCAGGTCTTCGTCGCTCATGTTGCCGGCGGCGTTCTGGCCCACGGCCTCGAACACGCTCACGATGTTCAGGTCCTGCCCCTTGTAGCGGCCCGGCAGGATGGTGCCGCCGTAGACGTAGATGGCCGGCACGTTGGCGCGCAACATGCCCATGAGGCCGCCGGGCATGTTCTTGTCGCAGCCGCCGACCACCAACACGCCGTCCATCCACTGGCCGCCGACGCAGGTCTCGATGCAGTCGGAGATCACCTCGCGGCTCACCAGCGAGTACTTCATGCCTTCGGTGCCCATGGCCATGCCGTCGGAGATGGTGGGGGTGCCGAACACCTGCGCGTTGCCGCCGGCTTCCTCGATGCCCTCGATGGCCGCGTCGGCCAGCTTCTGCAGGCCCGAGTTGCAGGGCGTGATCGTGCTGTGGCCGTTGGCGACGCCGACCATCGGCTTCTTGAAGTCGCCTTCCTCGTAGCCCATGGCGTAGAACATCGAGCGGTTGGGGGCGCGGCTCTTGCCTTCGGTGATGTTCGCGCTGCGGCGATTGATCTGGATGGTCTTGGTGTCCATGGTGTCTCTTCTGTCGTGGGGAGATCGTGAGGGGAAGCGCCAAGTATCGGACTTCTGATTGATTGGTTCCAATCCAATTTGACGCATGGATTGATATGCTCGGCGTATGAATGAAGCCCTCATCGACCTGCGCGCCTGGCGCCAGTTCGTGGCCGTGGCCGAAGAACTGCACTTCGGCCGTGCCGCCCTGCGCCTGCACATGACGCAGCCGCCGGTCACGCAAGCCATCGCCCAGCTCGAGAAAACGCTGGGCGTGGTGCTGTTCGACCGCACGCGCCGCCGCGTGGCCCTCACGCCGGCCGGCGAGGCGCTGCTGCCCGACGTGCGCGAACTGCTGGCACGCGCCCAGGCGCTGCCGGCGCGGGCGCGCGCGGCGGCGGCGGGGCAGGTGGGGCGCGTGCGCATCGCCTTTGTTTCGACCGTCGGCTTCGAGCAGCTGCCGGCCTGGGTGCGCGAGTTCCGCGTGCTGTGCCCCGAGGTGGCGCTGGAGCTGGTCGAGGCCACCGGCGACGTGCAGCTCGAAGCCTTTGCGCGCGGCGAGATCGACGCCGGCCTGATGCTGCATTCGCCGGGCGCCGCGCCGCCGGGGCTGGCCTGCCTGCCGGTCGAGGTGGAGCCGCTGGTGCTCGCGCTGCCTGCCCAGCACCGGCTGGCCGAGGCGCGGCCCGTGCCGCTGGCCGAGGTGCTGGACGAGCCGCTGGTGATCTTTCCGCGCCGCATCGTGCCCTCGCTGCACGACGCGATCTTCGACCTGTACCACGCGGCCGGGCGCACGCCGCAGGTGGCGCAGGAGGCGATCCAGATGCAGACCATCGTCAACCTCGTGTCCGGTGGCATCGGCGCGGCCTGGGTGCCGCACAGCGTGATGCAGTTCCGGCGCGCGGGCGTGGTCTACCGGCAGGTCCATGAGTTCAAGGGCGTGGGGCGCCGCCGCGTGACCTTGCCGGTGTGCGAGACCAGCCTCGTGTGGCCCGCGCAGGCGGCGCACCCGGCACTGGCGCGCTTCGTGGCCTTCGTGCGCGAGCGGGCCGGGCGCGTGCCGGCCTAAGGCTCAGGGGCTGCGCGACGCGCGGCCGGCGGGTGAGGGCAAGGGTGCATCGAGCGAGGCGGTCAGCAACGCGTCGAGCCAGCCGGCGAAGGCCTGCACCCGTCGCGACAGGTTGCGCCGGTGCGGGTACACAAGGTGCACCGGCAGTGGCTCGGCACGCGCATCGGGCAGCACCTCGACCAGCTCGCCGGCCGCCAGGTGCGCGCGCACGTCGTAGGCCGGGATCTGGATCATCCCCAGCCCCGCCAGGGCGCACGCGATGTAGGTCTCGGCGTTGTTCGCCGCCACGCGGCTGCGCAGCCGCAGCGTCTGGGTTTCGCCGTCGCGCAGCTGCCATTCCCAGGGCGCGGCGCGGCCGCTGGTCGGCGAGGCGTAGTTGATCGCGAAGTGCTGCGGCAGGTCGGCCGGCGTGCGCGGCGTGCCGTGCTGTGCGAGGTAGGCCGGGCTCGCGCAGTTGATGAGCGTGAAATGCCCCAGCGGCCGGGCCACGAGGCTGCTGCTGGCGAGCGGGCCGACGCGCAGGGCGCAGTCCACGCCTTCGAGCACGAGGTCGACCGCGCGGTCGCTGGAACCGAGTTCCAGTTCGACCGCCGGGTGGCGCGCAAAGAAGTCCGGCAGCGCCGGCGCGATCAGCAGGCGCGCGATGCGACTGGGCACATCGACCTTGAGCCGTCCGCTCACGCTGCTGTGCGCGGGCTGGAACTGCTGCTCCATGTCTTCCATGTCGGCCACCAGTGCGCGGGCCCGCTCGAGCAGCACCTCGCCGTCGGGCGTGAGGCCCACGCGGCGGGTGGTGCGGTGCAGCAGGCGCGAGCCCAGGCGGGCTTCGAGCTGCTGGATGGCGGTCGAGATGGTGGCGCGCGGCAGGGCGAGCCGGTCGGCGGCGCGCGTGAAGCTGCCGGTTTCGGCCACGCGCAGGAAAACCTGGAGGAGTTCGATGCGGTCCATGGCTGCGGGCTGATTGTTCGTGGTTTTCAGAACAGTCTAGCCTTCAATGAATGATTTATCTGCAACTTGGCGATCAATAGACTGGCGGCTCGGTCACACATCCCGACCCGGGTCGTTCGGGTTTTTCATTCATCCAGAGGAGTTCATCCATGTCCGCACGCACGCTCACGAACAAGGTCGCCGTCATCGCCGGCGGTGGCAAGAACCTCGGTGCCCTCATCGCCCATCTGCTGGTCGACGGCGGCGCCCGCGGCATCGCCATCCACTACAACAGCGACAGCTCGCGCGCCGAGGCCGAGCAGACCGCCGCCGCGCTGAAGGCCAAGGGGGCAGACACGCTGCTGGTGCAGGGCGACCTCGCCGTGGTCGAGAACAACGTCAAGCTGTTCGACCAGGCCGTGAAGCACTTCGGCCAGGTCGACCTGGCGATCAACACGGCGGGCGTGGTGATCAAGAAGCCGATCCTCGACATCACCGAGGCCGACTACGACAAGAGCTTCGACGCCAATTCCAAGGCGGCCTTCTTCTTCATCCAGCAGGCCGGCCGCACGATGGCCGACGGCGGCAGCATCGTGACGCTGGTGAGCTCGCTGCTCGCCGCCTACACGCCGTTCTATGCGATCTACCCGGCGGCCAAGGCGGCGGTGGAGCACTTCACGCGCGCGGCCTCCAAGGAGTTCGGCGAGCGCGGCATCTCGGTGAATGCCATCGGCCCGGGCCCGATGGACACGCCGTTCTTCTACGGCCAGGAAAGCCCCGAGGCCGTGGCGTACCACAGCACCGCCGCCGCGCTCAGCAAGTACTCGAAGAAGGGCCTCACCGACATCGAGGACATCGCGCCCATCGTGCGCTTCCTGGTCACCGAGGGCTGGTGGATCACGGGCCAGACGATCTTCGCCAACGGTGGCTACACCACGCGCTGATCCGGCAACATCCGGCAAGATGCCTTCAGGAGGACAACGCAGATGCACACAGTCATGGTGATGGGCGGCGGCTTCGCGCTGCTGGTGGTGTTTCTTCTGGCCGGCCGCTTCATGGGCGACGGCTCGTCGATGGCGCTGGCTGCGGCGGCCAAGTGGTTCATTCCGGCGTGGTTCGTCGGCGCGGGCATCAACATGGCCGTGGGCGTGCTCAAGGCCGGGTACTCGGTGGCCGAGGAGCTGCCGATCTTCCTGTTCATCTTCGCGGTGCCGGCCGTGGTGGCGGGGTTGCTCTGGTGGAAGTTCGGGCGCTGACATTGCCCTGAATGCCCCCGTGCCGGCGGCGTCATGGCGCCACGGCACAATCGTCGGATGCTCATGTATCCGCAGATCAATCCCGTCGCCTTGCAGCTGGGGCCGGTGGCCATTCACTGGTACGGCCTGACCTACCTGGCGGCCTTCGCGCTGTTTTACTTTCTTGGCACGCGCCGCCTGCGCCACGAGCCGTTCCGCTCGCTGGCCACGGCCGGCGTGTGGCAACGCAAGGACATTGAGGACATCCTGTTCCTCGGCGTCATGGGCGTGATCGTCGGTGGCCGGCTCGGCTACTGCCTGTTCTACAAGCCCGGGTACTACCTCACGCACCCGCTCGAGATCCTGTATGTGTGGCAGGGCGGCATGAGCTTCCACGGCGGCCTGCTCGGCGTGGTCGGCGCCATGGTGTGGTTCTCGCGCTCGCGTGCGCGGCCGTTCTGGCAGGTGATGGACTTCGTTGCGCCCTGCGTGCCGACCGGCCTGGCCGCGGGCCGCGTGGGCAACTTCATCAACGGCGAGCTGTGGGGCCGCTTCAGCAGCCCCGACCTGCCGTGGGGCATGGTGTTCCCACAAAGCGGCTCGACGCTGCCGCGCCATCCGTCGCAGGTCTACCAGTTCCTGCTCGAAGGGCTGCTGCTGTTCGTCGTGATGTGGCTCTACGCGCGCAAGGAGCGCAAGCAGGGGCAGGTCGCCGCCGTGTTCCTCATCGGCTATGGCGTGCTGCGCTTCGTGGCCGAGTACTTCCGCGAGCCCGACGATTTCCTGGGTCTGCGCGCGCTCAGCCTGAGCCAGGGCCAGTGGCTCAGCGTGCCGATGGTGATCGGCGGCATCGCGCTGTGGATCTGGTTCGGCCGGGCCGGCAAGACCGGCAGCACCGCGCGCGCCTGACGCTCCACACACCCGCGATACACCCGCGAAACGCGGCGCAGCACCTTCGGGTGCACGCCGCTTTTTTTCGTCCGTCTCAGGGTAATTCCGGGCCGCAAGGGCAGGGCGTGGCCCTTGCATTGCGTTAACTGTCCACTCACAATTATGCGTAATTACAGGAAATTACGCGAAACGCCCACCGACTTTCCGAGTCTTCAACGCATGCGCCTGGTCCCCAATTCCCTCCACGACGAAGTCGCCGCCACCCTGCGCGAGCAGATCTTCGACGGCACGCTGGCGCCCGGCAGCTTCGTGGACGAGGTGACCCTGTGCGAGCGGCTGTCGATCTCGCGCACGCCGCTGCGCGAAGCGCTGAAGGTGCTCACGGCTGAAGGCCTGCTGCGCCATGAGCCGCGCCGCGGCTGCTTCGTGAACGAGGTGACGGAGCGCGACCTCGACGAGATCTTTCCGGTCATTGCGCTGCTCGAAGGGCGCTGCGCCTACGAGGCTGCGCGCAACGCCAGCGACGCCGAGCTGAACGAGCTCGACGCGTTGCACGAGCGCCTGGTGCGCTATGCCAAGGCGCGGCGCATCAACGACTACTACGCCACCAACCACATCATTCACGAGGCGATCATCAAGCTCGCCGACAACAAGTGGCTGGCGCTGGTGATCGGCGACCTGCGCAAGATTCTCAAACTCGCGCGGCTGCAGCAGCTGCACGCGCCGGGGCGGCTCGACCAGAGCCTGTCGGAGCACCTGGCCGTGTTCGCGGCGCTCAAGGCGCGCGACAGCGAAGGCGCCGACGCCGCCATGCGCACCCACATGACGCGCCAGCGCGAAGCATTGCGCGAAGTCATGCAACAGCAGAAATCCCGGGTGATGCCGTGAGAGGCACCGCCCATATAGCCAACGGCACAGGAGCAGATCGATGAGTGCGACCGAGTGGTTCCAGGCGCGCCTGCGCATGGGCGAATCGTCCAAGGTCCCCGTGGCGAGCAACGGCGCCACGAAGGGCTCGGCCCGCCACACGCCCAAGCCCAGCGCCCGCACCACCGCCGAGCGGCTGCTGGCCACGCTGCGCAAGGCCGACGAGGCGCTGTCGCCGCGCACACTGCGCCGCGTGCTGGCCGAGTTGCAGGCCGTGATCGATCCGCGCGTGAGCGAGGTCGAGGGCGGCCGCCGCGCCCATGCCATCGCGCAGGCCTACGCCGGCGCTTCGCCTGAAGAGCGCCGCGACTACTGGGCGCTCATGAGCGAGCATTTCGCCGCCGACGCGGGCAAGCTCAACAGCGCGCGCGACCAGCACCAGACCGCCGTCGGCACGCCCGACGAAGGGCAGGCCGAGCTGCGCCTGCGCCGCGCGCTGGTGTCGCCGCGCATGCGGCTGCTGCAGCGCTTCGCGGTCGAGCCTGGTGGCATGCGCTTTCTGGTCGACCTGCGCGCCGACCTGCTGCCGTGCCTGAAGTCCGACAAGCGCCTGCTCGCGCTCGAGGCCGAGCTGGAGCACCTGTTTTCCACCTGGTTCGACGTGGCGTTCCTTGAGCTGCGCCGCATCGACTGGAACTCGCCGGCGTCGCTGATCGAGAAGCTCATCCGCTACGAGGCGGTGCATGACATCAAGAGCTGGTCCGATGTGAAGAACCGGCTCGACGACAGCGACCGCCGCTGCTACGGCTTCTTCCATCCGCGCCTGCCGAACGAACCGCTCATCTTTGTCGAGGTGGCGCTGGTCGACCGCATCAGCGAAGGCATCATGCCGCTGCTCGACGAGGCCGCCGTGCCGGTGCAGCCGGCCAAGGCGACCACCGCGATCTTCTATTCGATCAGCAACACGCAGACCGGCCTGCGCGGCGTGAGCTTTGGCGACTCGCTCATCAAGCGCGTGGTCGAGACCCTGCAGGACGAGCTGCCGCGCCTGAAGACCTTCGCCACGCTGTCGCCCATTCCGGGCCTGCGCGCGTGGCTCGCCAAGAACGCCGCCGAGCTGCTGCCGCGCCTGGACGAGAAGCGCGAAGCCGAACTCGGCCGCCTCGTCGGCTCGGTGCCGCCGACGGCCGAGCGCTTGCTGGCCGCGGTCGATGCGGCCGCAGAGCTCGACGCGAAATCGCCGCTGCGCCAGTGGCTGCTGCAGGCCGCTGCCGAGTACCTGGGCCGCACGCTGGTCGACGGCACGCCGGCCGACCCGGTGGCGCGCTTCCACCTTGGCAATGGCGCGCGCGTCGAACGGCTCAACTGGGCCGGCGACCCGTCGGCCAAGGGGCTCAAGCAGTCGTATGGCCTCATGGTCAACTACCTGTACGACCTCAAGCGCCTGGACCGCCATCGCACCTGGCTGGCCGAAGGCAAGATCGCGGTTTCGGGAGACATCGAAGGCCTGTTCCTCAAAAAAGGCTGAGTCCGTTCGCTTCGCCGCGGCAGCGCTGCGGCCCGCACCTTGACCGCCGGAGGGCGGCAACTTCCACAACGACGACGACAGGAGACGAGACAGATGACGCAACAGAGTTTTCAACGACGCGATGTGCTGCGCGTCGCCGCCGCTGCCGGGGCCGTGGCCCTTTGCGGTGGTGCGCGCGCCCAAGGCTGGCCGACCAAGCCGGTGACCATGGTGGTGCCGTTCCCGGCCGGCGGAGGCACCGACGCCTTTGCGCGCCCGCTGTCGGCCCAGTTCTCACGCGCTGCAGGCCAGACGCTGGTCATCGACAACCGCGGCGGCGCCGGCGGCACCGTGGGCGCGAGCATTGCAGCCAAGCTGCCGGCCGACGGCTACTCGCTCTTCATGGGCGCCGTGCACCACGCCATCGCACCGTCGATCTACCCCAAGCTCGACTACGACCTCGAGAAAGACTTCGTGCCCCTGATGCTGCTGGCCAACGTGCCGCAGGTGGTGGTGGTCAACCCGAAGCGGGTGCAGGCCGCGACCATCCAGGAATTCATTGCCACCGCCAAGCGCAACCCCGGCAAGCTCAACTACGGTTCGGCCGGCTCGGGCACGTCGCACCACCTGGCGGGCGAGCTGTTCAAGCTGCAGACCGGCACCTTCATCACCCACATTCCGTACCGCGGCGCGGGCCCGGCGCTGTCCGACCTGATCGCGGGCAACGTCGACCTGATGTTCGACGGCCTCGGTTCTTCCGCGCAGCATATCAAGGGCGGGCGCGTCAAGGCGCTGATGGTCGCCGGCGCCAAGCGCAACCCCGCCTTCCCCGACGTGCCCTGCGCCGCCGAGGTCGGCTTGCCCGACTACACCGTCACCACCTGGTATGGCCTGTGGGCGCCCAAGGGCACGCCGGCCGAAGCGCAGACGCAGATCATCGAGACGATGAAGAAGGCGCTCGGCACCGACGAGCTGAAAGCCATCTGGGCCCAGAACGGCTCCGAGATTCCGAACGTCACGAACGCCGCCTACGGTCGCTTCGTCAACGCCGAGATCAAGCGATGGGCGACCGTCGTGAAGGCCTCGGGCGCCAAGCTCGAATGAGCGATCGGCAGGTCTCGCTGCGCCGCGAAGGCGCCGTGGCGGTCGTCACGCTGTCGAACCCGGGGCGTCTCAATGCGATGACGCGCGCCATGTGGCGCGAGTTGCGCGCGGTGTTCGACGGCTTGCGTGCCGACGACGGCGCGTTGCGCTGCGTCGTCGTGCGCGGGGAGGGCGGTGCCTTCTGCGCGGGCGGCGACATCTCCGAGTACCCCTCGTTCCGCTTCGAGGAAGCGAGCCTGCGCGAATTCCACGAAAACGAAGTCTGGGCCGCGCTGCAGGCGATGCTCGACTACCCGCTGCCGCTGGTGGCCCAGATCGAAGGTGCCTGCATGGGCGCCGGCGTCGAGATCGCCAGCTGCTGCGACATCCGCCTGGCCGGCGCGTCGTCGAAGTTCGGCGCGCCGATCGCGAAGCTGGGCTTCCCGATGGCGCCGCGCGAAGCCGCGCTGGTGCATGGCGCCATCGGCGACGTGCTGGCGCGCGACATGCTGCTGGCCGCCGGTGTGCATGGCGCGCAGCGGCTGTACGACGCCGGCTTTCTCTTGCACGTGCTGCCCGACGCCGAAGTGCCCGCCGCCGCGCAGGCGCATGCCGCGCGCATCGCGGCGCTGTCGCCGCAGGCCGCGCGCCTGCACAAGGCCACCTTCACCGCACTGAAGAGCGGCGGTGCGGCGGCGCAGCAGTTGCTGGCCACCGCGTATGACTACGCCGACACCGCCGAGCACCGCGAAGGCATCGATGCCTTCCTGGCCAAGCGCCCTCCGAATTTCCGCTCTTCCTGAGCCTGCCGTTCGATGATGACGAAGATGATGAAGACGAAGTCCTCCCCCAACGCCAACCTGTTCGCCGCCTTGCGCGCGGCCTTTCCCGCCGACCTCGACGCCATCGCGGTCGAGACCGAGAACGGCCTGCATTACTCGTGGCGCGACCTCGACCGCGCCAGCGCGATGATCGCCAACCTGCTCGACGGCCTGAAGCTCGAGAAGGGCGCACGCGTCGCCGTGCAGGTCGAGAAATCGGTCGAAGCCATGCTGCTGTACCTCGCGACCCTGCGCGCGGGCTACGTGTTCCTGCCGCTCAACACGGCCTACCAGAGCGCAGAGATCGAGTACTTCATCGGCAACGCCGAGCCCGCCGTGGTCGTGTGCACCGGCCGCAACGCGGCCTGGGTGCGCCCGATTGCCGAAGCGGCCGGCACGCGCCATGTGTTCACGCTGGACGACGACCGCACCGGCACGCTGCTCGATGCTGCAGCGCGCTGCAGCGACCGCCACACCGTCGCCATCAAGAAGCCCGACGACCTCGCCGCCATCCTGTACACCAGCGGCACCACGGGCCGCAGCAAGGGCGCGATGCTCACGCACCGCAACCTGCTGTCGAACGCCGAAGTGCTCAAGACCTATTGGGGCTGGAAGAAGGGCGACGTGCTCATTCACGCGCTGCCCATCTTCCACGTGCATGGGCTGTTCGTGGCGCTGCACGGCGCGCTGCTCAACGGCAGCAAGATCATCTGGTTCTCGAAGTTCGACCCGAAGCGCATCGTCGCCAAGCTGCCCGAGGCCACCGTGTTCATGGGCGTGCCCACGCTCTACGTGCGTCTGCTGGCCGAGCCGGGCCTCACGCGCGAGGCGGTGCGCACCATGCGCCTGTTCGTCGCGGGCTCGGCGCCGCTGCTCATCGAGACCTTTGACGAATGGCGCGAGCGCACCGGCCACACGATCCTCGAACGCTACGGCATGAGCGAGACCGCGATGCTCACGTCCAACCCGTACGACGCGAAGAAGGGCGAGCGCCGCGGCGGCACCGTCGGCTTCGCGCTGCCCGGCGTGCAGCTGCGCGTGCGCGACGACGAGGGCAAGGACCTGCCGGTCGACGAAATCGGCGGCATCCAGGTGAAGGGCCCCAACGTGTTCGCCGGCTACTGGCGCATGCCCGAGAAGACGAAGGAAGAGTTCACCGCCGACGGTTTCTTCAAGACCGGCGACGTGGGCAAGATCGATGCACGCGGCTACATCACCATCGTGGGGCGCAGCAAGGACCTGATCATCAGCGGCGGCTACAACGTCTACCCGGCCGAGATCGAGGGCTACATCAACGAGATGGCCGGCGTGGCCGAAAGCGCCGTCATCGGCGTGCCGCACCCCGATTTTGGCGAGGTGGGCGTGGCCATCGTGATCCCCAAGGCCGGCGCCGCGATCGACGCTGACGCCATCGTGGCCGAACTCAAGGCCAAGCTCGCGAACTTCAAGATTCCGAAGCGCTGCTTCGTCGTGCCGGAACTGCCGCGCAACACGATGGGGAAGGTGCAGAAGGCGCTGCTGCGGGCGGAGCACAAGGAACTGTTCGCAGGCTAGGCCTGGACAGTCGCAGGCTCGGGCACGCTGCCCTCAGGCTCCGGCGTGAGCTGCACCACCACGGGCGTGCGCCGCGTCTTGTTCAGCAGCAGCTGCGTGACGTCGGGCCGCGCATAGTGGCCGCTCGGGTCGGCCGCCGCCTTGGCGAGCGCGATCATGCCGAGGTCGATGTCGGCGATCACCAGGCCTTCGGCGTCCTCGGCCAGCGGCGTGCCCAGCGGCGAACCGTCCGGACCGTAGATGCGCGCATGCCCGCCGCCGACGCCCAGCATCTGCCGCTTGCCGTCGTCGGTGCACATCAGCTCGCTCATGGCCTTCGACACCGTGGCGCAGGGCGCGATGACGAAGCAGCCGCCCTCGACCGCATACACCTGGCTCGCGGCGTTGTTGACCTCATGGCCCAGCGCGTAGGCCGCGCCGCGGTAGAGCGAAAAGCTCGGCCATGCGCCGCAGTGGATCTGCTCGTTCTGCGAATACATCGCGTACTTGCTCAGCGGCTGCAGATGCTCCCAGCAGCACAGCGAGCCGATGTTGCCCAGCGGCGTCTCGACCACATGCAGGTCGGCGCCGTCGCCTTCGCCGAACACGGTGCGCTCCACGTGCGTGGGCTTGAGCTTGCGGCGCGTCTGCACCGTGCGGCCCTGGTCGTCGATCAGCGCCTGCGCGATGTACAGGCTGCCCGCGGCTTTCTCGCTGTAGCCGAGCGACAGCCAGATCTTGTGCTGGCGCGCCGCGGCCTGCAGGCGCTCGAACTCGGGCGAGCCGATGACCAGCGAGTTGTCGTGGTAGCGCTGCACGAACTGCATGCCCCACGCCGGCGAATCGAGCCAGACCCACCACGGGTAGCCGGGCACCCAGGTCTCGGGAAAGGCGATGAGCTGCACGCCCTGTTGCGCGGCCTGCGCCATCAGCTCGATGGTCTTGTCGATGGTGGCGTCGAGGTCGAGGAACACGGGTGCGGCCTGCACGGCGGCGACGCGGAGCTTGGGGTGGACGGTGGTCGGCATGGGGTGTTCTCCAGGGGCAATGAACGTAACGAAATCCCCGCCGTGCGCACCGGGTTTGCGCGGTGGCATGCGGGTTGCATGAAGCGTAGATTCGCGCCGCCGGAACGCCTTGACCCGGATTGGCGGCGTTCTTGTTCCAGCGTTGCATGTGCCTTGCGAAGGCCTTCCGAGGACCCCGATGACCCATCTGCTCAGCACCGATGCCGTTTCGCGCGACCAGCGGCTCGCGTACTGGACCGACATGATCTGCAACGTCTACGTGCAGCTCGAATGCGATGCGGTGCGCCCCGGTGACGGCGGCGACTTCGAGGGCAGCATCCGCCAGCACGCGCTGCCCGGCCTCGGCATGTCGGTCGTGACCTCGCGGGCGCAGAAGGTGGTGCGCACGCCGCGCCACATCGCCGCGTCGAGCGACGACTGCTTTCTTGTCAGCATCCAGGCGCGCGGGCAAGGCGTGGTGCGCCAGGACGGGCGCGACGCCGTGCTCGGCGCCGGCGACTTCGCGCTGTACGACAGCACGCGGCCTTACGAGCTGCTGTTCGACCAGCCCTTCGAGCAGATCGTGCTCAAGCTGCCCGGCGAGCGGCTGCGCAGCGAGCTGCGCGACACCGAGGCGCTCACGGCCACCACCGTGTCAGGGCGCGAGGGTGCGGGGCACCTGCTGCTGGGCATGATCCGCACGCTGCGCGAGGACTTCGACGCGCTGCAGCCGGCCTCGGCGCTGGCGGTGGCGCATGGCGTGCAGAACATCCTCGTGGCCGGCCTGCAGACGCTGCCCGCGGCGCACGCACCGGCGCTCAGCAACCTCACGGCGTACCACCTGGGGCGCGTGAAGCAGCGCATCGACGAGCAGCTGGCCGACCCGACGCTGTCGGTGGGCACGCTGGCGGCGCAGCTGGGCATGTCGGTGAGCCATATCCACCGCGTGTTCAAGAGCGAGCCGCTGACGCCCTCGCAGTACATCTGGGAGCGCCGGCTTGACGCGTGCAGCCGCGACCTGCTGGAGCCGCGCCTGGCAGGGCGGCCGGTGGGGGAGATCGCGTATGGGAGGGGGTTCAACGACGCGGCGCATTTCAGCCGCGCGTTTCGCGAGCGCTTCGGATGTTCGCCGCGCGAATGGCGGCGGCAGCGCTCGCAACCATGACCGCGGCCACGGCGCATCGGCCGTCGCCGGGGTGACCGGGTCTTCTTACTGGACCAGCAGCACCGAGATGTTGGTCTCTGCCACGACCTTGGTCGCGACCGAACCCATCAGCGCGCGGCCCAGGATGCCGTGGCCGTGCGTGCCGAGCACGATCAGCTCGGCCTTCGATTCGGTGGCCGACTTGAGGATTTCTTCAGACGCGTGGCCGTGGCGTGCGTCGGCTTTGTAGTTGGTCACGCCCTTGTCGGCGAACCAGGCCTTCACCGGGTCGAGCACCTTGGCGTTTTCCTCGGCGTAGTAGTCGGCGACGATCTCCTTGCTGAGGTGTCGCGCCACGTGGCCGGAGATGCCCGTGCAGACATTCACCACCACCAGCTCATGGCCGTCCACGAACATGGCGCGGTTGGCGAGCAGGTAGTTGAGGGCTTTTTGCGTGTAGGCGCTGCCGTCGACGGCGATGAGGATTTTCATGGCTTTCCTTATACGACTGTGAAGAACTGCCGCATAGGATGGCACAGGAAAGCCGGGGAGTGTTTGATATGCCTCAGCCCCGCAGGCCCTTCCAGAGCATGTAGGCGGCCAGCAGGTACAGGATGCTCGCGAACACGCGCTTGAGCTTCTTCACCGGCAGGCTGTGCGCGGCCTTGGCGCCCAGCGGCGCGGTGAACACGCTGCAGGCCGCGATCACCACGAGCGCGGGCAGCCAGATGTAGCCGAAGGCGCCGGCCGGCAGGCCCTGCACCGACTGGCCGCTGAGCACATAGCCCAGCACGTTGGCCACCGCAATCGGAAAGCCCAGCGCCGCGCTGGTTGCCACCGCGTTGTGGATCGCGACGTTGCACCAGGTCATGAACGGCACGCTGATGAAGCCGCCGCCCGCGCCCACCAGGCCCGAGATGAAACCGATGGTGCCGCCCGCCGCGAGCTGGCCGCCGGTGCCCGGCATCTGGCGTGTCGGCTTGGGCTTCTTGTCGAGGAACATCTGCGTGGCCGAGAAGCCCACGAACAGCGCGAAGAAGATGGCCAGCGCCGTGCCCTTGAGCAGCGCGAACACGCCCAGGCTGCCCGCGAGGCTGCCGATGACGATGCCGGGTGCCAGGCGTTGCACGATGTCCCAGCGCACCGCGCCGCGCTTGTGGTGCGCGCGCACGCTGGACACCGACGTGAAGATGATCGTCGCCATCGAGGTCGCGATCGCCATCTTCACCGCGAGGTCGGCCGGCACGCCGCGCTGGCCCATGATGATCGTGATGAACGGCACCATCAGCATGCCGCCGCCGATGCCCAGGAGGCCCGCGAGGAAACCGGTGCCCAGGCCGAGCGCGGCGAGTTCGGCGATCAGGAGCGGGTCGAGCAGGGCGGTGAAGTTCACGGGGTGTTTGGAAAAAGAGCGGCTGAAAAAGCAACGGCCCCGTGCGGTGAAGCAGGGGGCCGTGGCGGGAAAAGGTGTCTGCAGATGGTGTGCCGGACCCGCATCCTGAACCAGGGTTCAGGTGGGCGAGGGCAGCAAGACTTCGGGTTCATCTGACGCGAGATGATCACGCCCGTCTAGCGATGTACCAAGCCCGGCTCCGGAGAGCATTGGAACAAGGAAATATTAAGCCCGACACGTCTGCAGACGAAGTGGATTTTACGCCCCGTCTGCGTCGTGCCGCGTGCCTTCAGAGCAAATGTCCATCGCCCGCCAGGGCTTGATCGAGTCTTTGAATGAGCTGGGCGGCCTGCGGGTCGGTGTCCCCGGAGGTTTCGCCGGTGCTGGCGGTGGCTGCGACGGCAACCGCAGGGGCCGGTGCGGCGGCAGCAGCGGCCTGCTGTGCCGCGAGATCGAAAGCCAGGTTCAGCGAGGCGAGCACGGCGATGCGGTCGCGGGCCTTCACCTTGCCTGCGTCGCGGATCTTGCACATGGCCGCGTCCACGCGGTCGACGGCCTCGCGCAGTTGCGCCTCGCCGCCGTCGGGACAGCCGAGCAAATAGCTCTGGCCCATGATCTGTACTTCAATCTGCTTCATGCGTGATGGGAATCTTCGGAAGGGGGTTCGGCCGGCAGCCGTTCCAGCAGGGCATCGAGGCGGGTGCGGGCCGCGGCGAGCCGCGACTTCAGGCCGTCGCGTTCACGCGTGAGCGCATCGACCTGTTCCTGCAGCAGCGCATTGGTGCGCTGCACCTCTTCGTGACGCACGAGCAGGCGTTCCACACGCTCGGCGATCTGGTCGATGGGGCTGGAGGCGGGCATGGTTGGCGATTGTAGTTTCCCGGGAATTCGGAAGGTCTGGCGCACCGCGCGGGCGCGCGCCGGACGTGGCCGAGATTCTGGGGCCTGCGCCGCCGGTGATCAAACCCGGTGTGGCGTGCGCGCCCCGTGGGCCTAAAATCCTGTCCGTTGGTGCTCGCGGCGTGGTTCGCACGGCGCAGTTCAACGGGAAGCAGGAGTGGACGCCCCCCGGGGCCGAAGCCGCCTGCGCTGCCCCCGCAACGGTCAAGCAGACGACGCCGCAAGGCGTCACCCCTTTCCATCCAGCCACTGGGCGCTCTGAAACAGGCGCCTGGGAAGGCGGCAAAGGGTCGATCTGCCAGCCCGGATACCGGCCAACAAGGCGGCTGCCGCATCGGCAGCCATGACGCCCATGGCGCCGGCGGGGAAGCCGGCCAGGGCATAGAAGTTCGTTCGGTTCACCCCATGATTTCCTGTGTTTCCCTCTCCAGCGGCCGCGCCAGCGCGCGCCGCAACCGTCCCGCGTGCCTGCCGCTGACACTTGCCCTGGCCTCGGCCTTCGGCGGCCTGGCCCTGGTGCCGCTGGCTGCGCAGGCGCAAGCCGCCGCAGCAGCATCTGCCACGCTCGACGAGACCGTCGTCACCGCCAACCGCACGCCGCAGGCGCTGTCGGACCTGGTGGGCGATGTCTCCATCGTCGACCGCAAGACCATCGAGCGCAGCGGCGCGACCGGCGTGGCCGACGTGCTGGCGCGCCTGCCCGGCATGGAGCTCTCGCGCAGCGGCGGCGTGGGCAACGCCACCAGCCTGTTCATCCGCGGCGCCGAATCGCGCTTCACCGCGGTCTACCTCGACGGCGTGCGCATCGACTCGCAATCGACCGGCGGCGCCGGCTGGGAAGGCATTCCGCTGTCGCAGATCGATCGCATCGAAGTGCTGCGCGGCCCGGCCGCCGCGGTGTACGGCTCGGACGCCGTGGGCGGCGTGATCCAGCTCTTCACCAAGCGCGGCGAAGAGGGCGTGTCGCCCTACGCCGGCATCGGCTTCGGCAGCCACGGCCTGCGCCGCATCGAAGGCGGCGTGAGCGGCAAGTCGGGCCTGCTTGATTACTCGTTTGGCGTGGCACATGAAGAAAGCAAGGGCTTCAACATCCAGCCCATCGCCAAGCGCACGCCCTCGAAAGACGGCTTCACCAACCCCGACCGCGACGGCTACCGCAGCACCTCGGGCAACCTGAAGCTGGGTTTCCAGATCACGCCCGACCAGCGCATCGACGCCACCTTGCTCACCAGCAACACCGAAGCGGCCTACGACCCGTCGGTGAGCTTTCGCACCAAGCTGCCGATCACCTTCCGCGACGATGTGTCGACCAACGAGCTGCGCACCGCCGGCCTGACCTGGTCGGCCAAGTGGAACGACATCTACAGCACCCGCCTGCAGGTGACCGATTCGCAGACCGTCTACAAGACCCAGCCTTCGTTCTATCGCACCGAAACCCGCCTGCGCGGCTACCTGTTCCAGAACGAATTCCGCTTTGGCGCGCACCTGGTGACCGCCACGCTCGAGCGCCGCGAAGACGCGCTCGAAAACGCGCCGACCACCTCGGCCAAGCTGTTCTCGCGCGACCGTTCGCAGAACGCCGCCGCACTGGGCTACGGCTACGTGAAGGGCCCGCATTCGCTGCAGCTGCACGTGCGCCACGACGACGACAGCGAGTTCGGCGGCAAGACCACCGGCAGCGCCGCCTACGGCTACGCCATCACGCCGAGCCTGCGCGCCACCGTGTCGGCCGGCACCGCGTTCCGCGCGCCCACGCTGTACCAGCGCTTCAGCGAGTACGGCCTGGCAAGCCTGCAGCCCGAATCGAGCCGCAACGTCGAGCTGGGCCTGCAGTACACGGCCGGCGCCACGCAGGCCGGCATCGTGCTGTACCGCAACCGCGTGCAGAACCTCATCGTGTTCGACGGCAGCGCCAAGGGTTGCCAGTCGTCGTTCGGCTGCTACGCCAGCACGGCCCGCGCGCGCTACCAGGGCGTGACGCTCACGGGCGGCCACCGCATCGGCGACGTCACCTTGCGCGCCTCGCTCGACTACCAGGACCCGCGCGACCTCGCCACCGACAACCTGCTGGCACGCCGCGCCCGGGCCCACGGCACGCTGGGTGCCGACTGGCGCGTCGCCGGCTGGACGCTGGGCGCCGAGATCCAGAGCTCGGGCAAGCGTTTCGACGACGCCGCCAACACCGTCAAGCTCGGCGGCTACACGCTGCTGAACCTGTCGGCCAGCACGCAGATCACGCGTGACCTGAACCTCGTGGCGCGCGTGGACAATGTGGGCGACAAGGACTACCAGTTCGCACGGCTCTACGCCAACGGGGGCCGCACCGCGTACGTCGGACTCAAGTGGACTCCGCAGTAAACAACCGCCGTTTCCCGCCTGGCGCCGCTGCCACCTGCGCCGCGGTGCTCGTGGCCGCCCCGGCTTCGGGGCAGGGCAAGACGACCGTCGCAGCCGCGCTCGCGCGGCTGCACGTGCGCCAGGGCCGCCGCGTGCGGGCCTTCAAGTGCGGGCCCGACTTCCTCGATCCGCACTGGCTCGCGCTGGCGACCGGCGCGCCGGTGCATTCGCTCGACCTGTGGATGACCGGCGAGGCCGACTGCCGCGCGCGCCTGCATGCCGCCGCGTGCGAGGCCGACCTGGTCATCGTCGAAGGCGTGATGGGCCTGTTCGACGGCACGCCCAGCGCGGCCGAACTGGCCGCGCGCCTGGGCCTGCCCGTGCTGGCCGTGATCGACGCGCAGGCCATGACCGGCACCTTCGGCGCACTGGCCTACGGCCTGCAGAACTTCCAGCCGGGCCTGCCCTGGGCCGGCGTGCTCGCGAATCGCGTGGCCAGCGAGCGCCATGCCGACATGCTGAAGGACGCGTTGCGCGAGCCCGCCGATTGGCTCGGCGCCTTGCCGCGCAGCGCCGACTTCGCATTGCCCGAACGCCACCTCGGGCTGGTCGGCGCGGCCGAACTCGGCGACGCGATGGAGCGGCTCGACGCTGCGGCCGACGTGCTCGCCACCACGCCGCTCGGACAGCGCACGCCAGAGCAGTTGCCGCAGTTGCGCTTCGAGCCGGAGGCCGCAGTGCCCATCGCGCCGCTGCTGGCCGGACGCACCATCGCCATCGCGCGCGACGCGGCGTTCTCGTTCATCTACCCGGCCAACCTCGACGTGCTCGAAGCCCTCGGTGCGCGGCTCGCGTTCTTCTCGCCGCTGGCGGATGAGCCGCTGCCGCCTTGCGACGCGGCCTGGTTCCCCGGCGGCTATCCCGAGCTGCACGCCGAAGTGCTGTCGGCCAGCGACCGGTTGCGGCTTTCGCTCGCGAACCATGTGACGTCCGGCAAGCCCATCTGGGCCGAGTGCGGCGGCATGATGGCGCTGTTCGACGAACTCGCCACGCGCGACGACGCCGAGCCGCACGACGTGCACCGCCTCTGGGGCGTGCTGCCGGGACGGGCGGTCATGCAGAAGCGGCTGGCCGGCCTCGGCCCGCAGCAGCTCGACCTCGGCGTGCATGCCTTGCGCGGCCACACCTTCCACTACTCGCGCTGCGAGACGCCGCTCGCGCCCGCCGCGCGCACCGTCGGCACGCGCGGCGGCGAGGCGCTGTACGTGCACGGCCCCGTGCGCGCGAGCTACTTCCATGCGTGGTTCGCGTCCAGCCCGGAGGCGACCGCGCGGCTCTTCGGCGCCATGCCCCTCGAACTCGACAGCCGCGCCGTACAGGCGTCTTCCGATGCCCCTCATTGAGCACGAATTCATCCTCGGCGGCCAGAAAAGCGGCAAGTCGCGCCGCGCCGAACAGCGCGCCGCCGACTGGCTCGCCGCCGCGCCCACATCGCGCCGCGCGGTGCTGATCGCCACCGCACAGGCCCACGACGACGAGATGCGCGATCGCATCGCGCGCCACCAGAGCGACCGCGCCGAGCGCGTGCCGGGCCTGCAGACCCTCGAGGAGCCGATCGAGCTGGCGCGTGCCATCGTCACGCAGAGCGCGCCCGACACGCTCGTGGTGGTCGACTGCCTCACGCTGTGGCTCACCAACCTGCTGATGCCGCTGCGCACCGAAGGTGCCGCCGTGGTCACGCGCACGCCCTCGGCGCACGCCACGCTGCTGCTGATCGCGCTGCGCGAGGCGCGCGGACCGGTGGTGCTGGTCGGCAACGAGATCGGCCTCGGCGTGATCCCGCTGGGCCGCGAGACCCGCGCCTTCGTCGATGTGCTCGGCCGGCTGAACCAGGACGTGGCGGCCGCGTGCCACCGCGCGACGCTGATGGTCGCCGGCCTGCCGCTGACGCTGAAGGCGCCCGTCGCATGAGGTTCGAACCCATGAAGACGTGGCTGCGTGCGTCGCTGTTTGGCCTTGCGTTGGTGGTGTGCGCACAGGCTGCGCAGGCCATCGATGTGGTCGACGAGCGCGGCGTCACCGTGCACCTGGCGCAACCGCCGCAGCGCATCGTCTCGCTGCTGCCATCGCTCACTGAAGGCGTCTGCGCGCTCGGTGCCTGCGACCGGTTGATCGGCGTCGACCGTTACTCCAACTCGCCCGCGCAGGTGCGTGCGCTGCCGCAGCTTGGCGGCGGGATCGATCCGAATGTCGAAGCCGTCGTCGCGCTCAAGCCCGACGTGGTGCTGCTCGCCAAGTCGTCGCGCGTGACGCAGCGACTCGAGGCGCTGGGCCTGAAGGTGATCGTGCTCGAACCCAAAAGCCATGCCGACGTGCGTCGCGTACTCAGCGCACTCGACCAGGTGCTCGGCACGCACGAGGCGCCGGCCGTCTGGCGCGCGATCGATGCGGCCGTGTCCGCCGCAGCGCAGTCGCTGCCCGCCAGTGCCAAGGGCCTGCGCGTGTACTTCGAAGTCAACACCGGCCCCTACGCGGCGGGCGATTCGTCCTTCATCGGCGAGACGCTCGCGCGGCTCGGCGTGAAGAACATCGTGCCGGCGTCGCTCGGCCCCTTTCCCAAGCTCAACCCCGAGTTTGTCGTGCGTGCGAACCCCGACCTCATCATGGTCAGCGTGCGCAGCGCGATGGGGCTGGAACAGCGCCCCGGTTGGGGCGGCATCCGCGCGGTGCGCGAAGGGCGCGTGTGCCGCTTCGACGCCGAACAGACCGACGTGGTCGTGCGCCCCGGTCCGCGCATGGACGAGGCCGCGCGCCTGATGGCGCAGTGCCTGTCGGACAAGGGCCGGTGAGCGGCATGCATTCCGCCCATCTGCGTCGCGTGCTGCTGCTCGGTGCCGGCTTGCTGCTGCTGGGCGCGGCGTTGCTGCTCTTCGGCCTCGGCATCGGCAGCACCGGTTTCCAGAGCCTGCTGTCCGCGCGGCACGATCCGGTGGCGCTGCAGATCGTCTGGGACATCCGCCTGCCGCGCACCCTCGGCGCATGGCTCGCGGGCGCGCTGCTCGGGCTCGCTGGCGCGGTGGCGCAGGGCTTGTTCCGCAATCCGCTGGCCGACCCGTACCTGCTGGGCAGTGCTTCGGGTGCGTCACTCGGCGTGGCGTTGGCGCTGATGCTGTTCGGCGGCTCCGTCACCAGCACGCAATGGGTGATGCGCATCGGGCTCACCGGCGCGGCTTTCGTCGGCGCCGTGGCCGCGGTGCTGCTCACGCTCACGCTGGCGCGTGGCGTGCAGCAGACCTTGCGGTTGCTGCTCGCCGGCGTGATCGTCGGCGTGGTGCTGGGCGCCGCCAAAGACCTCATCACCATCGCCTCGGCCGACATCCTGCAGGCGCTGCAGGGCTTCGTGCTCGGCAGCACCGGACTGGTCGGCTGGACCGCCTGCGCCGTGATGGCGGCGGTCGGTGCGGTCTGCCTGCTGCTGGCCTGGGCGCTCGCGCCGGTGCTCGACGGGCTCGCGCTCGGCGAGGCCACGGCGCGCAGCCTCGGGTTGCCACTCGGCGGCATGCGCGCCGCGCTGGTGGCGGTGCTGGCGCTGGCGACCGGCGCCGCCGTCGCGCAGACCGGCCTGATCGCTTTCGTCGGCCTGGCCGCACCGCACCTGGTGCGCTCGGTGGTCAAGACCACGCATGCGCGCCTGATCGTGCTGTCGGCGTTGATGGGCGGGTTGCTGCTGATGGCGGCTGACCTGCTGGCGCGCTGGCTGATTGCGCCGCAGGAACTGCCGGTGGGCGTGCTCACGGCCGTGCTCGGCGGCAGCTACCTGCTGTGGCTGATGCACCGGCGCGGCGCGAAGGGAGGCGGACTGTGAGCCGCACCCCATCCGCCGCGCTCGAAGCGCACGGCCTCAGCGCCACGCTCGGGTCGGTCGAGGTGCTGCACAGCATCGACCTGTCGCTCGCCGCCGGCCGCTGGACCAGCATCGTCGGACCGAACGGGGCCGGCAAGTCGACGTTGTTGAAGGCGTTGGCTGGCTTGCTCGCACACCGCGGCGAGGTGCGGCTCTTCGGCGACGCACAGGCTGCCGTGCCGGCCCGCGTGCGCGCACGACGCCTGTCGTGGCTCGGCCAGAGCGGCACGGGCGAGGGCAGTGCCGACGACCTGATGGTCTACGACGTCGCCATGCTCGGTCGCCTGCCGCATCAGCGATGGCTCGCGGCACCTAGCGAAGCCGACCGCGACGCCGTCGAACGCGCACTGCGCAGCACCCAGGCCTGGGATTGGCGCGACCGTCCGTTGGGGCAGCTCTCGGGTGGCGAACGTCAGCGTGTGCTGCTGGCGCGGGCGCTGGCCGTCGAGGCCGAGTTGTTGCTGATGGACGAGCCGCTGGCCAACCTCGATCCGCCGCATCAGGCGGACTGGATGAAGACGGCGCGCGAACTGGTGGCGCAAGGCCGCACCGTGGTCAGCGTGTTGCATGAATTGCCGATGGCGTTGGCTGCAGACGAATTGGTAGTGATGAATCGGGGGAGGGTGGTGCATCACGGTGCGTGTTCCGATCCAGTGACTCACGAGGCGCTCGAGCAAGTCTTCGACCATCGGATTCGCGTTCACCGCGTCGCGGATCAGTGGATCGCGTTGCCGCTATGACACCTCGCGCATCGAGTCATTCAGGGCGCGCTCCCGCCGACGAGGCACCTTGCTCCGCGAATGTCCCCCGGCCTGCGGCCTCCTCCTTGATTTCGCTGCGCAAGGCACCCCATCAGCGTGATCGTTGTTCGCAGCGGTGGTCGATCGGCCGCAAACGCAGAGCGTGCCGTCGTGCGCAGGGCACTGGGTGCTTCCCGCAGCGAAATAAAGGAGGAGCGAAGCGGGGGACATTCGCGGAGGGAAGTACCCGGTGTCCTGTGCACACGCCCTGAACGACCGCGCCAAGAACACAAGCAAACGGAAAACCTCATGCAAATAGAAACCCCTCCCAGCGAAAAGCCCTACGAGAAGCCCGAAGGCGAACGCCGCGGCATCGTCATCGTCAACACCGGCGACGGCAAGGGCAAGAGCACCGCTGCCTTCGGCCTCGCGCTGCGCGCACACGGCCGCGGCAAGGCCGTGAAGATCTACCAGTTCATGAAGGTGCCTTCGGCGCGCTTCGGCGAGCACCGCATGTTCGAGCAGATTGGCATTCCCATCGAAGGCCTCGGCGACGGCTTCAGCTGGAAGAGCCAGGACCTCGAGCGCTCGGGTCAGCTGGCGCGCGACGGCTGGGAAAAGGCCAAGGCCGCGATCCTGTCGGGCGACTTTTTCCTCGTGGTGCTCGACGAGATCACCTATCCGCTGATCTACGGCTGGCTGCCGCTCGAAGGCGTGCTCGAGACCCTGCGCGCACGCCCGAAGCACGTGCACGTTGTGCTCACCGGCCGCCGCTGCCCGCCCGAGCTCATCGAGCTGGCCGACACCGTCACCGAGATGCAGATGGTCAAGCATGCGTTCAAGGCCGGTATTCCGGCGCAGCGCGGCATCGAGGACTGAACCCGATGGTGGCGCATGCGTTCGCGGCCGACGAGGCCAAGGCGGTGTACCGCGCCATCCACGAGCGGCGCGACATGCGCCACTTTGCAGGGGGTGAGGTGCCGCCCGACGTGCTGCGCCGCCTGCTCGACGCCGCGCACCATGCGCCCAGCGTCGGCTTCATGCAGCCGTGGCGCTTCATCCGTGTGCGCGGCGAAGAACTGCGCCGACAGTTGCACGAGGTGGTCGAGCGCGAACGCGTGCTCACTGCCCGCGCGCTCGGCCAGCGCGAAGACGAGTTCATGCGCCTCAAGGTGCAGGGCGTGCTCGACGCGGCCGAGCTGTTGGTGGTGACGCTGGCCGACGGTCGCGAGCAGCATGTGTTCGGTCGCCGCACCCTGCCGCAGATGGACCTGGCCTCGGCCTCCTGCGCGATCCAGAACCTCTGGCTCGCGGCGCGTGCCGAAGGGCTGGGCATGGGCTGGGTGTCGCTGTTCGAGCCCGCCGAGCTGAGCGTGCTGCTCGGCCTGCCCGAAGGCGCCGAGCCGATCGCCTTGCTGTGCCTGGGGCCGGTGCATGCGTTCTACGAAGAGCCGATGCTGCAGCGCGAACGCTGGGCCAGGCGTGCGCCGCTTGCCTCGCTGGTGTTCGACGAACGCTGGGGCCGTCCGTCGGACCTGTTCGATCCTTCTTCCACTTCATCTTCTTCCGTGGAGCCCACCTGATGCTGGCCTTCGACACCGTTCTCTTCGAACTCGCGCGCCTGTTCCTCTGGCCCGTGACGCTCGGCGTGCTGCTGTCTTTCGTCTACGCGGTGTACTGCCTCGGCGCCTTCGGCATCGAGTGGTGGCAGCGCCGCCGCGATCCGTCGCGCGCGCTGGTGCTGCAGCGCCATGCGCAGGCCAGCCAGGAGCAGATGGAGCTGGTCGTGCTCAAGCAGCTCGAAGGCGTGCGCCTGTGCAGCCGCGTGGCGCCGATGCTCGGGCTGATCGCCACCATGATCCCCATGGGCCCGGCGCTCGTGGCCGTGGCCTCGGGCGAATCGCAGGGCGTGGCGCAGAGCCTGGCGCCCGCGTTCGCGGCCGTGATCGTGGCGCTGGCTTCGGCCTCGATCACCTTCGTGGTCTACACGGTGCGCCGCCGCTGGCTCATGCGCGAGTTGGTGATGCTGCTCGACGCGCGGGATCGGCTGTCATGAGCCGCAGGCAGTTCTCGATTTTGAGCAGTCTCGACAGCGATGACGACGACCCGGTGCTCTCGACCATCAACCTGATCGACGTCTTTATGGTCGTGATCGGCATGCTGATGATCGCGGTCATCAACAACCCGGTGAATCCGTTCTCGCAGGACAAGGTGACGGTCATTCGCCACGAGGGCCAGCCCGACATGGAGATCATCACGCGCGAAGGCCAGAAGGTCACGCGCTTCAAGGCCAGCGGCGCGACGGGGCAGGGCGACGGTGAAAAGGCGGGCACCGCCTGGCGCCTGAAGGACGGCACGATGATCTACGTGCCGGCGGACGCGGTGCCGGCGTCGGGCGGGAAGTGACGCGGATTTTCGCGCTTCTGCTCTGCCTCCTGTGCCTGGCGGCGCAGCCTGTGATGGCGGCCGAGTCTCGCGTGGTGGTGTTGAGCACGGCGCTGGTGTCGCCCGCGCGCGTGGTGCGGTTGCAGACGGCGGCGCACACGGCTGGTGTGCCGCTGCAGGTGGTGTCGGCCGCGCAGGACACGCCCGATGCGCTGGCTGCCGCGCTCGACGGTGCGCGCCTGCTGGTCATCGATGCGCCGCACCTCAGTGTCGCCCAGTCGGTGGCGGCGCGCTTCGGCGACGTCATCGCACGCAGCGCCGTTCCCTATGTGCAGATCGGTGAATTCGCGCTCGTGGCGAAAGGCCAGAAGCCGCCCGAGGTGCCACCGCTCGCGGCCGAGCGCGGCGTCGATGCGGCCTGGGCGCAGCGGCTGCGCGCCTACTGGCGTTTTCCGGGCGAAGCGAACCTGAAGGCCTCGGTCCAGGCTATGGCACGCGCCGGCGATCTAGCCGGGCTGCCCGACCCCGTGCCGCTGCCACTCGCCGGCTTCTATCACCCCGACTGGCCGCGCGTCGAAAGCAGCATCGCGGCCGTCGAAGCACTGCCGGGCGGACAGGGCACCGTCGCCATCGCGGTCAACAGCGCCACGCTCACCGGCGACGACACCGACTGGCTCGACCGCCTGATCGGCACGCTCGCGCAGCGCGGCCTGCGCGCCTACGCCTTCTACGGCCCGCGCCAGCAGAAGGACCTGTTCTTCCGCATGACCCACGCCAACGAGGGCGAGCGCCGCGTGGCCGACCTCCTCATCAACGCCGCGCTGGTGTTCAGCCCGAACGAACGCAAGGCCGAACTCGAACGCATCGGCGTGCCAGTGCTGCAGACGCTGCCGTCGCTCGCCATGGACGCGGCGCAATGGGCGCGCAGCAAGGACGGCCTCGCGCAGACCGACATCGCCGCTTACTACAGCCCGAGCGAACTCGCGGGCATGACCGACCCGATGCTCGTCACCGCGCGCGACGCTGCCACCGGCAGCCTGCAGCCGCTGCCCGCGCAGATCGATGCCGTGGCCGACAAGGCCGCCGCGCTGCTGCGCCTGCGGCGCACGCCTGCCGCTGAGCGCCGCGTGGCGATGCTGGTCTACAACTACCCGCCGGGAGAGGCCAACTTCGGTGCGTCGTTCCTCAATGTGCCGCGCAGCGTCGACCGGATGCTGTCCGCGATGCAGGCCGCCGGCTACCGCACCGAGGCGCCGGGCGCGGACAAGGTGATCGCGCAGGTGCAGGCCACGATGAAGGCCTACTACCCGACGGCACAAGGCGGTGATGCGCTGCAGCCGCTGCTCGACCAGGGGCTGGCCGACACGCTGCCGCTGTCGCAATACCTCGCGTGGTTCCGCGCGCTGCCCGTGGAGACGCAACGCCGCATCGAAACCTACTGGGGCCCGCCCGAAGCCTCGGCCATGCTGCGGCCCGTGGCCGGCGCACCGGCCTTCGTGGTGCCGCGCGTGCAGTTCGGTCAGGTGGTCGTGCTGCGCCAGCCGCCGCGCTTCGAGCCCGGCACGCAGGTGGCCGACAAGGCGCAGCAGGTCTATCACCGCGCGGCCGTGCCGCTGAGCCACGGCTACCTCGCGACCTACCTCTGGCTGCGCAGCCGCTTCGGTGCCGATGCGCTCGTGCATGTGGGCACGCACGGCACGGTCGAGTGGTCGGCGGGCAAGGAGCGCGGGCTCTCGGTGCAAGACGATCCGCTGCTCGCGCTGGGCGACGTGCCCAACGTCTACCCTTACATCATGGACAACCTCGGCGAGGCGACGACTGCGAAGCGCCGCGGTCGCGCGACGATGGTGAGCCATTCGACGCCGATGTTCGCGCCTGCGGGCTTTCGCCCCGGCGTGCGGGACATGCACGACCGCCTGCACGACTGGGAAACGCTGGCGCCCGGCGCAGTGAAGACGGCGATGGAACGGCGCCTCACCGCCGACTTCGTTGCCCAGCACTACGACCGCGACCTGCAATGGACGCCCGCGCGCATCCGCGCCGACTTCGCCGGCTTCATCGCCGTGCTGCATCCGTACCTCGACGAGCTCGCGCAGACCGCGCAGCCGCTGGGCCTGGCGACCTTCGGCGAGGCGCCCGATGCGCAGCGGCGACGTCAGACCATCCTGCAGATCCTCGGCAAGCCCGTGGCGCAGGCGATGGGCGAAGACCTCGACGAGATGTTCCTCACCGATGCGCAAGGCATTGCCGCGTCGAAGCCTGCGCGTTGGCTGGAAGCCGTGCTGGCGGGCCAGGACACGGCCGACGCTGAGCCTTTGCGCGCCCTGGCCGCACGGGCCCGCGCGCTCGACGCGGTGCTGGCCCACAACGAGGAGATCGAAGGCCTGCTCACCGCGCTCGACGGCCGCTACCTGAAATCGCGCTACGGCGGCGACCCGGTGCGCGACCCCGACAGCCTGCCGACCGGCCGCAACCTCTACGGCTTCGATCCCAGCCGCGTGCCCACGCGCGCCGCCTGGGACACCGGCGTCGCCGCGATGGACGACTGGATCGCTGCACACGTCCGCACCCACGGTGGCCGTCCGCCGCAAAAGATCGCCTTCACGCTCTGGGCCGGCGAGGCCTCGCGCCACCAGGGCGTGACCGAGAGCCAGGCCTTTCATGCGCTGGGCGTGAAGCCGCGCTGGGACGAGGCCGGGCGCATGGTCGGCATCGAGATCGTGCCGGCCGCGGTGCTGAAACGGCCGCGCATGGACGTGCTGATCAGCGTCACCGGTTCCTACCGCGACCAGTTCCCGCACGTGATGCGCTGGCTCGACGAGGCCGTGCAGCAGGTGGCCACGCTCGACGAGCCCGGCAACGCCGTCGCGCAGCACAGCGAGGCGATGGCGCGCACGCTGCGTGGGGAGGGCGCGACGGCGGCCGAGGCGCGGCGCTGGTCGACCGCGCGTGTGTTCTCGAACGAGCAGGGCAGCTATGGCGCCGGGCTCGAGGAAGCGGTACTCGCGACCGAGCTCTGGAAAGGCCAGCAGCGCGGCGGCGGCGACGCCCAGATGGCCGGGCTCTACATGGACCGCATGGGCCACGCTTACGGGCGCGGCCTCGACGGCGCCACGCGCACGGGCGCCTTCGCGGGCAACCTCGCGCAGGTCGATGCCGCGCTGATGGCGCGCACCTCCAACCTCTACGGCGTGCTGACCAACGACGACCCGTTCCAGTACCTGGGCGGCATCGCGCTCGCCGTGCGCCACCTCACGGGCAAGGACCCGGCGTTGTACGTGCAGAACCTGCGCGACGGCGCGGCCGTGCGCACCGACACCGCCGCCGGCGCCATCGCGCGCGAGATGCAGACGCGCTACCTGCACCCCCAGTGGATCGAGGCGCAGAAGGCCGAGGGCTACAGCGGCGCGCTGCAGGTGCTCAAGACCGCGCAGTTCCTCTGGGGCTGGCAGGCGACCGCGCCCGCGGCCGTGCGCGCGGACCACTGGCAGTCGCTGCACGAGGTCTATGTGCGCGACACCTACAGGCTCGGCACGCGGCAGTGGCTGGAGCGCGAGAACCGCGCCGCCTTCGCGCAGACGCTGGAGCGCATGCTCGATGCCGTCCGGCTGAACTACTGGAAGCCCGATGCCACGACGCGGCGCGAACTGGCGCAGGCCTACACGGAAGCAGCAAGCGCCACTGGGCTGCGCGAGCGGAACGAGGCGGTGCAGCGGTTTGCGCAGGCTGCGTTGGTGCCTTCGCCGTCGGCGGTGACTGCCCCTGCGCCGGTCGTTGCTGCGCCGCCCATCGCGCCCGTTGAGGCGGCGGCGCCCGCACCCGAGTCGCCCACGGCAGATCTGGCGCAGTCGGTGACCGGCCTCCAGCTGAAGCCCATCACTGACACCGCATCGCCCCCGCCGCCATCCGCCGTGCTGCCGCGCCTGCTCGCCGCGTTCGGCGCTGCTTTGCTGCTGGCCGTCGGCGCGCTGGTGCAATGGCGGCGCGGCCGGGCCGTGCCTGCCGCCTGATTCACGAGAATGCCTGCCATGCCTGCGCTAGATCCCTTCACTGTCTTCGCCCTCGCGCTGGTCGCCGCCCTGTGGCTGGCGCTGGCCGTCGACCGCTGGCTGGGCGAGCCGCCCGCGCCGCTGCACCCTGTCGTGTGGATGGGCGGCTACCTGGAATGGATCGGCAGCCGCCTCGCACCGCGCGCCGCCGACGCGAAGCCACGCGACCTGCCGGGCTTCGCGATGGGCGCGCTCGGCTGGTGCGTGGGCGCGATGGCCGCATTCGCCGTCGCGTCGGCGGTGCAGAGCCTGGCGATGCAATGGCTGCCGGTGTGGGCCATGGCCGTGGTGCTTGGGCTCGCGTTCAAGCCGCTATTTGCATGGCGCATGCTGCGCAACGAAGTGCTGGCGGTCGAGGCCGCGCTGGGCGAATCGCTGGACGCGGGCCGCGCACGGCTCGCGCGCCTCGTGAGCCGCGACGTCTCGGTACTGAGCGAGCGCGAGGTGCGCGAAAGCGCCATCGAGTCGCTGGCCGAGAACCTCAACGACTCGCTGGTGGCGCCCGTGTTCTGGTTCGTGCTGTTCGGCCTGCCGGGTGCGGCGCTCTACCGCTTCGCCAACACCGCCGACGCCATGTGGGGTTATCGCGGCGAACGCGGCGGGCGCGACTGGACCTGGTTCGGCAAGTGGGCCGCACGCGCCGACGACGTGCTCTCGTGGCTGCCCGCGCGCCTCACCGTGCTGCTGCTGGCGCTTGCGGCGGCCCGCTGGCCGCGCGGCGTGGTCCGTGAGGCGCGCCGCACGCCATCGCCCAACAGCGGCTGGCCGATGGGTGCGATGGCGCTGCTGCTGGGGGTGCGGCTTGCGAAGCCGGGCGTCTATGCGCTGAACGGGGAAGGGCGCGCGGCCACGTCTGCCGACACCGCGCGCACCGCGCAGCTCGGCGAACGGGCGGCGTGGGGGCTGGCGGTGATCGCTTCGCTCGCGATGCTGTCGCCGCTGCTGGCGAGGTGGGCATGACGAATCACGCGATGGTGCACGGCGGCCCCGACGAGACGGGCGCTGCGCCGCACGACTTCTCGACCAACGGCAACGCGGTCGGCTCGTGTCCCGTGGTGCTGGCCGCACTGCGCGAGGCCGACGCGGCGCACTATCCCGACCCGCGCTACACCGCGCTGCGCGCCGCGCTCGCTGCCTTCCACGGTGTGGCCGTGGAGCGCGTCGCGATCGCTGCGAGCGCGAGTGAATTCATCCACCGCATCAGCGCCGCTGTGGCGCAGGGCGGCGGTGGAGATGTCTGGCTGCCCGCACACAGCTATGGCGACTACGAGCGCGCCGCCGGGGCCTGGGGCCTCGGCGTGCGACGCGCACCCGAAGAGGCCGAAGGCGCCGCGTTGCGCTGGTGTTGCGAACCATCGAGCCCGTTCGGCCAGCCGCAGCCCGACATCGCGCAGCATGCCGCGAGCGATGCGGTCTGCGTGCTCGACATGGCCTACGAACCGCTGCGCCTCGAAGGCCAGCCCTCGCACGACGACGCGCAGCGCGACCGCGTCTGGCAGCTGTGGACACCGAACAAGGCCATGGGCCTCACGGGCATCCGCGCCGCCTACGCCATCGCGCCGGCGAACAGCGACGTGGCCGGCCCGCTGCTGGAGCGGCTCGAACGCCTCGCGCCCTCGTGGCCGCTGGGCACGCACGGCGTGGCGCTGCTCACGACATGGACCACCGACGAAGCGCAAGGCTGGCTCGCGCGCAGCCTCGACATCCTGCGCGACTGGAAGGCGCGGCAGCGCGCCGTCTGCGAATCGCTCGGTTGGGAGGTGCTGCGAGGCGACGCCAACTTCTTCGGCGCGCGGCCCGACACGCCATACCCGCCCCGCGCCGCCGCACTGCGCGCCGAGGGCATCAAGCTGCGCGACTGCGCCTCTTTCGGTCTGCCGGGGCACCTGCGCCTGGGCGTGCTGTCGCCGGCCAGCCAGCAGGCATTGAAGGCCGCGTGGGCGAGGGCCAGCGCCGCACGACACAGCGGCTGAACGCACCTCGCACCACAATAGGGCCGTCGCAAAAAAGGAAAACAACGAGGCCCATGCTCTACGCCATCACCACGCTCTTTCTGTGCCAGCTCGCGGGCGAACTGCTCGTGCAGTGGCTGTCGCTGCCGATCCCCGGTCCGCTGATCGGCATGCTGCTGCTCTTCGTCGGCCTGCTCGTGCGCGGCGGCGTGCCGGAAGCGCTGACCGACACCTCGGGCCATCTGCTGCGCAACCTGATGCTGTTGTTCATCCCGGCGGTGACCGGCGTCATGCTGCACTTCGAGCGCGTGGGGCGCGAGTGGCTGCCGTTCCTTGCGGCCGGTGTCGTGGGCGGCGCCTTCACCATGGCGGTGACCGCGCTCACGCTGCGCTGGATGATCCGCATCACCGGCAAGGACGCTGAATGAACGCGCCCGCCAAACTCTCCGAGATCTGGGTCTTTCTCGCCCAGTCGCCGCTGCTGTGGCTGTCACTCACGCTGCTGGCCTATCTGGGCGCGCTGTGGCTGCACGCGCGCAGCGGGCGCAACCCGATGGTCAACCCGGTGCTTGTGTCGGTGATCGTCATCGTGGGCGTGCTGCTGCTCACGCGCACGCCGTACGACACCTACTTCGAAGGCGCCAAGTTCGTCCACTTCCTGATCGGCCCGGCCACCGTGGCGCTGGCCGTGCCGCTGTACAGCCAGGTCGGTCGCCTGCGGCGCCTGTGGCTGCCGATCGGCGTGGCGCTGCTGGTGGGCTCGGTCGCAGCCATCGTCTCGGCCATCGGCATCGGCTGGGTGCTCGGCGGTTCGCACGAGCTCTTGATGTCGCTCGCGCCCAAGTCGGCCACCATGCCGATCGCGATGGGCGTGGCCGAAAAGATCGGCGGCCTGCCGTCACTGGCGGCCGTGGCTGCGGCCATCGCCGGCATCTCGGGCGCGATCATGGCGACGGGCTTGCTGAACCTGCTGCGCATCAAGGAACCCGCGGTGCGCGGCTTTGCCGTCGGCATGGCGGCGCACGGCATCGGCACCGCGCGGGCCATCCAGGTGAACGAAACCGCAGGCGCGTTCTCGGCGTTGGCGATGGGGCTCAACGGCATCGCGACCGCGCTGCTGGTGCCGCTGATCGTGAAGCTGATGAGCGTCTGACATCCATTCATTCATTCCATCCATCGAGGAGCACGACCCATGTCCGAGTACACCGCCGAAATCGTTTGGGAGCGAGGTGACCAGGACTTCCTGGCCAACACCTACAGCCGCCACCACGTGCTGCGCTTCGACGGTGGCGCAGAGGTGCCGGGCTCTTCGTCACCGCATGTGGTGCCGCTGCCGTTCTCCGATGCGTCGGCCGTCGACCCGGAAGAGATGTTCGTGGCCTCGCTGTCCAGCTGCCACATGCTGTGGTTCCTCACCATGGCGGTGAAGCGCAAGTTCGTGGTCGACCGCTATGTCGACGCGGCCACGGGCGTGATGGAAAAGAACGCCGAAGGAAAGATGGCGATGACTGTCGTCACGCTGCGTCCGCAGGTGAGCTTTTCGGGCGAGAACCTGCCGACGCGGGAGCAGGTCGAACACATGCACCATCGGGCGCATGAGGAGTGCTTCATTGCGAATTCGGTGAAGACTGAGGTGCGGTGCGAGCCGGTCTACTGACGCCGGGGTGACCTCCATGCGACTGTGATGGAGGGGCGGGAGCGCAATACTCGACGGGCATCGATCCCCCGAAAGGCTTCCCCGTGCACATCCAGCCCCTTTTCGCCATCGAGGCGCGCGACGAGCTTCACCGGCTCATGCGTGCCTACCCGTTGGCCACGCTCTTCACGGTCGCGGGCAGCTCGGTCGATGCCAACCTGCTGCCGCTGGAGGTGATTGATCGCGGCCCGCACGGCACGCTGGCAGGCCATGTGGCCCGCAACCATTCGCTGTGGACCAGCGAGGTGCGAGGCGGTTGCGACGTCACGGTCGTGTTCCAGAGTCCGAACGCGTTCATCTCCCCGCGCTGGTACGTCAACGGCCAGCGCAGCGGGCGCTTGGCGCCGAGCTGGAACTACATCGCGGTGCAGGCTACAGGCCGGTTGCGGTTCATTGAAGACCGCGTCTGGCTGCGGTCGCACCTCGAAGCGCTGACGCAGTCGCAGGAAGCAAATCGCGACGATCCCTGGTCCCTCGCCGATGCATCGCCCGAGTTCGTCGATGACGCGCTGCAGCGGCTGGTCGGCTTCGAGATCGACATCCTCGCGCTGACCGGCAAGCGCTTTCTCTCGCAGCAGCGCACCGAGGCCGACCGGCGCAGCCTGGTCGAGCACCTGGGCCGGGAAACATCACCCTCGGCACATGCTCTGGCCGCGTTGATCCAGCCCTGAAGAGACGGAAAGAGCTCCCTCAGCGCCGCTGCAACCGCGGATTCTTCGCAAACAGATCCGCCGCCCAGTCCACAAACGCCCGCACCTTCGCACTCAGGTGCCGGTTCGGCGGGTACACCACGTGGATCGGCAGCGGGTCGCGATGCCAGTCGGCCAGCACCTCGACGAGCTCGCCGGTTTCCAGCAGCGGCTCGGCCGAGAAGGTGATGCACTGCGACAGGCCGAAGCCCGCGAGCACGGCCGTCATGTGCGCGTTGCTCTCGTTGACCGACACGCGGTAGGGGCCGTTGAGCTCGATGTACTCGTCGCCCTTCTTGAACTCGTGCGGGTACACGCGCCGGGTGGTGCCCGAGAAGTAGCTCACGACGTGGTGCCGCTTCTCGATGTCGTTGGGATGTTGCGGCGCACCATAGCGCTTGATGTAGGCCGGCGAGGCCACGGTGACGAAGTGCAGGGTGCCGATGCGGCGCGCCACCAGCGACTGGTCGTTCAGCTCGCCGGCGCGGATCACGCAGTCGACGTTGTCGCTGATCAGGTCCACCGTACGGTCGCTCACGCCCAGGTCGACCTGGATGTCGGGGTAGCGGTCGCAGAAGCTGGCCAGGTTGGGCAGGATGATCTGCTGCGCCACCGAGGTGCCCACGTCGATGCGCAGCCGCCCCGTGGGGTTGGCCTGCGCATTCGTCATGCTGGCTTCCATGTCGTCGAAGTCGTTCAGCAGCCGCGCCGCGCGCTCGAAGTAGGCGGCGCCGTCGGGCGTGACGGTGACGCGCCGCGTCGTGCGGTTGAGCAGCTTCACGTGCAGGCGCGCTTCCAGCGCCTGGATCTGCTTGGTGACGGTGCCCTTGGGCAGGGCCAGAGAGTCGGCGGCACGGGTGAAGGTGCCGGCTTCCACCACGCGGACAAAGATCCGCATTGCCTGGATTTGATCCATCGAATGCCTGTTCAGGGAGACCGGCGTATGCCGGAAGGAGGCGGATTCTCACACAAGGAATGCGTCCCTACGGTGTGCCTGATTGTTCTCCGTTTGGAAACAGAGTAGGGCTGTGTTTCCTGTTTCAACGCGCAGGTAGCGCCTTATATTTCAACCATCGCCTAAATCCCTGAGGTCGCCCATGTCACCCCGTCCATCGTCCCGGTCCGCTGAAGCTGCTGCGCTTGCCGCGGCACAAGGCGTGGAGTCCGATCTGTTGATCGAGCTGCCCGGCCGCGAGCCCGTGGCTGCCCGTGTCTACGGACAGCGTCCACGGGGCGAGACCGTGCCGCTGGTGCTGCACTTCCATGGCGGCACCTTCATCTGCGGCAATCTCGACAACGGCCGCAACGTGGCCCGGCTGCTGGCCGGTGCGGGTGCGGTGGTGGTGTCGCTCGATTACCCGCTGGCCCCGGCGGCCCCGTTCCCGGAGCCGGTCGAGGTGGGTTATGCGGCGCTCGAGTGGCTCTACAAGCAGCGCGTGAAGCTCGGCGGCAAGGGCGCCCAGGTGTACCTGGCCGGCGAAGAAGCCGGCGGCAACCTGGCGGCCAGCGTGGCCCTGGTGGCCCGTGACCGCGCCCATCCGCCGCTGGCAGGCCAGATCCTGCTGTCGCCCATGCTCGACCCGTGCGCCGGCACCGCCTCGCTGCGCAATGCCACGAACGATGCCGCCGAGTGCCGTTGGGCCACGGGCTGGGCCAAGTATTTGAGCTGTCCGTCGAACGCCACGCACCCCTATGCGGTGCCGAGCGGATCGCTGCGGCTGGCCGCCCTGGCACCGGCGCTGGTGCTGGTGGGGCCCGACGACGCGATGCGCGACGAGGCCATGACCTTCGCAGCCCGGCTGCGCTCGGCCGGCATCGAGGTCACGAGCAGCGTGCTGACCGGCGCCGACAACTGGCCCAAGGCGCTGTACGACACCGAGGCCGTGGGATGCGCATCCTGCGAAGCCAGCGTGCAGCAGCACTTCCGCGAGTTCTTCAGCGCCACCACACCGCCCCCGGCGGTCCCTGAGCCCAGCTAGGCCCGCGAGGGTCCGCTCCGCCCCCTGAAACAAGCCGCCGCCTCCACAGAGGCGGGTGGCAGGGCTTTCTGTTCTCTGAATTCCGCCTCCTGACGCCGCCGGCGCCGGGATGGCCTGTTGCATCCCGAAAAAGTCATCGAGAAGGACGAACCATCATGTCGAACAAGAACGAACAAGCGCTGTCTTCCACCGCCCGCAAGGGTCTGTGGCCCGCCGTGACCGGCCTCACCGCGGTGCTGGCTGTGGCCGCCGCGGTGGTGGGCATGTACAGCTTCAAGGCCGAGGCCACCGCCCCGGTCGCCGCGCAACAGGGCACGCCGGTGTCGGTCGCCACCGTGGCGTCGAGCGAGATCAACGCCTGGGACGAGTTCTCGGGCCGCCTCGAAGCCGTGCAGCGCGTCGATGTGCGCTCCCGCGTGGCAGGCGCCGTGCAGGCGGTGCACTTCCGCGAAGGCGCGCTGGTGAAGCAGGGCGACCTGCTCATCACCATCGACCCCGCACCGTACGCCGCCGAGGTGGAGCGTGCCGAAGCGCAGGTCGCGTCGGCACAAGCCCGCCAGGCCTTCAGCCGCAGCGAGCAGGAACGCGCCAAGCGCCTGTGGGACGAGCAGGCCATCGCGCAGCGTGAACTCGACGAGCGCGTGAACGCCGGCCGCGAAGCCGAAGCCAACCTGCGCGCCGCGCAGGCCTCGCTGCAGACCGCACGCCTGAGCCTGGGCTACACCCAGGTGCGCGCACCGGTGTCGGGCCGCATCGGCAAGCTCGAAGTGACCGTGGGCAACCTGGTGGCCGCCGGCCCCGGCGCACCGGTACTGACCACGCTGGTGTCGGTGAGCCCGATCTACGCGAGCTTCGATGCCGACGAGCAGGTCATCACCCGCGCGCTGAAGGACCTGCCGGCCAACGCCGGCGCCCGCGGCCAGATCGACACCATCCCCGTGCAGATGGGCACCGCCGGCCTCGAAGGCACGCCCTTCACCGGCAAGCTGCAGCTGATCGACAACCAGGTCGACGCCCGCAGCGGCACCGTGCGTGTGCGTGCTTCGTTCGACAACAAGGACGGCGCGCTCATTCCCGGCCAGTTCGCCCGCATCCGCATGGGCCAGGCCCGCAACGACACCGCGCTGCTGGTGAGCGAGCGCGCCATCGGCACCGACCAGAACAAGAAGTTCGTGATGGTCGTGGGTGAAGACAACAAGGCGGTCTACCGCGAGGTGACGCTGGGTGCGCCCATCAACGGCCTGCGCGTGGTGAGCAAAGGCTTGAAGGCCGGCGACCGCGTGGTGGTGAACGGCCTGCAGCACATCCGCCCGGGTGCGCTGGTGGTGCCGCAGCAAGTGACCATGGACGCCAAGGCCGACACGAAGCAACAACAACCGGAACGCGTGGCCGAGGAGGCCGCGAAGTCCTGATTTCGGAGGAGGGCGCCCTGGCGCCCGCCGGAGAACCAACATGAATCTCTCAAAATTCTTCATCGACAGGCCGATCTTTGCCGGCGTGCTGTCGCTCTTGATGCTGATCGCAGGCCTGATTGCGCTGCGCGGCCTGCCGATCTCGGAGTACCCCGAAGTCGCGCCGCCTTCGGTGGTGGTGCGCGCAACGTACCCGGGCGCCAACCCGAAGGTGATTGCTGAAACGGTGGCCACGCCGCTCGAAGAGCAGATCAACGGCGTCGAAGGCATGCTCTACATGGGCAGCCAGGCGACGACCGACGGCGTGATGACGCTGACCGTCACCTTCCGCCTCGGCACCGATCCCGACAAGGCCCAGCAGCTCGTGCAGAACCGCGTCTCGCAAGCCGAGCCGCGCCTGCCCGAAGAAGTGCGGCGTCTCGGCATCACGACCGTCAAGAGCGCGCCCGACCTGACGATGGTGGTCCACCTCGTCTCGCCGAACAACCGCTACGACATCAACTACCTGCGCAACTACGCGGTGCTGAATGTGAAGGACCCGCTCGCGCGCATCGAAGGCGTGGGACAGGTCCAGATCTTCGGCGGCGGCGACTACTCGATGCGCGTGTGGCTCGACCCGCAGAAGGTCGCGCAGCGTGGCCTGTCGGCCAGCGACGTGGTGGCAGCGATTCGCGGCCAGAACGTGCAGGCCGCGGCCGGCGTGGTCGGCGCATCGCCGGGCCTGTCGGACGTGGACATGCAGCTGTCGATCAATGCGCAAGGGCGCCTGCAGAGCGAAGAAGAGTTCGGCGACATCATCGTCAAGAGCGGTACCGACGGCGCCGTCACGCGCCTTCGCGACATCGGCCGCCTCGAAATGGGCGCCGCCGACTACTCGCTGCGTTCGCTGCTGAACAACGACCCGGCCGTCGGCATGGGCGTGTTCCAGGCACCGGGCTCCAACGCGCTCGACATCTCGTCCAACGTCCGCAAGACGATGAACGAGCTGAACAAGAACATGCCCGAAGGCCTGGAATACCGCATCGCCTATGACCCGACTCAGTTCGTGCGTGCGTCGATCGAATCGGTGATCCACACGCTGCTCGAAGCCATCGCGCTGGTGGTGCTCGTGGTGATCCTGTTCCTGCAAACGTGGCGCGCCTCCATCATTCCGCTGCTGGCCGTGCCGGTGTCGGTGATCGGTACCTTCGCGGTGCTGCATGTCCTCGGTTTCTCGATCAACGCACTGAGCCTGTTCGGGCTGGTGCTGGCCATCGGCATCGTGGTGGACGACGCCATCGTGGTGGTGGAGAACGTCGAGCGCAACATCGAAGCCGGGCTCACGCCGCGTGAAGCCACGTACCGCGCCATGCGCGAAGTGTCGGGCCCCATCATCGCGATCGCGCTGGTGCTGGTGGCCGTGTTTGTGCCGCTGGCTTTCATCAGTGGTCTCACGGGCCAGTTCTACAAGCAGTTCGCGGTGACCATCGCGATCTCGACGGTGATCTCGGCCATCAACTCGCTGACGCTGTCGCCCGCGCTCGCCGCACTGCTGCTGCGCGGCCACGACCAGCCCAAGGACGCCCTGACGCGCGGCATGGACAAGGCCTTCGGCTGGCTGTTCCGCGGCTTCAACAAGTTCTTCCATCGCGGCTCCGAGGCCTACAGCGGCGGCGTCAAGCGCGTGATCTCGCGCAAGACGCTGATGCTGGTGATCTACCTCGCGCTGGTCGGCGTGACCTTCGGCCTCTTCAAGGCGGTGCCCAGCGGCTTCGTGCCGGCGCAGGACAAGCAGTACCTCATCGGTTTTGCCCAGCTGCCCGACGGCGCCACGCTCGACCGCACGGAAGAGGTGATCACCCGCATGGGCGAGATCATGAAGAAGAACCCGAACGTGGAAGACGCGATTGCCTTCCCGGGCCTGTCGATCAATGGCTTCACCAACAGCTCGAACTCGGGCATCGTGTTCGCCACGCTCAAGCCCTTCGACCAGCGCAAGCGCGAAGACCAGAGCGGCGGTGCGGTGGCCGGCCAGCTCAACGGTGCGTTCTCGAGCATCCAGGATGCGTTCATCGTGATGTTCCCGCCGCCGCCGGTGGCAGGCCTGGGCACGACCGGCGGCTTCAAGCTGCAGATCGAAGACCGCGCCTCGGTCGGCTACGACCAGATGGACGTCGCGGTGAAGGCCTTCATGGCCAAGGCGTATGCAGCGCCCGAACTGACGGGCATGTTCACGAGCTGGCAGGTCAACGTGCCGCAGCTGTATGCCGACATCGACCGCACCAAGGCGCGCCAGCTCGGCGTGCCCGTGACGGACATCTTCGACACGATGCAGATCTACCTCGGTAGCCTGTACGCCAACGACTTCAACAAGTTCGGCCGCACGTACTCCGTGCGCGTTCAGGCCGATGCGCCGTACCGCGCCCGTGCCGAAGACGTGGGTATGCTGAAGGTGCGCTCGACCTCGGGTGAGATGGTGCCGCTGGCTGCGCTGATGAAGGTCAACTCGACCTTCGGCCCGGAACGCGCCATGCGCTACAACGGCTACCTCGCCGCTGACATCAACGGCGGCCCAGCCCCCGGCTATTCGTCGGGCCAGGCGCAGGACGTGATCACCAAGATCGCGGCCGAGACGCTGCCCAAGGGTGTGAGCTTCGAGTGGACCGAGCTGACGTACCAGGAAATCCTGGCCGGCAACTCCGCCTTCCTGGTGTTCCCGCTGGCGATCCTGCTGGTGTTCCTGGTGCTGGCCGCGCAGTACGAAAGCCTGACGCTGCCGATCGCGATCATCCTGATCGTGCCGATGGGCATCATGGCCGCGATGGCGGGCGTATGGATCTCGGGAGGCGACAACAACGTCTTCACGCAGATCGGGTTGATCGTGCTGGTGGGGCTGAGTGCGAAGAACGCGATCCTGATCGTGGAGTTCGCACGGGAGCTGGAGTTCGCCGGACGCACGCCCATTCAGGCTGCGATCGAAGCCAGCCGCCTGCGCCTGCGCCCGATTTTGATGACCTCGCTGGCCTTCGTGATGGGCGTGCTGCCCCTGGTGCTCTCGACCGGTGCCGGCTCCGAGATGCGCAAGGCGATGGGTGTGGCGGTGTTCGCCGGAATGATCGGCGTGACGGCCTTCGGCCTGTTCCTGACGCCGGTGTTCTACGTGCTGATGCGCCGCCTGGCGGGCAACCGGCCGCTCAAGCTGCATGGCGAAGTGCCGCACGGCGACGACTTCGTGTCGGCCGACCATCCTGCGACCCCTTCGCACGGTGGTGGTGGTGGTGGTCTGCACCCGGTGCCGGCCTCGCCGCGCCCTTCGCATGGCGCGCATGACTGATCGACAAGAAGAAAGAAGGTTTTCCATGACATTCGGAATCCCCACCCTGATGCGCCCATTGCGCACCGCCATGCTGCCGCTGGTGGCGGCCCTCGTGCTGGCCGGTTGCGCCAGCGTGCCCTCGGGCATGCCCTCGGTGCCGACCGCGGCCCAGTTCAAGGAACAGCCGCAGCAGCAACCGGGCGCCACGGCGCCGGCCGGCTTCACCCGGGCCACGCCCGCCGAGGCGCAACCGCGCGGCGAATGGTGGCTGGCGTTCAACGACCCGGTGCTCAACACGCTGGTCGAGCGCGCCGCGGTCGACAACGCCAACATCCAGGCCGCCGCCGCACGGCTGGCCGAGGCCCGTGCGCTGGCGCGCAGCGCGCAGGCCGACCGCCTGCCGCAGATCGGCCTGGGCGCCGGCGCCAACCGCGGTGCGGGCCTGGACAAGGCCACGGCCAGCACCCGGCCCGGCACCATGACCAACATCGGCGCCACGTTCTCGTACGAGGTTGACCTGTTCGGTCGTCTCTCGGGCGCGGCCGATGCGGCCAAGCTCGACGCGGCGGGCCGCGAGGCGCTGCTGCAGAGCACCCGGCTCGCGGTGCAGGCCGAAGTGGCGCAGACCTACCTGCAACTGCGCGCGCTCGACGCCGAGCGCGTGCTGGTGCGCGAATCGGTCGCCGCCTACCGCGACACGCTGCGCCTGACGCAGCGCCGCCAGCAGGCCGGCGACATCGCCGAGCTCGACGTGGCGCGCGTGCAGACCGAGGTGTCATCCACCGAATCGGACGCGCTTGCGCTCGACCGCCAGCGTGCGCAGGTCGAACATGCGCTGGCCGTGCTGGTGGGCGATTCGGCCTCCAGCTTCGGCATGCGGCCCGACGACTGGGCGACCGCGCTGCCGGTGATTCCGCCGGGCGTGCCGTCTACCGTGCTCACGCGCCGGCCCGACGTGTCGGCCGCGCAGAGTGCCGTCATGGCGGCGCAGGCCCGCGTGGGCGTGGCGCAGACCGCGTGGTTCCCGAACATCTCGCTGACCGGCGCGGCCGGCTACGCCTCGCCCGAGATTGGCGACCTCTTCAAGTGGTCGGCCCGCTCGTGGGGCGTGGGCGCACTGCTGTCGCTGCCGATCTTCGACGGCGGCCGCCGCGAGGCCGGCGTGCAGGGCGCCAATGCCCAGCTCGACGGCGCGCTCGCCAGCTACCGCTCGCAGGTGCTGGTGGCGTTCCAGGAGGTCGAAGACCAGCTGGCCGCCATCCGCATCCTGCAGGAGCAGTCGGTGGTGCAGGCGCAGGCCGTGACCTCGGCGCAGCGTGCCACCAGCCTGTCGGACACGCGCTACCGCAACGGCTACGTGAGCCAGCTCGACCTGCTCGACGCGCGCCGCAGCGAGCTGCGCAACCGGCGCCAGGCGCTGCAGGTGAAGTCGGCCCAGTACCAGGCGACGGTGGGGCTGATCCGCGCGATCGGCGGCGGCTGGGACGTGCCGGGCGCCGTGGCGTCGGCCGACGCACCGCGCGGCCCGCAGAGCTGAGCGGGCCGGCAGGCCCTACGCGCCCCGCATCGGCCAGCGGTGGCGCGTGCCGCCCGAACGGCGGTCGGCCTTCTCGGGCACCAGGCCTTGCGCGCTCAGCGCGCTGCCGCGTTGCTCGAGCCGCTGCAGGCATTGCAGCAGGATCTCGATGTCTGCCGGGGCCATACCTTCGAGCAGGCCCGTGTTGAGGTCGGCGACCCGCGAGAACAGGTCGTCATAGAGCTGGCGTCCTGCCGGGCTCAGCCGCACGTGCACTTCGCGGCGGTCCTTGGCGTCGCGGCGCCGTTCCACCAACTGCTTTTCGACCAGGCTGCCCAGTCCGCGCGAGGTGCGCACGCGGTCCAGGTTCAGTTGTTCCGACAGCATGGAGGAGGTGATCTCTCCGGTCTGCGCGAGCGTGCCGATCATTCCCCATTCGCGGCGCGTGATGCCGAAACCGCCTTCGACGAGGCGCGTGGCCATGCCGCTGCCGGCGCGCGCGGCGCGCGAGAGCCGGTAAAGCAGCAGGTCGTCGAGGGAGCGGGGCGCGAGCAGCGCGGCCGCGTCGGGGAAGGCTGGCACGGAAGAACTCACGGGTGCAGGGTGTGGTGGCGCCGCCTCGGCGGGCAATGATGGATTAGATCAACTATTTGTTACCTGAATATAAACAACGTAACAAAGCTGGCCGCCTGCCGCCGGCGATACAGGAGATCCCATGCCCTTTCTTTGGTCCCGGCGAAGCCTCGCCGCCCGCTGCCTCGCGCTCGCGATCGGCGGCGCCGTGGTGCCCGCGCAGGCACAGACGCCCGCGCCAGTGCTCGAGGGCCCGCTCACGCTGGTCGTCGGCTATGCGCCCGGCGGCAGCACCGACCGCATCGCGCGGCTGATCGCCGAGCGGCTCGGCCCCCAGCTCGGCGTGGCGGTGACGGTGGAGAACCGTGCAGGCGAGGGCGGCCGTCTCGCGGCCAAGCAATTGCGGCGCGCGCCCGCGAGCGAGAACGTGCTGATGCTCGGCAACCCCGCCGTGATGATGGTGGCGCCGCTCGTGCTCAAGGACGCCGGCTACGACCCCGACAAGGACTTCGTGCCGGTCACGCAGGTCAGCAGCTACGACTTCGCGCTGGCCGTGGGTCAGAAGCTGCAGCTGGACCGCGCGATGTTCCTCGTGGGCCGGCTCTGGGCCCACCCCGAGGAGGCGGTGTTCGGCGTGCCGGCAACCGGCAGCCTGCCGCACTTCTTCGGCCTGATGGTGGGCGATGCCTTGAGCGTGCAGCCGCAGATCAAGGGCTATGGCGGTTCGGCGCCGCTGCTGGCCGACCTGAGCGGCGGATCGCTGCCGATCGCCATCGACACGCTGGACTCGCTCTACGCGCAGCACGTGGCCGGCAAGATTCGCATCCTGGCCGTGTCGGGCAAGAAGCGCGCGAGCTTCGCGCCCGCCGTGCCGACCTTCCGCGAGGCCGGCATGAAGATCGATGCCGACGGCTGGAACACCTTCTTCGCGCCGAGCAGCATGCCGCCGGCCAAGGTGCAGTTGCTGGCCGGCAAGATCCGCGAGGTGATGCAGGACCCGGGGCTGCAGAAGGCGGCCATCGCGCTCTACATCCAGCCGGTGGTCAGCAGCAATGCCGAGACCGTGCAGATGCTCAAGGCCTACCGCCAGCAGTGGGAGCCGGTGGTGCGGCGCTCGGGCTTCTCGCCCTGACGGAGCAGGCTCAGTCGCCGATGTCGGGTGAGGCCTTGGCGCTGAGCTTCTGCAGCTGCGCCACGCCCATTGCCAGCGCGTTCGAATAGCTGCCTTCGGCGCGCACGGCCCGGCGGTGGACGCGGTAGTCGAGCGCATCGGCGTCGCCGTTGTCCCCTGCTTTGAGCAGGACCCAGTGGAACCGGCCCGGTTCGGTTTCTTCGACGGTGAGCGCCAGGTCGTTGAGGGCGGACATGAGGTTCCAGGGTTCGGCCTTGAGGGGCCCTACCCACTAGTTCGTCTGATCGGCCCATTCGGTTTCAGTTCGGCGCTCAACGACAATCCCCGGATGAGTTCTAGAGCGACAAGCGGACCGGCGCGCTGCGTCATGGTCCTGGGCACCACGAGCGGCGCCGGCAAGAGCTGGCTGGCCACCGCGCTGTGCCGGTGGTATGCCCGCCAGGGGTTGCGGGTGGCGCCTTTCAAGGCGCAGAACATGAGCAACAACGCCCGCGTGGTCGAGGGCGGCGAGATCGGCAGCGCCCAGTACTTCCAGGCCCTGGCCGCCAACGCCGTGCCCGACGTGCGCATGAATCCGCTGCTGCTCAAGCCCGAGCGCGACACCCACAGCCAGGTGGTGCTGATGGGGCAGGTGAGCGAGTCGCTCTCGACCCTGCCGTGGCGCGGGCGCAGCGAGCGCGTCTGGCCGCAGATCGTGCAGGCCTTCGACGACCTGCGCGCCGAGAACGACGTGGTCGTGATCGAAGGCGCGGGCTCTCCGGCCGAGATCAACCTCATGGCTAGCGACATCGTCAACATGCGCGTCGCGCGCCACGCGCGGGCGCGCTGCCTGCTGGCAACCGACATCGACCGCGGCGGCGCCTTTGCCCACCTGTACGGCACCTGGGCGCTGCTGCCCGAGGCCGACCGGGTGCTCATCAACGGCTTCGTGCTCAACAAATTCCGTGGCGATGCCTCGCTGCTGGCGCCCGCGCCGCAGCAACTGCAGGAACTGACTGGCGTGCCCACCGTGGCGACGCTGCCGATGTGGTGGCAGCACGGCCTGCCCGAGGAAGACGGCGTGTTCGACGACCGCAGCCGCGCCAGCGGCGTGGTCACGCGCACTGTGGCGGTGGTCGCGTACCCGCGCCTGAGCAACCTCGATGAATTCCAGGCGCTGAAGAACGTGCCCGGCGTGCGCCTGGTCTGGGCTCGCACGCCCGCCGATGTGGCCGGTGCCGACTGGATCGTGCTGCCCGGCTCCAAGCACACGAGCGGTGACCTTGCCTGGCTGCGCGCGCAGGGGCTGGACCGCGCGGTGGCCGAGCACGCGGGGCGCGGCGGCGCGGTGCTGGGCGTCTGCGGCGGGCTGCAGATGCTGGGCGAGGCGCTGGTCGATCCGCACGGCATCGATGGAAACGCGCCGGGGCTCGGGCTGCTGCCGCTGGTGACGGTGTTCGAGCGCGAGAAGACCGTGCGGCACCGCGAGGCGACCTTTGCTGGTGACCTCGTGGCCGGCCCCTGGGCCGCGCTGTCGGGCGTGCGCATTGCCGGCTACGAAATCCACCACGGCCAGACCGCGGCCCACCCGCAACTGGCCCATGACGGCCGCGCCGTGATGCCCGAGGGCCTGGCCTGGCAGAACGCGCGCGGCAACGTGCTGGGCCTCTATTTGCATGGCCTGTTCGAAGACCGGGCCGCGCTGCAGGCGCTGTTCGGTACCACGGCGCCCACGTTGGACGCCACCTTCGACGGCCTGGCCGACTTCATCGACACCCACTTCGACGCCGGCGTGCTCGCCGGCCTGATCGCATGACCGACACCGACCTGATTCCCTCCGTTCCAGACATTGCCGACGCCGCACTCGCGGCGCGTCTGCAGGCCGCGCTCGACAACAAGACCAAGCCGGTCGGCGCGCTGGGCCGCCTCGAAGCGCTGGCGTTGCGCATCGGCACCATCCTCGGCACCGAGCAGCCCGTGCTCGACGCGCCGCAGATGCTCGTGTGCGCGGGCGACCACGGGCTGGCGGCGCGCGGCGTGTCGGCCTATCCGAGCGACGTGACCTGGCAGATGGTCGAGAACTTCCTGGCCGGCGGCGCGGCGGTCAGCGTGCTGGCGCGCCAGCATGGCTTGGCTCTCACTGTGGTCGATTGCGGCGTGCGGCGCGACTTCCAGCCGCGCCCCGGTCTGGTGTCGCGGCGCATCGGCGCCGGCACGGCCGACGCGTCGGCTGGCCCCGCCATGACGCCCGAACAGTGCGCCCAGGCCATCGCCAACGGCCGCGAGGTCGTGCGCGCGCTGCCGGGCAACGCGCTGCTGCTCGGCGAAATGGGCATCGGCAACAGCTCGTCCGCGGCGCTGCTGTTGTCGCGTCTGGCCGGGCTGGACATCGGCCTGTGCACCGGCGCCGGCACGGGGCTCGACGCCGACGGCCTCGCACGCAAGCGCGAGGTGCTGCGCGAAGTGCTCGCCCTGCACGCGGGCGCAACCGCGCCGCTCGAGGCACTGGCCGCGTTC